>CALBYC010000135.1 GCA_937890135.1 uncultured Parabacteroides sp.
GGCTCTCCTGATGATGGGGACATCGTCTTGTGTTACGAAAAAGAAATATCTGTTGGCCGAGAACGGCCGATTGGACGCCTTGGCCCGCGAAGCCGAATTGAAAAAGCAGCTGATCGACAGCCGTGATGAAAACGACACGTTGAACGGGCTTTTGGCGCAGCTGAAGCGTGACACGGCTGACATGCGGCGGAATATCCGCAGCTACAAGGAGATGCTTAGCACGAATATGGGAGAGCAGGACAAATTGAACGAGCTGCTGACAAAGAAAATGCAGGAACTGGATGAAAGGGAGAAGACTATCAATCAACTCCAGGATATGATGAACTCGCTGAACGACAAAGTCCAGAACATATTGAAAGGAGTGAAGGAGGCGTTGATGGGGTTCAGCAGCGACGAGCTGAGCGTACGTGAAGAGAATGGCAAGATATATGTGGCGTTGTCCGACAAGCTTCTCTTCCAGTCGGGAAGTGCCACGGTAGACAAACGGGGCAAAGAGGCTTTGGCGAAGCTGGCGGAGGTGCTGAACCAACAAAAGGATGTGGATGTCAACATTGAAGGACACACGGATTCCAAGCCCATCCACACGGCTCGTTTTGCCGACAACTGGGATTTGAGCGTGATACGTGCCACATCCGTCGTCCGCATTTTGACCACTGAATACGGAGTCAGCCCGTTGCAGATCGAACCTTCGGGCAGGGGCGAGTTCATGCCGGTGGCGGACAATGGTTCGGCGGACGGCAGGAGCAAGAACCGCCGTACGGAAATCATCATCGCGCCCAGGCTGGATGAACTGTTGAAAATCATCAACAATTAATCCGTCATGCGCCCTTGCCCGCCCCCGGGCAAGGGCTTGCCTGTTTTCAAGGAAGCTTGAAAACCTGTTCCATCAATTGCCATTTGTCAGCGGAAGAAGCGTCCGGGGCGCACCTTTGGAATCGCCCGACAAATTCTTCCCATTCGGCCTGCCTGTCCATCGTCGCCAGCCGGGCGAATGCTTCATCCCAATTAAAATCGTCCGGGGTTTCTACAATCATAAAGAGGCGAGTCCCTAAACGGTATATTTCCATGTCAAGGATGCCTACGGCACGAATGCCAAGCGGGATTTCTTTCCATATATGCCGATGCCAATAGCAATACTGCTCGATGAGCTCCGGGTCGTCCTTCAAGTCCAATGTTTGGCAAAAACGTTTCATGTCGATACGGTATTATAAGTTATGATTATCCAGGGACAAAGAAATGGAATATTTTCCGCAATTGCAAAAAATAGTCCTATCTTTGCAGGATGATACAATAGAAGCAATTATGAGCAGGAATAATAACGCGATACGAAGAAAACGTCAAGAAAACCAGCCGCGAGGGCAATACCTTCGAGTGGAGAAAGAAACAACTTTGCTCCCCTTTTTGTTCGAAGCATTGAACGATAGAAGCAAAAGCGCCATCAAATCTCTTTTAAGCCATGGACAAATTTATGTGAATGACCGGATAGTAACACAATTTGACACTCCTATACAACCGGACGACAAAGTAATGGTCGGTTATGCCCGTGGCAATGTGGCATTCAATAACAGGTTGCTGAATATTATTTACGAAGACAACGCCGTCATCGTCGTGAATAAACGCGAGGGCCTGCTGTCGGTGGGAACGGAACGTGTGCACGAACGTACTGCCTATCACATTCTCAGTGATTACCTGAAGAAAGTGACCCGCGCAATAAATTGTTTGTACTGCATCGTCTGGACCGTGACACTTCCGGGCTGATGATGTTTGCCAAGAGCCGTGCAGTCCAGGAGAAAATGCAGGGCAACTGGAATGAAATGATCACAGAACGCACCTATGTGGCTGTCGTGGAAGGCAAGCCGGAAAAGAGTTCCGATGTGCTGACGACGAATTTGAAGGAGAACGCCGAGGCTCGTGTCTATGTCGTTCCTGAAGGAGGGAAAGAGGCGATAACTCGTTATGATGTATTGCGGTCGAACGACAAATATTCCCTTTTGGAATTGAACTTGGAAACCGGACGGAAGAACCAGATCCGTGCCCAGATGGAATATATCGGGCATCCGATAGCGGGAGATTACAAATACGGTGCGGAAACAAATCCCACAGGCCGGCTGATGCTCCATGCGCAGCGGCTCTGTTTTATCCATCCTGAGACAGGTGAGGAGATGCGTTTTGATACGCGGATTCCCGATTCCTTTAAATCGTTAGTAAGTAAAAACTGGTAATAAAGCAAATTGATCAAATGAAGAAAATTCTATCGTTGGTGCTGCTCGTCTTGATAGCCTGGGCAGCCGAAGCACAAATTCTGACTCCGGTCAAATGGAAAATCACGCTGGATGATTCGGATAGCTCCGTGAAGACCCTGCTGTTTTCTGCCAAGTTGGAAAAAGGATGGCATCTGTATGACATGAATTTGCCTGACGGAGGGCCTATTCCCACTTCTTTTAACTTTGAAACCTTAAAAGGGGCCAAGGCCTTGGGCTCGCCCGTCCCTTCGAAAAAAGCTACGACTGTCTACGATGAACAGTTCGAGATGAACTTGAGCTGGTACGCCCAGGAGGTGTCCTTTTCCCAACAAATCGAGATAACCGATCCTAAGGCCTTCAAGGTGGATGGCTATGTCGAGTATATGGCTTGCAACGATGAAAACTGCCTTCCGCCGGAGAAGGAGTCCTTCTCGTTCAACCATACCAATATAAATGTGGAAAAGACCTTGCAAGCTTTGGCCAAGAAAAATGAGATGCCGGTGGAAAATCTGGCTGAAGAGGAGGTACGGGATGTACAAGAACCGGAAACCGTGCCCGCCGTCAAACAAAACGTGAGCGCTGTTCCTGTTGCCACGAAAGCCCCTTTCGCCGGTTCGGACTTATGGAAGCCTGTCGTTGACGAATTGAAGGCTTTCGGGGATACCACCGTCTCTGCGGCGGAAACCGGTTGGCTGTTTATCTTTTTTGCCGGATTCGTAGGGGGGCTGGTAGCATTGCTCACTCCGTGCGTTTGGCCTATGATCCCGATGACGGTCAGCTTTTTCTTGAAAAGGACGAAGGACCGGAAGAAAGCCATCCGCGATGCCCTGACGTATGGAATCTCCATCATTGTGATATATTTGGCATTGGGCTTGCTCATCACGGGCATATTCGGCGCGAGTGCCTTGAATGATTTGTCAACGAACGCTGTGTTCAATATCATCTTTTTCTTGTTATTGGTCTTGTTCGCCGTTTCATTCTTGGGCGCGTTTGAAATCGTCCTCCCATCGTCCTGGACGAACAAGCTGGATATGAAAGCGGATACCACCACGGGGATAATCAGCATATTTTTCATGTCTTTCACGTTGGTGCTGGTCTCATTCTCTTGCACTGGCCCGATTATTGGTACGTTGTTGGTTCAAGCGGCCTCGATGGGTTCGAAAGTTGGCCCGGCCATCGGCATGTTCGGTTTTGCCTTGGCTTTGTCCATTCCTTTCAGTTTCTTTGCCGTTTTCCCGAACATGCTTCAGAGTATGCCCAAATCCGGGGGCTGGCTCAATTCGGTGAAAGTTGTGCTGGGATTTTTGGAATTGGCCTTGGCGTTAAAGTTCCTTTCCGTTGCCGACCTTGCATACGGCTGGCGATTGTTGGACAGGGAGGTCTTTGTCGTGCTATGGATTGTCATATTCGCTCTGTTGGGTTGCTACTTGTTGGGCAAGATCCGTTTCAGCCATGACAGCGAGCTGAAGTATGTCTCCGTGCCCCGTTTGTTCATGGCCATTTTGTCATTCGGTTTTTCTGTCTATATGATACCCGGATTATGGGGCGCGCCGTTGAAGGCAATCAGTGCGTTTGCGCCACCTTTGTATACGCAAGACTTTAGCCTGTACGACAATGAAGTCCATGCCGCTTTCACGGATTATGAAGCAGGCATGGAATATGCGAAGAGAAACAACAAGCCGGTCATGATAGACTTTTCCGGCTATGGTTGCGTCAACTGCCGCAAGATGGAGGCTTCGGTGTGGACCGACGCGCGGGTCAAAGACATCCTGGAAAAGGATTACGTGCTGATAACATTGATGGTGGACGACAAGAGCAAATTGCCTTCCCCTGTTGAAATCGTCGAGAACGGGAAGGCTCGTGTGTTGCGTACCGTCGGCGACAAGTGGAGCTATTTGCAACGTAGCAAGTTCGGTGCCAACGCGCAGCCGTTTTACGTGCTTTTGGACGGCGACGGCAAACCTTTGGCCCCGTCCTATGCTTTCAACGAAGATGTAAACAAATATATTCAATTCTTGAATAAAGGATTAACTGAATTCCGGAACAAACAAGGAGGTGAACGATGAACAGTACGAAAGCAGAGAAGATGGAAGCTTTTGGACGTCTTTTGGACATATTGGACGAGCTGAGGGTGAAATGCCCTTGGGACAGAAAGCAAACGAATGAAAGCCTGCGCACGAATACGATTGAAGAGACGTATGAGTTATGCGATGCGTTGATGAGGCAGGACAACGGCGACATCAAGAAGGAGCTGGGGGATCTGTTGCTCCATATCGTTTTTTATGCGAAAATAGGAGAGGAAAAAGGCGCTTTCGACATAAAGGATGTTTGCGATGCCTTGTGTGACAAATTGATTTACAGGCACCCGCATGTGTTCGGCACTGCCGAGGCGGAAACGGCCGGCAAGGTGGAACAGAACTGGGAACAGCTGAAGCTGAAAGAAAAGGGAGGCAACAAAACCGTGTTGGCGGGTGTGCCCGCTTCCCTCCCTTCGGTGGTAAAAGCCCATCGCATACAGGACAAAGTCCGAAATGCGGGGTTTGACTGGGAGGAGCGTGCACAAGTTTGGGACAAGGTAAAAGAAGAATTTGACGAGTTGAAGGTGGAAATCGACCGGATGGACGCTGACAAAATGGAAGCCGAGTTCGGCGATTTGTTCTTTAGCTTGATAAATGCGGCCCGTTTATACAAGATCAACCCGGACAATGCTCTGGAACGCACCAATCAAAAGTTCATCCGCCGTTTCAACTATTTGGAAGAGCATGCCAAACAAAAAGGCATGGACTTGAAGGACATGACATTGGCGGAAATGGATTCGCTCTGGGAGGAAGCGAAGGCCGCCGGCTTATGACTTCCGGCATGGGGGACGTGGCGGCCAATGGCTGAGGCGACAGGATAGAACGATGCCGATGGTTTGAAGGAATCATCGGCATCGTCGTGCGAAGCGGACGTGTCCTTTTTCTGTGATGTCGACGGCCTTTTGCGTCCATGCTCGAGGCTTTGCCGGGTTTAGCCGCAGATTTAGGGGGAAAAGATTTGTATATTCAAAAAATATGATTTCCTTTGCGATAGAAACATGGGTTACTTTCTTTTTAGTTCTTTCTCTCCTGGTATTATAATCTCAGCAATGAATTTATAAACTTGTGGAAATAGACCTTACATTAAATATCCTTATGTTTGAGATTATTTACTTATTTATTTTGGTGTATGAATATTTACATTGGAAACCTGAATTATCGGGTAAAAGAGCCTGAATTGCAACAGATTCTGGAAGAGTATGGGACTGTTGACTCTGTGAAAATAATTAAAGACAGGGAGACTAACCGTTCAAAAGGTTTTGCTTTTGCCGAAATGCCCAACGCGGCTGAAGCGCAAAATGCCATCAAGGAACTATCGGGTGCTGAATACGAAGGCCGTTCTTTGGTCATCCGTGAAGCGAATCCGCGGCATTGATGGGGATAACTTGCGAGGGGCGCGGGCGACGAAAGGTTTGTGCGTGCCCCTTGGACATGTCTGTATAAAGGAAATGAGGAAGTTTTTTTGTTGGTTTTGTCTGACTGGGATTACTACGTGGGGCGCGGCTGCCCAAATCAATGAATCCGTGTTCCAATCGTCCACGAAGGTGGATACGGCGAGAGTGGCTGAATTGGGTTTCGAATTAGACAACATCAGCTTCTTCAAGGATGACGAGTTTGCCGGTGGTTTTCAAAAAGGGTATACGCTGCCGGGATTCTGGGTCCAGCCGAAATTCGTGTATTATCCCCTGAAGAACGTGAAATTGGAATTGGGAGCACATTTGCTTCGTTACTGGGGAGCGAACAAATACCCTTGTTATGCCTATCATGACATAGAAAAGTGGAGTGGGAGCCAGTACCAGAAAGGCTTCCATGCCTTGCCGTGGTTCCGTGCCCAGGTGGATCTGTCTGAACATTTCAGCTTGGTCTTGGGGGATATCCATGGTGCCGCCAATCATCAGCTGATCGAACCTCTTTATAACCCGGAGATGAATTTGATGGCCGACCCGGAGGCCGGCGTGCAAATCCTTTACCGGTCATCCCGTTTTTTCTTGGACGTGTGGGCGAATTGGCAAAGTTTCATATTCAGGGAGGATACCCACCAAGAAGCATTTATCGTGGGACTTTCTTCCAAAACCAACTTGAACGACCCTTCTTCCAATATGGCTTTCTATCTTCCTTTGCAATTGATGGCCCAGCATCGGGGCGGGGAGATTGATACGATTTATGCCAATTCTGTTCAGACATTGGTGAATGGCGCCGTTGGCATAGGGGCGGTCTGGAATACGGGACATGCTTTGATTAGCAAGGTGGGTGCGGAAGCCGATGCCGTGTTTTCCTATCAGCAAGCGGGACATTTGTGGCCGTTTGACACAGGATGGGGGAGCCATGTGAAATTGTATGCCGATTGCCGCCGGCTTCGAGCAAAAGTCTCATATTGGCGGTGCGACAAGTTCGTGTCATTGGCGGGGAGCCCTTTTTATAATGCTATTTCCTTGCAAGATGAAGGGACGGTGTTCCATTCGCCCCAGATGGTGTGTGGCGGTTTGGAATATACCTATCCCTTTGCCGACGCTTTCGCGGTGGGAGCCGATTTGGACATTTACTGCCATTTGAAAGGCCGCAAGAGCCTCGCTACCGGGGAATCGGTGCCAAAGCCTTACGCCACGAGTTTCTCGGCGGGGGGTTATTTACGGATCAACCCGTATATTTTGATAAAGAGATTCGGAAAGGACTAAAAAAGTTGTGCCGGAAAAGGAATAAACCTCACCGGCACAACAAAACTTTTTTAATAGTTGCCTATGCTATCAGCAATTATTCTCTTTTACCTAATTGGTGGTCGAGAATGCCATAGTGATGATCACCATAGTTTTTCAAATCATTCAGAATGTTTTTCGCTGTAGATTCTTCTTCAACCTGTTCACGAACGAATCCGTATAAGAAATCGCTTGTCGCATGGTCTTTTTCCTCTTCGGCGAGGTCGACCAACTTGTCAATCAATTCAGATACGTACTTTTCGTGCTTGTAGACATGCTCGAATACTTCTACAGGAGATCCCCAGGCAGTCGGAACAATATTTACCTGGCCTATGACGATATCGCCACCGCGGTCGATGGTATAATCGATTAATTGATAGGCATGGGTAAGTTCTTCTTTAGACTGAGCTTCCATCCATTTGGCAAAACCATTTAAACCTTCTTTTTTGAAATAAACCGCCATTGCCAAATAAAGGTTTGATGACCACATTTCTGCATTCACTTGTGTGTTGAATGCATCTGATAATTTAGTACTTAACAACATGACATTATTATTTAAAAAGTTTGTAATGCGGTGCAAATTTCGTATTAATGTCTGTATAAATCCAAATCTTTTGGACTAAATTTTTCTATGAAAGTGTGAATTTTATCTATTTCGGCCTCCCCGTAACGAACATAAACTTCTGCGGAACGCCTGTAAGAGTCATCTACGTTCGCATCCTGCAACAGCAAGTATCCAAATACGCAGTGGGCCGCTGCCTCCACCAAACGGCGGGCGTGGAAGTCGATATACTCGTTGTCCTTGGTGGAAGTTACCTTTTCGACCAAAGTGGCATATTTGCTTGTCATGGCTTGCAATCTTGCATGCAAAGGCTGCAACTCCTCCTTGTATTCTATTTTGTCGTATTCGTTCAGTTGGTTCAGGTAAGTACCGGTCGTCACGTGACGTATGGCTGCTACCACCTGCAATTGGGTTGTCCCTTCGTATATATTCGTAATGCGAGCATCGCGGTAGATACGTTCGCAAGCATAGTCTTTCATGAAGCCGGAACCGCCGTGGACCTGAATGGCGTCGTAGGCATTCTGGTTGGCATATTCGGTAGTCATGCCTTTCCCTAACGGAGTGAATGCGTCAGCCAGTTTGCTGTATTTTTTGAGTTCTTGACGCTCCTCCGGCGTTAATTTGCGTTCTTTGGAAATGTCATCCAATGCTTTATAAATATCGACGAATCTGCATGTTTCATATAGCATGGAACGTGAAGCATCGGCTTTTGCGCGCATTAAAGTCAGCATTTCGTAGATGGCGGGGAACTTTTCGATGGCTTTGCCAAACTGCTTGCGGTCTTGCGCGTATGCATCAGCTTCGCGGCAGGCAGCTTCGCTTAAACCTACGGCTTGCGCCATGATAC
This sequence comes from uncultured Parabacteroides sp., assembly GCA_937890135.1. Taxonomy (GTDB): domain Bacteria; phylum Bacteroidota; class Bacteroidia; order Bacteroidales; family Tannerellaceae; genus Parabacteroides. Next base: position 8,424 of record CALBYC010000135.1, read on the forward strand.
CGAGACGGGCTCCGTTCATCAGTGCCATGACATATTTGATAAGTCCTAATTTGCGGTCGCCGCATAATTCCGCTTTTGCATTTTTGAATACCAACTCGCACGTTGGAGACCCTTTGATACCCATTTTGTTCTCGATACGGCGGACGTTCACACCTCCGTTCCTCTTGTCGTAAATGAACATGGAAAGTCCTCGCCCGTCCCGTGTACCTTCTTCGGACCGGGCCAATACCAAATGGACATCGGCGTCGCCGTTTGTTATGAAACGTTTAACCCCGTTCAAGTACCAATGGCCATCCGCTTCGTTGTACGTGGCCTTCAACATAACCGACTGCAGGTCTGAACCGGCATCCGGTTCTGTCAAGTCCATGGACATGGTTTCCCCGGCACAGATGCGAGGCAAGAAACGTTGGCGTTGGTCTTCGTTGCCAAATTCATAGAGAGTTTCCGCACAGTCCTGCAGTCCCCATAAATTCTCGAAGCCTGCATCAGCGCGGGAAACGATTTCGGCAGCCATGATGTAGGGTACGATTGGGAAATTAAGGCCATTATACCGGCGAGGCATGGATATGCCCATCAAGCCGGCCTCGCGTACCGCTTTCAAGTTTTCTTGTGTGCCGGAAGCATAAGTTACGCGCCCATTCGCCACGCTTGGCCCTTCATGGTCAACCCCTTCTGCGTTGGGGGCAATCGTTTCGCCTGCGATTTCTCCGACAATTTCCAAAACTTTCTCATAACTGTCCATGGCATCCTCAAAATCTTGGGGAGCATAATCATATTTGTCTTTATCGGCAAAGCCGCGCTCCTTCAGCTCGACAATGCGTTTCATCGAAGGATGATGCAAATGATGTTTTAAGCTGGGATTATCTGTATAGTAATTCATTATTTCGAATTCTTCTTGTAATACTTAATCATTTTGGGAATAACCTCTTCCACGGTACCGTTGATTATGTAATCAGCGATTGCGTTGATAGGGGCATTTTCATCGTTGTTGATAGAGATGATGATGCCAGAGTCTTGCATGCCGGCGATATGCTGTATCTGTCCCGAAATGCCGCATGCAATGTATAATTTGGGATGCACCGTCAAGCCTGTTTGGCCGATTTGGCGGTCATGGTCGCAGAATCCGGCGTCTACCGCGGCGCGGCTGGCTCCTACTTCCGCATGTAGTTCTTTTGCCAATTCGAATAACATGTCGAAGCCTTCTTTCGACCCCATGCCATAGCCACCGGCGATGACGATCGGAGCGCCTTTCAGGTTGTGTTTCGCTTTTTCGACATGGCGGTCGATTACCTTGATGACATAGTCTGTTTCTGGTACGTATTTGGCCACGTCATGCCTGATGACTTCTCCCCTGTGGCTCGCAACGGCTTCTTTTTTCATCACGCCTTCGCGTACAGTCGCCATTTGAGGGCGGTTTTCCGGATTGACGATGGTTGCCACGATGTTTCCTCCAAAAGCAGGACGAATTTGGTACAACAGGTTCTCATAGGTCTTGCCTGCTTTTTTGTCTTCGTAGGAGCCAATTTCCAGTGAGGTACAGTCTGCAGTCAAACCGCTGGTCAGGGCAGATGAAACACGTGGGCCCAAGTCACGCCCGATAACCGTTGCACCCATCAGGCAGATTTGCGGATGCTCTTCTTTGAAAAGGTTGGTGAGGATTGATGCGTGAGGCAATGTGGTGTAAGGGAATAGCCCCGGAGCATCAAAGACGTGCAATTTATCAACTCCGTAAGGGAAAACCTGCTTTTCAACACCGTCCAGGCTGTTGCCGGCAACGATGGCCTCCAACTGGCATCCTAATTGATTTGCCAGTTTCCGACCTTTGGTTAGTAGTTCCAAACTTACATCGGCGACGGTTGTGCCTTCAAGTTCACAATATACGAATACATTATTCATTGTCCTTGTGTTCTATATTTATCCAATCGTATGATTGGTTAATAGTTCAACAATCAAATTTTCTATATCTGCATCCGAGCCTGTGAGGGTTTTGCTTTCCTTTGCTTGGAATACGATATTTTGTACAGTCTTTACTTTGGTAGGAGAACCGGACAGGCCACATTGTTTCAGGTCACCATCGATGTCTGCGACAGTCCATTCTTGGATGTTCAGGTAAGGGCGTGCCGCATACAAATCAGCATGCTTCAATTCTCCGTTTTTCTCCTGCTTGCCCAATGCGTATTTGTATTTTTGTATCAATTTGGCATTACGTGGGCGGCAAGGCGCAGCGGAACCATTTACGGTAATGACGATAGGCAATGGCCCTTCTACCGTTTCGACCCCTCCGTCGATATGGCGTTTCACCGTGACTTTTCTTGCTGTTTCATCGACATTCAGCACCTCCTCCGCGTAAGTGATTTGACTTAGCCCTAACTTCTCTGCGACTTGCGGGCCTACTTGGGCGGTGTCCCCATCGATCGCTTGTCTGCCTCCGATAATGATGTCATAGTCATTTATTTTCTTGATGGCAGTAGACAACGCATATGAAGTAGCCAATGTATCTGCCCCTGCGAAAGCACGGTCAGAAAGTAAATAACCATTGTCTGCTCCTCGATACAATCCTTCGCGGATAATTTCTGCAGCACGTCCCGGTCCCATGGTCAGCAGAGTGACTGTTGATCCCGGATGAGCATCATTTAGGCGTAGGGCCTGTTCCAAAGCGTTCAAGTCTTCCGGATTAAAAATAGCAGGAAGGGCAGCTCTGTTCACTGTGCCGTCCTCCTTCATGGCATCTTTGCCCACATTTCGTGTATCTGGAACTTGTTTAGCTAATACGATTATTTTTAAACTCATCTTTATAGATATTGGATTCTTTGTCTGCAAATGTAACTATTAAATTGTGATTAAGAAATAAATTATGGTTACTTTTGTGTATGTTTCCAATGAAATCCAGAGGAAAACATATTTGAAACCTGTGCTTGTCGGGGTTTCGATGGTTTGAAAATAAAAGAAATGCTATGTATAAGACATTGTTATCATTGCCTCCCAATTTGGTCAATAGTTTTTATGAACTGGAGGGCGTTGATCCGGGCGAGTGGTTTTGTGCATCTGATCCGGTTGGTGCAAGGTTGGGTTCTGGTGGCGGGACGACTTGGTTGTTGGAGTCTTCTTGGCGGAATGAAAGTATCGGTGTCTCTTTTGAGGATTGGTTGAAACGAGGGAAGCGGATTTTGCTGCATGCCGGTGGGCAGAGTAGGAGGTTGCCTGCTTATGCTCCGTCAGGCAAGGTGCTGACCCCCATCCCTGTGTTCAGATGGGCGCGCGGACAGCGTTTGTCCCAGAATCTGCTTTCATTGCAATTGCCTTTGTACCGGAAGATCATGGAGCGTGCTCCAAGTTCATTGCATACGTTGATTGCTAGCGGGGACGTTTATATTCGTTCGACCGCCCCTTTGCAAAATATACCGGATGCCGATGTGGTTTGCTATGGATTATGGGTGGATTCCAGTTTGGCAACACATCATGGAGTATTTGTGTCTGACCGCAGAACTCCCGATGTGCTGGACTTCATGTTGCAAAAACCGTCTTTGGAAGAATTGAGGGAATTTTCAGAAACCCATCTGTTCTTGATGGATATCGGCATCTGGTTGCTCAGTGACAAAGCTGTAGGCTTGTTGCAGGAACGTTCGAAGAGTGCGGACGGGGAAAGGTGGAAGTTCTACGATTTGTATTCGGATTTTGGCCGTGCGTTGGGAACGCATCCTGCTGTTTCTGATGAAGCTATTAATCAATTGTCTGTTGCGATTCTTCCCTTGCAAGGCGGGGAGTTTTACCATTATGGAACAACGCCGGAATTGATATCTTCCACTTTGGCGGTGCAGAATTTAGTGGCGGACCAGCGTCTTATCATGCAACGCAAGATAAAGCCTCATCCGGCTATGTTTGTTCAAAATGCCATGATCGGGAAGCCTCTGACTTCTGCCAATTCAAATATTTGGATTGAAAACAGCATGGTTGGCAAGAATTGGACTTTGAACGACCGGCATGTGATTACAGGCGTGCCAGTGAACGATTGGCACATCGAACTTCCTGCCGGAATATGTTTGGATGTCGTCCCTTGGAAGGAGCAAGATTTCGTGGCCCGTCCGTATGGATATCATGACTTGTTCAAAGGGGGGC
>CALBYC010000136.1 GCA_937890135.1 uncultured Parabacteroides sp.
CCGCCAATACGGAAGAGACGTCTGGCGAAGGCGTGGGCAATGGTATCGCCACATGTCTCTTGGACGGCAACCTGAACTCCTTCTGGCACTCGCAGTGGAGCGGAAGCTCGATCAGCTTGCCGCACATCCTGACCGTAGACACGAAGGAGACTGTCACCTTCACGCAGTTCGGCTTGATGCAGAGGCAGCACAGCAGCTTCCGCGACGTGGCGGCAGGCAACTTCTATGTCAGCACGGACGGCTCCACATGGACCAAGGTGAGAAGTTTCAGCATGCAACGAATCCTCGAAGAGCAGATTTTCACCATCCCGCCGACGAAAGGACGCTACTTCCGCATCGAAATCACGCAAAGCAACCGTGGCATCAACTCGTCTCTGGCTGAGGCCTACGCATACGGCATGAAGTAAGCCGGATTAGGCAGGTATAAACCGAAAGCCCCATGCAAAGGAAATCGAAATTCCTTGCATGGGGCTTTTTGATCGTTTGCCGGTATAAGAGCCTGACATCGGACATTATTGGAATGCAGCTCTAAAAGGGTTAAAAGACCAGTTGCATAAATTGGTCACAAAGCTGTGAGAATGAAGTTTCTATTAGACTCTTATACATAAATCTTTTTTTCGTTGTATCATCGTCTTAAATCTACCTTTTTATTTCCCTCTTTGCTTCTCTCCAAAATGGCTTTTCATCCTATTTATTACAGTGATTTTTTTGTACCGATGTTCATTTATATCACCGATAATCAATTACAAACGCTCTGCCATATGTCTTTTTCAAACATATTAGGCAAAAGAAGGAACATGTAGTTGATGTCGTTCCCTCTTTTTGCCTTGTTCATATTAAAGTGCTTCGTGTCTTATTCGCTCTTGATGCTATTGACCGGATTCTCGTTCGCCGCATGCCAGCTTTGGTAGGTGACGGTCAGCAGGGTAATCGAACCGACGATCACTAAGGCGATGGGGAAGACCCACCAATAGATAGGAATCTTGTAGGCAAAGTTCTCCAACCAGCTGCTGACTCCATAATAGGCGATAGGCATGGATATGCAGAAGCAGACAAGCAACGTCCAGGCATACCCTTTGTTGAGCATCACCAGAATCTGCGGCGTGGTAGCCCCCATAACCTTGCGTATCCCGATTTCCTTCCGTTTGTATTCGCTGTCAAAGACGACTAATCCGAAGACTCCGACGATGGAGATGAAGACCGCCAGCAGGCTGAAGAGGGTGATGATGGTCGTCAGTTGTTGGTCATTCTTGTATAGTTGGTCAAGGACGGAATCGAAGAACCGGACATCATGGGAGAATTTCGGGGAAAGAGCGTCCACTTCCGCTTGAACCGCTTTCATCGCTTTGTGCAGGTCGGCCCCCGCTTTCGTCTTGACATAAGCCATTGCGTAACCGCGTCCGTTCGCATCCCAGTTCTCATAGTCCCATTTTACCTTCCCCCATATCAGCATGGCTGCCGGCGGGGTAGCTTTGTGCATGCTGTAATAGATGAAATCGGGGACAATGCCGACTATTTGGGTGCTGTCGATGGCATCACCGATTTTTAAGTCGTATTTCTTGGCGGCCGTCTCGTTGAAAAGGTAGACTCCGTGCCGGGTATTCTCGTCCTCATCCCTGAAATCTCTCCCTTCGATGGGCTTGATTCCCATCACCCTCGGAAAAGACGGTGAAACTTCCAGCACATCGTAGTAGATGCTCTTGTCTTTTAGCATTCGTCCCCAATTCATGTAGATGTCGTTCTTGTTGCACAATTCCATATTGGCAAAGGTGACGTCTTCAATTTCCGGGTGGCGTTTGACCTGTTCTTCAAACACCTTGTATTTCTTCGCGCAACCATCCAAATCCGAAACAATCAACTGTTCTTTGTCAAAACCTAACGAGGTGGTATGCGTGTAGCGGTTCTGCAAATACATGAACATCGCAGCCACAATCAATGAAAAAGAGGCTATGAACTGGAATCCGACCAAGACACGGCGCATCGCCTTTCCTTTCGGAGAAATGCCGTACGCTCCCTTCAAGGCCAAAGCGGGCGGGAAGGAGGTGGTGTAGTAGGCGGGGTAAGCGGCCGCGCACAAACCGATCAAGATGGCTGCGCCTGCCGTGCAAACCAGCAGCAGGGGATGGGCGGTGATACGGATGTCGGCTTTGAACAAATGGGTTATCGGCGTGTCTTGCAATATCCATAGGATTAGGATTCCAATGCCGAACGAAAGCAATCCGATGATGATGGATTCGACAAGCAAATCCATCCGTAGCCTGCCGGTCGTTGCCCCGAACACCTTTTGCGTATTGACATTCTTGATGCGCAAAGGGGAGATGGCGATGCTGAAGTTGGTGAAGTTGATGGTGGCAATCAGCAGGATGACGATGGCAATCGAGATGATCACAAGCATCATCTGGCGGCTGGTTCGTGGAACCGAGTCGTAGAGGACCGGGGCGCTGCTATGCAATTCCTTCAACGGATGCACAAACAATCGGACTTCGCTTCTGTTTTGTTTTATTTCGTCCTTCTCCAAGGCGGATCGGATGAGTGCGTCGACTTCTTCCACTTGGTTTTTGATGTCCGTGCGGATGTAATAGTTGTAGCTCCAATTATTCCATACATTTTTGTTATCGTTCCCTATGGAGAAGTATATGACATTCTTCAGCGTGTTGTTTTCCGGGAAGTCTTTGTACACTCCTCCTATTTTATAGTGGGTGCCATATGTTGTGATGGTTTGCCCGGTAGCCGGCTTGTCCGGAAACCATAACCTGGCAAAGCTTTCGGGGACCAAGACGTTATTGTCTATCTCCAAAGCATCGGCATCCCCTTCCGTCATCTCAAAATGGAATACTTTCGTTATGCTGGGCGATACTGAGATTTTTTCATAGGAGAAAGAGGGTTGGTTTTCTTCTTCACCTATGGTAAAAGCCTGCTCGGAACTGGATGTGTTTAGGATGCATCCCGCTAAGATATGAGGGGAACTTTGGTCGATGGCTTCAGCCAACGGACGGCTGACGATTGCCATTTCCCCCCTTTCTTCTCCATCCACATTGACGCGGTAGATATAATCCGCATTGGGGTCGTGCGTGTCGAACTCCCGGTCATAAGTCCATTGCATGGTCAATAGCATGAATGCCACGAACGCAATGGAAAGCCCCAGGATGTTCAGTGCCATCGCCAACCGGAAACGCTGGAAGATACGGATGAAGTTTCGAATGATTAGTCTCATAGTGATAGTGCATGAATATTAGATGAGCATTAGATATATCCCTGCACGGAACTAACAATCTGGCCGTCGAACAGGTTGATGATTCGGTGTGCGAAGCCGGCATCGTGCTGGGAGTGGGTCACCATGACGATGGTTGTTCCCTCGTTGTTCAATTCGGTCAGCAGTTGCATCACTTCTGCTCCGTTCTTGGAATCCAAGTTTCCGGTTGGTTCATCGGCCAAGATAATCTTAGGGTTGGATACGACAGCGCGGGCAATGGCGACACGTTGTTGCTGACCTCCTGACAGCTGTTGCGGGAAATGTTGGGCGCGGTGGCTGATATTCATGCGCTGCAAGATTTCAGTGACACGTTTTTTCCTCTCCTCCGCTTTGATGTTCAGGTAGGTGAGGGGCAGCTCGACATTCTCAAACACATTCAGCTCGTCTATCAGGTTGAAGCTTTGGAAGACGAAACCGATGTTGCCTTTGCGCACTTGGGTACGCTCTTTCTCTTTCAAATGGCCTACTTCTTGGTCGCCCAAGTAATAATTCCCGGATGTCGGGTTGTCCAATAGGCCCAAGATATTCAGAAGCGTGGACTTGCCACATCCGGACGGTCCCATGATGGCGACAAACTCTTTGTCCTTAACTACCAGATTTACATTGTTCAACGCTATGGTTTCAACTTCTTCCGTACGGAATGTCTTGCATAAATTCTCAATCTTGATCATAATTGTAATTGTTTAATTTATTGTTTACTGTTTTGTATTTTTTATCTTTCGTACAAAGCTTAATTCAAATATCATGCCATAATCGTATTGTATTGATAAATAGCGATGTATGTTATTTGTCCTTGAGAGGAAGTGTCCAAATTTTTGACACCTCTGTCCAAATTTTTGACACATACCTTTCCTTTGTCTATTCGTTCCGGATGCTGTCTACCGGATTGCAGGTGGCGGCACGCCAACTTTGGAAAACGACTGTAGCCAGCGTGACAAGCAGCACTATTGCCAAGGCTGCCAGGTAAACCCAAAGGTAAATAGGGGTTTTGACGGCGAAGTTTTCCAACCATTTGCTTACACCATAATAAGCAATGGGAACGGCAATCACGAAACAAGCCAAGATGATGTAGATGTAGGTTTTGCTCAACAACATGAGTATTTCCTGTATGCTTGAACCCATCACGCGGCGTATGCCAATCTCTTTGCGGCGGTAAGCGGCTTCAAACATAACCAAGCTGAATACACCCACCAAGGACAGGAGGATGGCGAGGGCACTGAAGAGGGTAATCATTTGTTTCATGTTCTCTTCCTGCTGGTAGAGATGGTCGAATATCTTGTCGTAGAACTTGATGTCGGTCGGATAAGACGGGTCGATATTGGCAACGACCTGCTGGATATGTTTTACCGCTTGCCCGAAGTCTGCACCTTTTTTGAGGCGGATGTACGATACCCCTTTATAATTGTGTTTGTCGTTAATGACAAATACGGCAGCCTCTTTTTTCAACCTGGCGGACGAGAACTGGACGTTTTCCGTAAAACCGGCAAAGTAGGCTCTGTCATAACTTTTTGAAAATGTACGCTCTACCTGGTCACCGGTTTCTGCGTGAATGGCTTCCTGCAAACTTTTGAAACCATAGAATATCAAGTCATTTCCTTTCTCGTCTGCTTCGGTAGGCATGTTTCCTTCTACTACTTTGATGCCCATCACTTTGAAAAAGTTCCAGCTGACCGGGTACGCCTCTACTGTGTATCGTTGCTCTTTATAACCCAGACTCCAAGTCATGTATCCGTCTCTTTCTCCCATGATTTGTGAAGAGAAGCATACATCTTCTATTTCAGGATAGGACTTGAGCTGTTCAACGTAGGCATCCTTGTGTTTGCTGAGTAGGCTATATTCCAATTCCACTACGGCTATCTGGTCTGTGTCGAAACCGTGATTGGTATGGCGCATATAATGATTCTGCAAGTAGACAAAGCTTGTGCAGATAATCAATATCATGGAGATGATGAACTGGATGGATATCAGAACTGCACGTAATTTCCTGCCGGCATGGGATAATCCGAAAGAGCCCTTTAACACAAGGGCGGGGGCAAACGAGGTCGCATAAAAAGAGGGATATGATCCCGCGATCATTCCGACCAACAATGATAACATCCCCACTTCTATCAGCAAAGGCACGTGTGAACTGAAACGGATGTCGGCTTTGACGAAATCCAACATGTGAAATTCTTGTAAGTTAAAGACTATCGCTAAACTTAACAAGTAGGCAAGGAATGCAGTCAGCATGGCTTCTGCTACCAAGGTCAGGCGCAAGTGGCTGTTGCTGTTTCCTAATACCTTTTGGGTGTTGATGCTGCGGATCCGGATAGGCACCAAAGCCAGATAGATATTGGTGAAGTTGATGCAGGCAATGACGATGACCAAAAAGGCAATGCCGATAAGCAGGTAAGTCGTTTGCCGGTCTCCACCTTTCATGATTTGCCCATCCGGAGATTCGTTCAAGTAGTAGAGTGAAGAGATTGATTTTAGCGTGATGCTTGCGTTTCCTTCTAACCAATTTAGCTGTTTGAAATCAAACGAACTATTGAAATTCTCTTCGACTTGCCTCGGGGTCACGCCGGGTTTCAGCATGACGTAACAGTAATAGTTGCTGCTGTTCCAATCATCTTTTGTGCGGTCATCCCCCATGGCAGTGTATATTGTGTTGTTGAGTTGGGTGTTCCCTGGAAAATCTTTATACACACCTCCCACGACCAGGTACTTGTATTCCCCTTTTGTCCATATGTTGCCGTCCTTAATGTTGATCTGTTTGCCTACCGCAGGTTCCTTACCGAAAAACTTGCGAGCCAAGCTTTCCGGGAGAAGCAGTTGATTATTTTCTTTCAGGCAATTTTTGTTCCCTTCCACCATTTGGAAGTTGAACATGTCCGTAATTTCCGGATAGCAGGTCATGATTTGCTCTTTGAATCCGGTTTCCTTATTGTCCGCATCAACCGTGATATACATGTTTGGGCTATAAGGATTCAATATTGTCCCGGTCTCGATTAAAGGAGAAGCGTGTATGATGCTATAAACGAAGGGACGTACCAGGATAGGGGTGCTCCAATTGTCCGTCACCAACTCCACGCGGTAAATCCGTGAGGCATTGGGATGGCAGGATTCAAATCCACTCTCGAAGCGAATTTGCATCAAAATGATGATGAAAGCAGCAAAAGCGGCTGCCAGTCCAATGATGTTAAGGAGTACGGCCAGTTTGTATCGCCTTACAATGCTCCTTAAATTTCTGAAAAGAGGATTCATGTTATCTTACATTTATTGTTTTATGCTTTACTTCATCCAAATATCGTGCCAAATTTGTATGTAGCTGTATGATAGACATATATGATTTTATTTCTGTTTGGTAAGTGTCCAAATTTTTGACACCTCTGTCCAAATTTTTGACACTTTGCGTGCGGTGAATCATAAGACTGGAGGTGACGATTTGTTCCCTTTGAGCGGATGATTGCAAAACGGAAAGCGTCGTCCTGTTGATGGATAATTCTTTGCGCCCTTCATTGCTCGAACGCATCAGGCGGCGCATACTTAGAATATTCCACCGCCTTGGCACCTGTTTTCCTGCTTTTTTATGTAAACACATAAACCTATGATAACTAAATAAAATAAAGGGGAAAGCCAAATCGAATAGGAACAATGGAGGCGCAGAGGGGGCAAGTTTGCCATCCGCTCTATTGTTTCCAAAAAGCCGTGGGTCAGCCCGGTTATGCAGGAAGACAAAAGGGGGAAACCGCATCCCCATAGAGATAGTACACTCCAAAGTAAGGAGAGAGGGATCAGTAATGTGGCGAATAGCGTGATAGGCAGTGCCGAGAGGAGGGATGCCGACGATATTTCCCCAAAGTAATAGAAGCATAAAGGGAATGTCCCGATTTGTGCTGCCAGTGCGATGGCAAACCATTGCCAGGCGGTTCGGACGACGGGATTGAACAGCTTTTCCAGATGCAGCCATTTGTTGATTCTGGGATAGAAAAAAAGAATGGACAGGACGGCTGCGTAGCTTAGTTCGAAACCCAGGTCGAAAAGATAGGATGGGTTGTATACCAGCATCCAAAAGGCGGAAGCCCAAACTATATTGAAACGTTCTTTCCTCCGGTCGAAGATTCTGGCAATGATGACGAGGGACAGCATGGAGGTTGCCCGTATTGCCGACGGCGCCAATCCGGTTATGGCGGCAAAGAGCCAAATAAATGCCAACGACGCTATTTGTATGACAGGGGCAGGCAAGAGAGAAAAAGGAGGTTGTTTCCCTATTGTCCGTAAAAGAGAATATACAACGCCGACATGGAAACCGCTAACGGCCAGGATATGGGCAGCTCCTGCCATGGAAAACTGATGTCGCATCTCCGTCCCGAGGTTTTGCCTGTACCCGTAACAGATGGCCCCCAATATGCTCTTTTCCGAATCGGACAAAGGCAGGCTGTCGAAGGTGCTTAATAATTCCAATTGCCATTCCCGGCAGAGAGACAGCAGGGGGGACGAATGGTGGAAGGAAGGCATTCGGAATCGGAAATACACATATTCGAAGGCGAGCATCAGGAAGAGGGACGAAAAGATTATGCCCCAGTCTCCCCTTCGTTCGTAGGGCAGATACTTGCGGCGGGATAGTTTGCTCAGGGACAGAAGGAGTATCCCTGAGAGACATAGGGCGATGACGGACGGGATGGCTATATGCCCCGGGACATACGCCGCCAAGCAAATACCTGTTATCCAAAGGATAAGGATACGGCTATAAGGCCTTTTCCTTAATTCATTTTCCATAGAGGTTCTGTTTTGTGAAAGATAATGACAGGTTTGGGCGGCCTGGCGAACAGTCCGTTTGACCACCGGCACCTGTTTTGTGTATTATATGAAATTTGTCATTCCGGTTGGACTTCTCCTTTGTCCGGCAACTGTTTCCAGCCTTCCCCAAAGGTGTCATAGGCATCCGTGACTATGACGAACGCTTTCGGATCGACCTGTTTGATGGTTTGCTTTATCCCGGCGACCTCCTTGTAGCTGACGACAAGGAAAATCATTTCTTTTTCGCTGCCGCTGTATAACCCGCTGCTTTTGATGCAAGTGGCTGTCCTGTCCAGATCCTTCAAGATATATTCATGGAGTTCATGCAGTTTTTTGTCACTGATGATAAAAATCAGCTTGTCGTTCTTTGCCCCATTGATGACTCGGGCCAATATGCGTGAACTAACATAAATGGCAATCAGCGAGTAAAGGGAAAGCAAGCAGGATGGCGTGGTCGTATTGTCTGCGTTCCCCACGCCAAACCCGATGACCACTAATCCGAAGCAGACGACTACGGCATCAACCAGTAAAATGGCCGTGGAGAACTTGATATGGGCATATTTCTGGATAATCATGGCGACGATGTCGCTGCCTCCGGTCGTCGCCTGGTTGCGAACTACGATGCCTTGGCCGATGCCGATAACGGCTGAGCCGAAGAGGGTCGTCAGCATCAGGTGGTCTGTCATGTCCAATGTCCCGCCTAACAACAGGGCAGGATCCAAGTTCTCCAATGCTTCTTTTGTCGGGTAGGCAAAATAGGACAGGGCATTCATGATAAAGGGAGTGCTGAGCGCCGCAGCGATGGTGCGTCCTCCCAGTTTCGACCCCAACAATACGACGGATAGGATTAATAAGGGAATATCGAACATATATCCGAACGTACCGACCTGTATGGACGGGAACAGGTTATGAAGGACAATGCTGGCACCGTATACCCCTCCCGGCACAATGTTGTATGGGTTGATGAAAAAGACGAACCCGGCTGCCATGATTGTGCAACCAATGAAGATTCCCAACCAAGAAATGAGTTGCTGTTTTATCATAAAATATAGGATTATTATTTGTGTTTTACAATGTTTTTAATTCATGGATAGTTTGTATGGGATCGGGGGAATTAAAGACAAAACTGCCTGCGACCAGCACGTCTGCCCCGGCATCCAGCAGCTGCTTCCCTGTTTGCAGGTTTACTCCGCCGTCTATTTCTATCAATGTCTTTAATCCTTTCCGGTCTATCATTTCTCTTAATGCTTTGGTTTTGTCCAATGTATGCGTGATGAACTTTTGTCCGCCGTAGCCTGGATTGACCGACATCAGGAGAACCATGTCCAAGTCTTGGATGATATCTTCCAACAGGACGACAGGAGTATGCGGGTTCAATGTGACCCCGGCTTTCATCCCCGCCTCTTTGATGGCAGTGATGACCCGGTGTAGGTGGGTGCATGCCTCATAATGCACGTTCATCATGTAAGCGCCCAGTGCAGCCACTTCGTGGATGAACTTTTGAGGTTCGACTATCATCAAGTGGACATCCAATTTCTTTTTGCATACTTTTTTTAAATCGGCCAATACTGGAAACCCGAAAGATATATTAGGGATAAATACGCCATCCATTATGTCCAAGTGAAGCCAGTCTGCCTCGCTGTTGTTAATCATTTCCACATCCCGTTGCAAATTCAAGAAGTTCGCCGAAAGCAACGAGGGAGCAATCAATGGTCTCATACGTGATAATTAAATGTTTGAAGTACAAAAGTAACAATTTTTCCGGTATCATTCGGAATAATCGATGAAAAAACGGGCAGGCAGGTCAATCTTTTTTCAGGCTTAAGAGCAGGAAAATGAGCCCTGGGACAAAAACGATGATGCCGGTTGTCAGCAAGGCGGTTTTCAGGGAGCATATATCATTCAGCCAGCCGACAAATGGGGCCGCTGCGGCAAACATGAGGCGAATGATGAAGTTCCGGATGGAGAGGACGGTCGCTCGCATTTCGGAAAAAGTCAGTTGGTTGATGTATCCTTTTAGGATAGGAGTGGCCAGTCCGCGCACGATGTAAAAGAAGAACAGGATGATTAACCCCAAGTAAGTCAGGTTAAAGGCAAGGATGAGATAGCCCCCGACTATGGTGAACAGGATTAACATATTCATCTTGTTCATCCCCAGTTTGCGTTCGATGCGGTCTGAATAAAAAGCCGCGATGCCGACGATTACATTCAATGCCGTCCAGATGATGCCGAACCAAGATGTGGGGGTGGCCAAATAAATCAACACCGGTTGAACGAACCATGCCATCATCAGGGTAGCTGCTCCGATTATGCCGGAAAACATGATGTTGCAGCATAGATGGCGGTTCGTAAACAGGGAGTATTTGACGATGCGTAAGATTTCAGCGACGGGATTCTCCACTTGCCCTTTCGAGTTGAACTCCTGCAAGGCGCAAGCGGCAGGGATCCCGACAAAGGAGACCGCGGCCTGGGCATAGAACGGATAACGCAGTGAAACGGCAGCCAGCAAACCACCGAAAATACCGGCAAATGCCTCGGAGAAATTGCCAAGCATGGTTATGCGTCCTTCATATTTCAAGTAATCCCCTTCATGCCCATAATGTTTCACCGTGTCATATAACAAGGCGGAATCAGCCCCGTTTACCAAGGTTTGCCCGCTCCCTAACAAAAGTTCCGCAACGAGGAAAGCCGTGAATGTCCCGGTGAATGAATAGCACAGGTATCCTAAAAAGAAGAGGATGCAACCCAGCACCAAGCAGCGTTTGCGTCCCCACACGTCGGCCAAATACCCCGATGGTATTTCCAACGCCACGGCGGCAACCGAATATGCGCTTTTCAGAATGAAAATGTCCTCAAGTCCCAATTTCTGTTCTTGGAAAAATAAAACGATGATAGGCATCACCAATGAGAACCACTTGGACACTTTTATCAAATAAAAAGCTATTATATTTCGATTCATACCTGACAAATTGACTATTGTTTTTATAAAAACAGCGTCAAAGTTAGAAATATATTGCATAATACCGAAATTCTAATTACTTTTAGGTCGTCTTTTTCGATAAATCTTAATAATAATACCGATTAATAAAATGATTTGGAATGAAACAATAGAATGTATGGACCGTGAGGAGTTGCGGAAATTGCAGGGATTGCGTTTGAGGAGGGTTGTTGAGCATGCCTACCATAATTCTCCGTTTTACAGGAAGAAAATGCAGGAGTTAGGCGTGATGCCGCAAGACATACAGACGATAGACGATATCGTGAAGTTGCCATTTACCGTGAAGCAAGACCTGCGGGACAATTATCCGTTTGGCTTGATGGCTGTTCCCATGTCGGAGATAGTCCGCCTGCATGCTTCGTCCGGGACGACCGGCAAACCTATCGTGGTAGGTTACACCCGCAAGGATTTAGGCATTTGGGAGGAGGCTGTTTCCCGTTGCCTGACCGCATACGGGTTGACAAAGAACGATTCCGTGCAAGTGTCGTATGGATACGGGATGTTTACGGGTGGGTTAGGCCTGCACTATGGAGTGGAGAACATGGGAGGAACGGTCATTCCGATGAGTAGCGGGAACACGCAGAAACAGATTCAGTTGATGCATGACTTTGGTGCGAAGGCTTTGGCTTGCACTCCTTCTTATGCTTTGTATTTGGCCGAGACGATTCGCAATTCGGGCATTCCTTTGGAAGAATTCAAACTGAAAGTGGGGATATTTGGCGCTGAACCTTGGACGGAAAACATGCGCAAGGAGTTGCAGGAAAAGCTGAATATCAAGGCGTATGATATTTATGGGCTGACAGAAATCTGTGGCCCGGGCGTGGGGGGCGAATGTGAATGCCAGAACGGGACGCACCTTTGGGAGGACTATTTCTTCCCGGAGATTGTGGACCCGAAGACATTGCAGCCGGTAGAACCGGGTAAGGTGGGCGAGCTGGTGTTTACCACCCTGACCAAGGAAGGCATGCCTATGCTGCGTTACCGGACGCGGGACCTTACTCATTTGATATACGATAAATGCGACTGCGGACGTACGATGGTGCGCATGGGCAGGATTTTAGGCCGCAGCGATGACATGCTGATTATCCGGGGCGTGAATGTCTTCCCTTCGCAAGTCGAGTCGGTTATATTGGAATTGCCGGAATTCGAGGCGCATTACCTGATTGTGGTTGACCGTGTGAACAATACGGATACCTTCCAGATCCAGGTGGAATTGCGCCCGGAATACTATACGGATGAAATGAACAAGCTTTTGGCGTTGAAGAAGAGAATTGCCAACAGGATACAAAGCGTCATCGGGCTTCAGCCGGATATCCGCATCGTGGAGCCGAGAAGCATCGAGCGAAGCATGGGAAAGGCCAAACATGTCATGGATAATCGTAAATTAGTATAGAAAGGAGTTCGTATGCTGATAAAACAACTGTCTATTTTTTTAGAGAACAAGAAAGGACGTTTCACCGAGGTCGCGTCACTGCTGGGTGAGGCGGGAGTCAA
>CALBYC010000137.1 GCA_937890135.1 uncultured Parabacteroides sp.
TGAGCGGCGCAGCTATGAATGTATGTTCAAATCAAGATGAATTAGTCCGTTTCTTGCAACTTGCAGCCAATGTCTCACAAAAACATCCTGTCGTTGTAAGCCAGTTTATTGAACAATGCAAAGAGGTTGAAATGGATGCTGTAGCAAAAGATGGAGAAATCATTATGTATGCTATCAGCGAACATATAGAGTTCGCCGGAGTTCATTCAGGTGATGCTACTATTCAGTTCCCTGCACAGAAGCTTTATGTGGAAACCGTTAGGCGCATTAAGAAGATCAGTAAACAGATTGCTAAAGAGCTGAATATATCCGGCCCTTTTAACATCCAATACTTGGCAAAAGGAAATGAAATAAAGGTAATCGAATGTAATTTGCGCGCATCACGCAGTTTCCCTTTTGTCAGCAAGGTCTTGAAAATAAATTTTATAGAATTGGCGACACGTATCATGTTAGGCTTGCCTGTTGATAAACCCAACAAAAATGAATTTGACTTGGATTATGTCGGCATTAAAGCCTCACAGTTCTCTTTTAACCGTTTGCAAAAAGCTGACCCTGTATTAGGCGTTGACATGGCTTCGACGGGAGAAGTGGGCTGTATAGGCGATGACGTGTCAGAAGCTATTCTAAAGAGCATGTTGGCAGTAGGGCAACGCATCCCTAAAAAGAATATTTTATTATCAACTGGCATGGCAAAACAAAAAGTGGCGATGCTCGATGCTGCTAAACTTTTGGCAAACAAAGGATATAATATTTATGCTACAGGAGGCACGCATCGTTTTTTGGAAGAAAACGGTGTGCCAAATACTTTGGTATATTGGCCAAGTGAGAGCGGGAAAGAACCTCAGGCTTTAAAAATGTTGCATGAAAAGAAAATAGATATGGTAGTGAATATTCCAAGGGATCTTTCTGCAGGAGAATTGGACAATGGTTATAAAATTCGCCGTGCATCCATAGATTTGAACATACCATTGATAACAAATTCTCGTCTAGCAAGCGCCTTTATCGATGCATTCTGTACCTTGAGCATAGATGACATCCAAATTAAGAGCTGGCAAGAATACAAATAATAAAAATAATCAACATGGAGACAGCATTGCAAGTAGCCCGTAAATTATCGGAACAGACTATACCTGTGAGTCCAGTCACATTACAACAAATAGCATCTATCTTGGTGCGGACAGAAGTGAAGAAAGGAGAAAACTTCTTAGAAGAAGGAGCAGTATGTTCTCAGATAGGATACATATATAAGGGGCTGGTGCGTCAGTATTACTATAAGAATGGGAAACAACTGACAGAACACTTTTCTTGTGAGAATGATGTCTTTATCTGCATTGAGAGTTTTTTGCGGCAAAAGCCTTCCACCCTTATAGTGGAAGCTTTGGAAAACACCATTATTTATGGTTTGCCGCATAAACCTCTTTTGCAATTAGCTGCGGAATCGCATGAAGTTGAAGAATTGTATAGGGGATTATTAGAGAATTCTTTAATTTTGTCGCAAGTAAAAATGGATATGTTCCGTTTTGAATCTGCGAATGAACGATACAGTCGCTTAATGCATGATCAACCGGAAATCATAAAAAGAGCACCTTTATCGTATATCGCATCTTACCTCTTAATGACTCCTGAAACATTAAGCCGTGTAAGAGCTAATATTATCTGAAACAATTTTAAAGAATTCTTCTTATATGAAAGTTGGATTATTTATACCATGTTACGTCAATGCAGTATATCCAGAGGTTGGAATCGCTGCATATAAATTATTAGATTCAATCGGGGTAGACGTCAATTACCCATTGGACCAAACCTGCTGTGGACAGCCTATGGCAAATGCCGGCTTTGAAAAAGAATCCACCCGCATGGCTCTTCGAATGGAAAGGCTGTTCAAATCATACGATTATATCGTTGGCCCGTCTGCCAGTTGCGTGGCGTTTGTTAAGGAAAACCATCCACGTATCTTGGAAAAAGCTCATCATGTTTGCATCAATAGCCATAAGATTTATGACATTTGTGAATTTCTACATGATGTGATAAAGGTGGAAGCTTTGGCTTCAGAATTTCCTCATAAGGTTAGCATTCATAACAGTTGTCATGGTGTTCGTGAATTACATCTCTCTTCCCCCAGTGAAATGAACATTCCTTATTATTCTAAATTGAGGGATTTACTAACTCTTGTAAAGGGGATTGAGGTGTTTGAACCTAAACGTGTAGACGAATGCTGTGGATTTGGAGGTATGTTTTCCATTGAAGAACCCGAAGTCTCGATTTGCATGGGGCAAGATAAAGTAAAAGATCATATGAGCACCGGAGCTGAATATATTACTGGAGCTGACAGTTCTTGCCTGATGCACATGCAGGGTGTAATCGAACGTGATAAATTGCCTATTAAAACAATTCATATTGTACAAATATTAGCAGCCGGATTATGAGTACCCTACATTCAAAAGCAGCTGCCCGTTTTATTAAAAACAGGGCGCAAGAGTTATGGCACGATGAGACTCTGTGGATGGTTCGTGCAAAAAGAGATAAAATGAGCCGTTCTTTGCCTGAATGGGAAAATCTGAGGAATCTGGCATCTGCTATCAAGATGTATTCTAACAGCCATTTGGATACTTTATTGCAAGAGTTTGAAATGAATGCAAAAGCAAACGGGGCAATCGTGCATTGGGCAAAAGACGCAGAAGAACATAATCAAATTGTTTATGGCATTCTAAAGGAGCATAACGCTAAAAACCTAATTAAAAGCAAGTCAATGCTTACGGAAGAATGTGAAATGGCTTCTTTCTTGAAGTCTAAAGATATAGATGTCGTAGAAAGTGATTTAGGTGAACGTATCTTGCAATTGATGAACTTGAAACCTAGCCATATCGTATTGCCGGCAATTCACGTGAAACGGCAACAAGTAGGAAAGATGATGGAAAAAGAATTGGGAATCGAAAAGGACAATTTCGACCCAACATATCTTACTCATTCCATGCGTAAACATTTGCGGGAAAAATTTCTACATGCGGATGCATCGATGACAGGTGCCAATTTTGCAGTTGCTTCCACAGGGGAAATAGTTGTTTGTACAAATGAAGGTAATGCGGACATGGGGACTTCCTTCGCAAAAGTGCATATTGCAACATTTGGCATGGAAAAGATTGTACCAAATGTGGAATCGTTGGGTATATTTACTCGATTATTAGCTCGTTCTGGCACGGGCCAACCCATTACTTCATATACATCCCATTATAAAACTCCAGCAGAAGGTTGTGAATTCCATATTATAATTGTGGATAACGGAAGGAGTAACATCCTGTCACAACCAGAACATATCAAGACATTAAACTGCATTCGTTGTGGAGAATGTATGAATACGTGCCCTGTATACCGCAGGAGTGGAGGTTATTCATATACTTATTTCATACCTGGACCGATTGGCATTAATTTAGGGATGCTTAAAAACAGCAAGGCGTATTCGGACAATGTATCCGCATGTTCACTCTGTCTTTCTTGTTCCTATGTTTGTCCTGTAAAAGTCGATCTGGGAGAACAGATATATGTATGGAGACAAAAACTAGATGAAATAGGAGTGGCGAATAAGCAAAAGAAGGCAATGTCTTTAGGGCTGAAATTGTTGATGGATAGGCCAAAGTTATTTAATTCAGCATTGAAATTTGCTCCAATAGTAAATCATTTGCCCAGATTCATAGTATATAATGCGGCAAACGCATGGGGAAAAGGCCGAGAAATGCCCGAGTTTGCAAAGGAGTCGTTCAATGAAATGTGGAAGAAAAATAAAGTAAAATGAGCAGTAAAGAAGTTATATTGGCTCGCATTCGCCAAAACACAAAGCAACGTTACGAGATGCCGGACTTGGATATAGATGCCATTATTTTTCCTGATAAGTTACATACTTTTATCGAGGCACTGAAAGCAGCAGGAGGAGAAATATATTTACTTGAGAATGAAGAAAACGTAAATCAAGTGATACGGAAACTATATCCAAAAGCTAAACACATTGTTTCTTCATTAAAAGAAATAGATTGTGCAACTTCTAATCCTGATAGATTTGAAGATCCAAGGGAATTAGACGGGACAGATGTTGCTATTGTCAAAGGAAGTTTCGGTGTTGTGGAGAATGGGGCAATTTGGTTGACCAAGCAAACACGCCATAAAGCCGTTTTTTTTATTCCCGAAGCACTAGTCATCTTGTTAGACAAGGCTCGGTTGGTAAACAATATGAATGAAGCGTACGAAAAGATTCACCAAAGCGAAGCCTATGATTACGGTGTGTTTATGTCCGGACCATCTAAAACTGCAGACATTGAACAAGCTTTAGTCTTTGGAGCACATGGACCTATTCGTGTAACTGTGATTTTGCAGTAAGAGGGTTTAAAAAGGATGATTTCCGTATTGAGTTTATTCAATTCAAAGAAATATATTATATTTGCAAAATAAAAGCAAACTGTAAATCAAAATAAAATGGTAAAAAGTGCATTACAAATTGCAAGAGCAGCATATCAACCTAAAGTCCCTGCTGCTTTAAAAGGAGCAGTGAAAGCTGTAGATGGCGAATACACTCAGTCTGTAGCAAACCAAGAAGATGTAAAAAGGTTATTTCCAAACACTTATGGAATGCCAGTCATTACTTTTGAGAAAAGTAATTGCGTTAAGGAATATCCAGCAATGAATGTGGGGGTTATCCTTTCTGGAGGTCAAGCACCTGGCGGACATAATGTGATTGCAGGTTTGTTCGATGGGATTAAAGCCCATAATCCAGCTTCTCGCCTTTTTGGATTTATCTTAGGTCCTGGCGGTTTGGTAGACCACAAATATAAGGAATTGACTTCTGATATTATCGATGAATACCGTAATACGGGTGGATTCGATATGATTGGTTCAGGTCGTACAAAATTGGAAACCAAAGAACAATTCGACAAGGGTCTTGAAATATTACAGGAATTAAATATCAAGGCTTTAGTTATTATTGGAGGTGATGATTCTAACACGAATGCTTGTGTATTGGCTGAATATTACAAGGCTACAGGTGCAGGAATCCAAGTTATCGGTTGCCCGAAAACCATTGATGGAGATTTGAAGAACGAACAAATCGAAACGTCATTCGGCTTTGACACGGCTTGTAAAGTTTATTCAGAAGTTATTGGCAATATAGAGCGTGACTGTAACTCGGCCCAAAAATATTGGCATTTTATTAAGTTGATGGGACGTTCCGCTTCTCATATAGCTTTGGAGTGTGCCTTGCAGACTCAGCCAAACATATGTATTATATCTGAAGAAGTTGAGGCTAAAGATATGTCATTGGATGACATCGTAACATATATCGCTTCCATCGTTGCGAAACGCGCTGAGCAAGGTGATAATTTCGGCACAGTATTGATTCCTGAAGGTTTGATTGAATTTATACCTGCCATGAAACGTTTGATTGCAGAATTGAATGATTTCTTGGCTAAGCATGATACAGAGTTTAAGATGATTAAAAGAAGCGAACAACGTGCTTATATCATCAGTAAATTGACCAAGGATAATTCCGAACTATATGCTTCACTTCCTGAAGGCGTAGCTCGTCAATTGTCTTTGGATCGTGACCCTCATGGGAACGTTCAAGTTTCTCTGATTGAAACGGAAAAATTATTGTCTGAAATGGTAAGCAAGAAGTTGGCAGAATGGAAAGCTAAAGGCAAATATGTTGGTAAATTTGCAGCACAACACCACTTCTTTGGTTATGAAGGCCGTTGTGCTGCTCCTTCAAACTACGATGCTGACTATTGTTATTCATTGGGATATACCGCATCTTGCCTGATTGCTGCTGGTAAAACTGGATATATGTCATCTGTATGTAATACTACAGCTCCTGCAGACCAGTGGATCGCCGGTGGTATTCCTGTCACAATGATGATGAACATGGAACGCCGTCATGGAGAAATGAAACCAGTTATCCAGAAAGCATTGGTTAAATTGGATGGTGCTCCATTCAAAGAGTTTGCCTCACACCGCGAAGAATGGGCATTGAATACGTGCTATGTATATCCCGGACCAATCCAATACTTTGGCCCGACTGAAGTATGTGATCAGCCAACTAAGACATTGCAATTAGAACAAAAGGCTTGATTATATATATAAATTTTTTAATGATAGGAGGAAAGCGAAAGTGTCAAGCAAGATACTTTCGCTTTCATGTTTTAATATCTAAGTTTTAATCAATTCAATATATGGCAATGAATCAACTGTTGTTATTATCCCTGATTGCATGTTCCTCTTTTTCCCTTTCATGCCATGCAGGAGAAGCAAGGCTGCTCCGTTTTCCAACCACAAACGGTCAAGAAATAGTATTTACGTTCGGTGGGGACTTGTATAAAGCTCCCATACAAGGTGGAGAAGCTGTACGGCTTACCTCCCATGTCGGATATGAATTATTTGCAAGATTCTCACCAGACGGAAAATCAATAGCTTTTTCCGGAGAATATGATGGCAATCGTGAAGTATATTTAATTCCGGCAGAAGGAGGAGAACCTGTAAGATTGACTTACACTTCTACTAATGCAAGAGATGATGTAGGTGACAGAATGGGACCAAACAATATTACTATGACATGGACTCCCGATGGGAGGAGCATCATATATAGGAATCGTATAGGGGATGGTTTCTCTGGTAAGTTGTGGAGTATTCCTGTAGTTGGGGGAATGCCTAAGCAATTGCCATTGCCGGAAGGTGGCTTTTGCTCATATTCACCAGATGGGAAAAAGTTGGCTTACAATCGTGTGTTCCGAGAATTCCGGACTTGGAAGTATTACCGAGGAGGAATGGCCGATGATATCTGGATATATGACTCACAATCCAATACCGTTAAGAATATAACCAACAATGTAGCACAAGATATTGTCCCGATGTGGATAGGCGATGATATCTATTTTATTTCAGATAGGGATATGACCATGAACCTGTTTGTTTACCATACATCCAATGGACAAACTGAAAAGGTGACGAATTATACTGATTATGATATCAAATTCCCTAGTTCAAATGGAAAGGTTATTGTTTATGAACATTCCGGCTTCCTTTATAAGTTCGATCCCCAAAGTAAACAATCGACGCAGATTCATATTACATTGAAT
>CALBYC010000138.1 GCA_937890135.1 uncultured Parabacteroides sp.
TCGGCATCTGGTCTGCACCCAAAGTGAACTTGAATGCTTCATCTGCATAGCCAGTCAAACCTAATCTACCGTTCAAAGCGTAAACGTATGCACCATCCTTAACTGAGTTGATAGTGTATTCACCTTCGTTGCCAGTAGATACGATGTTGAACTTGTAAGCATTTGCGCCCTTGCCACTCAATGTGTCAGCACCAAGAACCAAAGCATCGGCAGCAATCAAAGAAGCAGGCTGGAAGATAACTTTAGGATCATCCACTGTGCCTTCCAAGATGTATTTAGCATCGGTTACTTCCTGAGCAGTACCTTCGATGAATGTTCTCATAGAATCAGCGGCATTGTACATGAACATACGTACGCTGTCGCCATGACCTACATATTTAGAGATATAGAACTCAGCCAAGTTGCCTTTTTCGATAGCGGCAGTATCCACTACGTTCAAGCGGAAGATAGCTGTGTCTTTCAAGATACCTTCGTTGATGTTGTTCTTGTTCAACTGGTAAGTGATTGAGCCCAATACGTTATCCAAAGAAGCGTAACGAGTCTTAGCCTCCAATGAGTTGGAAGTCTTAACCACATCGATGAAGTTCGCAGACTGGAAGTCAGCTGCATTCTTATCTGAGAAATTGAATACACCGTTTTCAACTTTTGCGCTGTTACGTTCATTCATTTTCACAATCTCATTCCATTCAGCATTGATATTGAAATCAGTATTTTCTCTGCCCAGAGCATACAAAGTGTAGCCACCGTCTTCGTCCTTAGCGCCTACTACACGATAAGCATCAGCCTTAGCAGCATCAGTAGCTTCGTTTGCCAAATAAGTATTACCCACCTTCAACAAGTAAGCAGGAGCTTCCAATGTATCGTTATCAAAAGCAATCTTACCATCCTTCAAGTAAGCGGTTGGAGCAACACTGATAGTCTTCACTTTGGAAGCTTCAGGGATGAACGCCAATTTGTCTTTATCTTTCAAGTTGGCTTCTACAGCGCTATTAGCACCTTCTACTATATTGAAGATTTGTTCGCCATAAACAGCATCCTTGCCACTGATTGTCATGTAAACACCGTTCTTCATTTGGTTCTCAGTAAACTTCAAGAAACCATCTGTTGCCGTAGTGGCCAAAGTCTTGAATTTAACAGAAGTGCCAGGTAATGGTGTTGGAGCAGTAACTGTTGTTCCGCCCAAATTCTTGATATCAGCGATATCGCAATTAGAGACAGCAACGACTTTATAGCCTCCTTCGTCACCGTTCGGTTGAAGTTTCAACTTGACATTCTTACCAGAGAAACGGTTAGTCAAAGTAAATGTGTATTTACCATCGAAATCAGAAACCACCCACTGAGCTACCGGAGAAGTGAAGTCGATGTCATTTGCAGGAAGAACAGTTGCGTCTTCGCCATTTGCTACCAAATATTTGTGATATACTTGCTGTTCTGCTTCATTATAATCCTGGCTCTTGCTGCCGCTTGTGAAATAGATGCTTACGATATTCTTCGTATCTTTCAACAAGACAGAAGCATCCAAGTATGTGTTGCTTCCCAATGTCGGGTTGACCAATGCTGCATAGTTTGCAGTATTGTAATTTTGGTTGATAGAAGTTACGTAAGTGTTAATATCTGATGCTGAAGGAGTGACGCCTTTTACATATACGTCATTCCCATCCGGAGACATTGACAATTCCAATTCCAACTCATTGTTCAATACATCAATTGCATTGATACCGAACTTAGCATAAGAAGTAGAGTCTGCTGCATTAGTCTTGAAGTTTTCACCCGGCATCCAGCGAAGCTTTAAACCTTCGTACTCATCACGACCACTGATATTGTAAGCTACAGATTTGTTGCTTAATGCCAACACTTTAACTTTCTTGGCAGTAGCCTCAACTGTAGGATCTGCCAAGAAAGCAGAAATATCAGCTGATTTACCTTTTACAAAGATGACTTTACCTTCATAATCAAACGGAGTCAATTCAGAGAACTCATTTCCTACCAAGTTCTTTTTCGTCTCGAAAGAGAAAGTAGTACCTACACTGTTGAATTCTTTCAATTCATCTGCGTTGTAAGCACCCGTAGCCGTAAATGGCTTTACAGAAGCCAAAACCGGCGTTGTTCCGACACCTGCAGGGTAAATGTCTTCGATTTCGCCTAATTTAGTTTTTTTGACAGCGAAACGAGTTACAATATCTCCTGCTGCAGTATTTGCATCTATTGAAGCACCATTAGCCTTAACTGCGAACTGGATGCCATTCACATACAAATCAAATTCGACACCACCTGAAACAGTTTTCAAATTGCGTACTTCAAAAACGGCTGCATTGTCAACCGCACCTACAATACCGGCAGTTTGATAGTTTTTCTTGTTGTTCGTCACTTTATCTGCCGAATAAAGAGCATCAGCAGCAGTTCCTAAATAGAACTTAACGCCATTGGCAAGAGTCAAGTCTTTGTTGGCTGTCGCATACTCAACGGCTGTTTTGACTGGATCTGCATAAGCAGAGTTTACACCAGCACCAAACAGTAACGCTGCGGCACAAAGAGTAATAACTTTTTTGTTCATAATACCATAATAATTTAGTTAGTAAATATAGTTTTAATAATATACTCGTTCAAATACAAGTCTCTTACGGACTTTCCTCGAGGGCGGTTGATAAAAAATACACATTCAGTTTCCGCCCCTTTCTTATTGCAAAAGTACGACCTTTTTTCATTCCACCAAACAGAATCCTGTTTTTTTTATCTTTTCTACTCGCTTTCTTATCAACCTTATAACAAATCCAGTACGAAACGCCATGTTTCTCCCACAAACGGCTTTTTCGGCTGCCAACACATGACTGGACGAATTAAAAAAACGGTCACGATGAATCAAAGAAAAGATGGCGACCTTCTTATGGAAAGGCCGTATCCTTTTTCCGGGATGCCGGCAACCTTGATTTCCATTCCATGCCCTTCTTTCCAATTCGCACCGCGACCCTTTGCATGGAAGGAAAGGGACAATCCGCCGGAAAGATGCGCCATATGGTTAAATATACATAAAATAATATACTATGCCATACAATGTACTAAATAATTCTATACATTTGAGCCGTCAAATTATCGAGACAGCCGTAACCTTCAGGCACGGGCAGCGTCTTAATCATAGAGAGAAAGGGAATGTCATATAAACAAAAGGGATAGCGTATGATAATCGAACTGCGAGACATAAACAAGACATACTACAACGGAGCGCCGCTGCATGTGCTGAAAGGCATCAACCTCGATATCGAAAGGGGGGAGATGGTTTCCATCATGGGTGCGTCCGGTTCCGGCAAATCCACGTTGCTGAACATATTGGGAGTCCTGGACACCTACGACACAGGAACCTACAAACTGGACGGGCAACTGATACAACACCTCAGCGAAAGCCAGGCGGCGGAACTCCGCAACCGCACGATCGGCTTCATCTTCCAGTCGTTCAACCTGATTTCCTTCAAGAACGCTGTCGAGAATGTGGCGCTGCCTCTCTACTACCAAGGGATAAGCCGGAAAAAGAGGAATGCGATGGCATTGGAATACCTGGACCGCGTCGGGCTGAAGGATTGGGCGGAACACATGCCGAACGAGATGTCCGGAGGGCAGAAGCAACGTGTCGCCATCGCCCGGGCATTGATAGCCAAGCCGCGCATCGTCCTGGCAGACGAACCGACCGGCGCCCTGGACAGCAAGACGACGGTGGAGGTGATGGAACTGCTGCGCGAAGTGAACCGGGAAGGGATGACCATGATCATCGTCACGCACGAACAGTCCGTGGCAG
Organism: uncultured Parabacteroides sp.; assembly: GCA_937890135.1. GTDB lineage: Bacteria > Bacteroidota > Bacteroidia > Bacteroidales > Tannerellaceae > Parabacteroides. Next base: position 3,788 of record CALBYC010000138.1, read on the forward strand.
ACGCGACCGACCGCATCATCCGCCTGAAAGACGGACTGATCGACAAGATAGAGAAAGGGAACGGCCATGTTTGACTGGGACGACTTGAGGGAGATAGCGAGCACCATCAAGCACAACAAGCTGCGGACGTTCCTCACGGGCTTCTCCGTCTCCTGGGGCATCTTCATGCTCATCGTGCTGCTGGCGGCCGGGAACGGGCTGCGCAACGGCATCATGCACAACTTCCGCAACATGTCCATGAACAAAGTGCAGATATGGAACGGCTATACCAACAAACCCTGGAAAGGGATGCAGCCGGGAAGGGAAGTCCAATTCGAGGAGAGCGACTTCACGATCCTGCGGAGCCATTTCCCTGAAATCGGCCTGCTGTCGGCCACCGCCTCGCACAGCGATACCCTCCATGCGGGGAATGAATACCTGAACGGCACGATGCAGGGCGTTTTCCCCGACCATGCCCAAATCAATTATGTCAACGTCAAAACGGAGAACGGACGTTTCATCAACGACATCGACATGCGAAACAGGAGGAAGTCCATCGTGCTTAGCCCGCGCATGGCGGAAGTGCTTTTCCCGAACGAAAAGGCATTGGGGAAATATGTCAAGGCGGGCGACATCATGTGGCAGGTGGTGGGCACGTACAACGACGATGACAAGAACAACAACGCCCCCGCCTACATCCCCTTCACGACGGCCAGGGACCTTTACTTCAAGGGGTATGGCATCAGCAGCTTCACCTTCACGGTGGACGGGCTGACCACGAAAGCGGCAAACGAACGGTTCGAGCAACAACTCAGGGAGGTATTGGGGCGGTTGCACCATTTCGACCCGACCGACAACAATGCGGTGGGGCTATGGAACACGGCAGACGACTTCCGGATGACGAATAACATCTTGAATGGCATCACGCTTTTCATCTGGGTGGTCGGCATAGGCACCCTGATAGCCGGCATCGTGGGGGTCAGCAACATCATGCTGATCACCGTGCGGGAGCGCACCAAGGAGTTAGGCATCCGCAAAGCCATCGGGGCGAAACCCTCCTCCATCCTGAAACTCATCATCACCGAATCCATCCTGGTGACAGGCATCTTCGGGTACTGGGGGATGTTATTGGGCATCGGGCTGACCGAGCTGATCAACCAAGGCATGATGGCAGCCGGAGCAGGGCTGGACAGCTGGGGGACAGGCACCTTGTTCCTCAATCCGACCGTCAATTTGGGCATCGCCGTCTCGGCCACATTATTAATCATATTCGCCGGAGTCCTTGCAGGCTATTTCCCAGCCCGAAAGGCAGTCAAGATCAGTGCGATTGAAGCCATGCGAACAGAATAAGGAGGAAAGATGATACCATTATTAGACAAAGATCGCTGGGTAGAGATATGGGTGACCATCACCCGCAACAAGACACGCAGTTTCCTTACCTGCTTCGGGGTGTTCTGGGGCATCCTGATGCTGGTCATCCTGCTGGGTGCGGGCACAGGCTTGACGAATGCCGTGCTTGGAGAGACTGACGGGGTCGCCTCGAATTCCGTATTCATGATACCCGACCAAACCAGCGTGCCTTACAAAGGGTTCAACAAAGGGCGGAAATGGGACATCCGAAACCGGGACATCGAAAGTGTCCGGAAGAAAGCAGGCGGGATAGAGAAAGTCGCCCCCATGCTGTTCGGAGGCTCCTCCAACAAGAACGTCGTCTACGGCGACAAAAGCGGGACTTATCACGTGAAAGGCATCACACCGGATTATTACTTCATCGAAGGACAAGAAGTCCTGTTCGGCAGGGAATTGAACGACATAGACATAAAAGAACGAAGGAAAGTCTGCACCATCGGAGCGGATATAAACAAAACGCTTTTCCAAAACGGGAATCCATGCGGCAAATACTTGCGTGTCAACGGGCTGTATTACCAAATCGTAGGCGTGACGAAACAGAAGTCGAACAGCATCAACATCATGGGACGCACGAGCGAAAGCGTGTTCCTCCCTTTCAGCACCTTGCAACAGACCTTGAACGTGGGAGACATAGCCCATTTCATCGCCATCAGCGTCTACCCGGATTATCCGGTGGATGCGGCCATCCAACAGTGCAAACAAATCATTTTCCAACAAAATGAAATCGCGCCGGACGACCCGCAAGCGATGATGGTGATAAACGTGGCGGAGATATTCAATACCTTCAAGCTGCTGTTCACGGGAATCAACATCTTGATATGGCTGGTAGGCTTGGGAACGCTCCTGGCGGGTATCATCGGAGTAAGCAACATCATGATGGTGACCGTGCGCGAACAGACCAAAGAAATCGGCGTAAGGCGGGCGTTAGGAGCGAAACCTTTCGACATCATCTCGCAAGTGATGAGCGAAAGTCTGCTGTTGACAGCCATGGCCGGGTTGTTGGGTTTAAGCTGCGGTGTCTTCTTGCTGGACTTCGTCAACAAAATATTGATGAACATGGATCAGGAAAACCTGATGGTGAAAGACCCCGGCGTCGACATACAGACTGCCGTGGCAGCGACCATCATCCTTTTGGTGTTCGGATTGTTGGCGGGACTTATCCCCGCATGGAGAGCGATGCAAATCAAAGCCATCGATGCCTTGCGGGATGAATGACAAGGCAGGATTAATACAGATAACAAATCAAAAGTACAGATATATGAAAAACAAAAGATTCAAGAGTGTGATGAGGACCGTGCTATTGGCGTTCATAGCAGCAGCAGTAATCGGGACATTCTATTTCTTATGGAAAAAGGCACAACCGGTCGAGACCGTGTATGAAATCGTATCTCCACAGACCGGCAACGTGGAAACAAAAGCCGTGGCAACCGGGAAAGTGGAACCGAGATACGAAGTGGCCATCAAACCCCAAATATCGGGCATCATCTCCGAGCTGAAAAAGGAGGCGGGGCAAATGGTGAAACAGGGAGAAATCATCGCCACCATCAAAGTGATACCGGAAATGGTCCAACTGAACAGTGCCGAGTCGAGGGTGAACGTGGTGGATATTTCCCTGAAGCAGGTGGAAGAGGTTTACAAAAGAGACGAGCAACTGCACAAGCAGGGGGTCATCGCCCAGGAAGAGTTCGAGGCAAGCAAAGCGAATTACCTCAAAGCGGTCGAAGAGAAAGAGAATGCGGTCAGCGCATTGGAAATCATCCGTGACGGCATCGCAAAGAACTCCAATGTCAGCAGTACCACATTGATACGAAGCACCATAGACGGAATGATATTGGATATTCCGGTCAAAGTGGGCAATTCCGTCATCCAAGCCAACAACTTAAACGACGGAACGACCATCGCCACGGTAGCGGACATGAACGACCTCATCTTCAAAGG
>CALBYC010000139.1 GCA_937890135.1 uncultured Parabacteroides sp.
TGAACTTAAAATATTGGCCATGCATGATAAAAACTACGCATTTGTCGGATGAACCCAAATTTCCGACTTTATGGAGGTTGGACTGTCTGGAAAATCGCCCGCATCCTTTTTCCGAAAAGGATGCGGCCATTTGAAGAAAAGAATGCGGCCGTTTTCTCAAAACATGGCAAGTCGGCAGGATTGTCCACGCATGGATTCCGTCTTGTTGCCCATGTCCATTACTTCCTTGCTTAAATCATGATTGAACATCTGGTACTCATCTTCTGATATTTTTCGTTTGGTTGTAAGTACGACCAGAGGATGAGGCGGGTGTTCAAGGCGGTATGCCGGGTACTTGTGAGGATATTGGTTTTCGCAAAATCCGCATCTCAATAAAAGCCAAAAGCTTGTAGTAATGTCCCTTCTGAAAAGCATCTGCTTGCTGCTGTGCCGTACGTTGTTCGAAAATAGGGAAACTGACGCTGTATAAGTCGTGGAAAGGCTTATACAGGGGATGACTGAATGAATCTACATAACACTCCTGCATGATGGCTTTGTCTTAAATATCCTTGTTAATATATTTTCTCGTGGCAATTTCTTATCATTCCGGGTCATTGAGCCATTTCTTCCCCAAATATCTGACAGGATACCAGGCGGCAAGGAATCCGATGCTCAGGACTGTCAGGAAAACGGCAAGTATATCTCCGGCAAGTATATGCACGGGGTAGGCGTCTATGATGAAGCTGCTCCCGGCATCTCCCAGTTTGATAAAACCGAACTCTTGCTGCAGCAGACAGAGGATGATTCCGCCTGCTATGCCTATGGCGGCACCGAATCCTGAGATCATCCATCCCTCAAAAAGGAATATCTTTCGTATCTGGGATTCGTCCGCACCCATGTTGCGCAAGGTCTTCACATCATCTTTCTTCTCAATCATAAGCATGGACAGAGAACCGACGATGTTGAAAAGGGCGATAGCCAATACAAAACATAAGATGAGGAATGTGACCCATTTCTCCACTTGCATCATTTTGAACGATGCCTCTTGTTGCTCATAACGGTTTTTGACTTCGAATTTCTCGCCGGCTATCTCTTTGACCTTTTTCTCGGTGGAAGACAAACTCGCTCCTTCTTTTATTTTCAGTTCCAAGGCCGATATCTCATGCTCGTAGTTCAGCAGTGCCCGCACTGTCTGGAGCGGGACAATCATGTAATAGTCGTCGTATACTTGCTGGTTGATCCTGAAAACGGCACTGATGAATGTGTATTCCACGTTGAACGAAGAAGCGGGGTTGGCCATGTTGACTTTCTGGTCTCTTTTGGGCACGTAGATTTCTATAGGAGAAACAAAGCCCGCGTTTATTCCCAGATGGGATGCCAGCCCTATGCCCAATGTCGCATAGTTGGCAACCGGGTCCGACAAGACAAACTTGCCGTCTATCAGCACAGAGTCCAAATCGACCAATCGGGAGAAATTCTCGTCTACGCCTTTGACAATGCCAATCTCCTGCCGTTCCTTGTACCGGATAAGGGCATTGTCCTGCAATACGGCGCAAGAGACGGCTACTTCGGGCAACGCCCTGATATTCTTGATTTCCGTGCATTCCGGGTCAAACACTTTCCCGTGTTTGGCGGTGATTTTAAGTTCCGGGTCGAAATGGCTGAATAGGGTAGAGACCAAATCGTTAAAGCCGTTATAGACCGATAAGGCGCAAACCAAAGCGACTGTCGCTACTACCACGCCGCAGACCGAAATCAAGGAGATGACATTAATCGCATTGTGCGACTTTTTGGAGAAAAGATACCTGCGAGCTATGTAAAAAGGGAAATTCAATTTCTTTTATTGTTTCAGCAAGTTGTCGATATGTTCAATGTAATCCAATGAGTCATCGATGAAGAAAGAGAGTTCGGGTATCTTCCGCAATTGCAAATGCACGCGCTGCCCCAAGTCATACCGGATGGCTTTCGTATTGGCACGTATGGCTTCTAACAGTTCTTTCGACCGTGACGAGGGGAATATGCTCAGGTAAGCCTTTGCCACACTTAGATCAGGGCTGACTCTTACGACGCTTACTGAAACCAGTACGCCCGGCATTGCCTTTGTCTGCTTTAAAAATATGTCGCTCAGCTCCTTTTGTATCAATCGTCCTATTTTGTTTAATCTTGTACTTTCCATATTATTTTTTTAATTGTCTTTTTTCCAAATCATAGTCAAACCGTCCCTTAAAGGTAAAATGACCTTTTCTATCCGGTCATCCGCTTTTATCTTTTCATTGAAATTACGGATTCCCCACGTTTGTTTATCTGCGGCGGGAACATTCTTCTCGATGACTTTCCCGTCCCAAAGGGTATTATCTGCCAAAATCAGGCCGCCAGGCCTTACTGCCGGAAACACCAGGTCGTAATATTCGGAGTAGATACGTTTGTTGGCATCAATGAAAACCAAATCGAACGTTTCGTCCAGCCGGGGGATGATTTCCATTGCATCGCCGAAATGCAGCCGGATTTTGGATTTCAGGGGAGACTTGTCCAAATATTTCCGGATGAAGTCTTCCATCTCGTCATTGATTTCAATGGTATGGACCAGCGCGTCCTCTTCGATGCCCTCGGCCAGGCATAATGTGGCATAAGCCGTATAGGTTCCTATCTCCAAGACTCGTTTGGGGCGCATCATCCGGCAGAACATCTTCAGGATTCTTCCCTGCAGATGTCCGGACAACATGCGGGGATGAAGCAGGTTGACGTTTGCGTCTCGGTTCAATGCCGTTAGCAGTTCCCCTTCATCATCCGAGTGGGATAAGATATAGTCGGTAAGGTTCGCTATCTCCATGCCTTTTATTTGTTTTCTTCCTGGAATGTCGGCAATGCGTAATTCTTGCTGTAATCCAACACTTTCCCGACATTGTTGATTTCGAGGAATGATGTCCCTCCGCCTTCTCCGAAGCTTCCGCTCAGGTAAGCCACCATGTCGTCCCGCGTGATACGCCCGCTGTTGATTAATTGTGTCAAGGCATCGTAGAAATATCCGCGCCGGCTATCGTTCCAGGGCTGGTAGACGGCCCATACTCCATATGACAGGGAGAGCATCCGCATGACCCGTTCGTTGTAGCAGATGGCGAACACGGTAGAAGTGCCTCTGAAAGCAGCCAAGTATCGGGCTGTCCTGCCAGTGTAACTGTCGGTGATGATAGCTTTGACATGCAGTTTGGTGGATGACTTGACCGCTTGTTTGGCCAAGAACGAAGTGACATCCATGTCATTTCCTTCGATAGGGACGCGAATGTCGTTGGCTGCCAGCTTTGTCTTTTCTGCTTCGCGGGCTACTTTGGTCATGGTCTGCACGGCTTCCAGTGGGTATTTCCCGTATGCTGTTTCCCCGCTTAACATCAAGGCGTCTGTCCTGTAATAGATGGCATTGGCGATATCCGTTACTTCGGCACGTGTGGGGCGGGGGTTGTTAATCATGGAGTGAAGCATCTGCGTAGCAACGATAACAGGTTTTTTTACCTCGACGCATTTGCGAATCAAGATGCGTTGGATGCCCGGTATCTTTTCTGCCGGGACTTCGATGCCCAGGTCGCCGCGTGCGATCATGATGCCATAAGCCGCTTCCAATATCTCATCGATTTTATCAACGCCTTCCTGATTCTCAATCTTGGCGATGATCTTAATGGGGCTGTCATATTCATCCAGGATGTGCTGGATATCCAAAACATCCTGTTTGTTGCGGACAAAGGAGTGGGCAATGAAATCGAGGTCGTTCTCAATGGCCCAACGGATATTCTTGCGGTCCTTTTCCGTTAAGGAAGGAAGGTTGATCCGCACACCGGGGACGTTGACGCTTTTGCGGCTTCCCAATGTCGCTTCATTTTGTGCCTCGCAAAGTAGATAATCGGCATTCTTTTCGATGACTTTTAACTCCAAGTCGCCGTCGTCAATCAAAATGTCACTACCTAAAGACAAATCGTTCACGAAACGAGCATAAGATACATGGATATGTTCGTGGGTCGTCTCTTGTGAAGGATTCCCGGATATTTTCACGATGTCTCCCGTCTTGAAGGTGATGGGTTCTTTGTTCAGATTGACTGTCGTCCTGACTTCCGGCCCTTTGGTATCCATTAATATCCCGATGCGGTTGCTTACGGTGCGTATATTGTTTACCACCTTAGATAGGCCCTCCTCAGTCATGTGCGCTGTGTTTAGGCGGACGACATTCATGCCCGCTTCGTATAGTGATTTGATGAAATCAACCTCACAACGCTGGTCTGAGATGGTTGCAACTATTTTGGTATGCTTTAACATATATCTTTTGTTTTATGGTTATTCTAACTAGTCTGGTATTTTCCCTGGGCAGATTATGGGCACAGGCCGTTTTTCTGTTATCCTGACGGTTAAAGCAGGAACGACACCAATGCCAGCCGGTATGAATTCAAGCCAAATCCGATGATGACACCTTTGCACGCAGCTGATATCATGGACACATGGCGGTATGATTCCCTTGAATGTACATTGGAAATGTGTACTTCTATGACAGGAGAAGTGACGGCCTTGATGGCATCATGCAAAGCTATGGATGTATGCGTGTATGCTCCGGCGTTTAGAATGATTCCATCATAATCAAAACCGACTTCCTGTATTTTATTTATCAATTCCCCTTCTATGTTGCTTTGATAGTATGCGATGTCACACTGTGGGTATTCTTCACGCAATGTCTCAAGAAAATCTTCAAAAGCGACATGGCCGTATATCGTTGGTTCACGCTTGCCCAGCAGATTCAAATTCGGACCGTTAATGATTAATATCTTCATCATTTTTGTTTGCTGTTTTTATTATCTTTGCATCGCATGCAAAGAATTTCACCTTGCAAAGGTAGTGAATTTCTTTGTCTTGTACAAAATAAGATATGGAATCTCTGAATGACGCATTATTAAACAAGTACGTTACCTACTTGAAGATTGAAAAGTCGCTTTCTTTGAACACGGTTGAGGCATATCTGCGCGATTTGCAAAAACTGATGGATTACGTAGCCTTTGAAAAGTTAGATGTTTTGCATGTCACTTACGAGGACTTGGAACAATTTCTGGCTCAATTGTGGGATATTGGAGCCGATGCGCGTTCAGTCGCCCGTATCATTTCCGGAATACGTTCTTTTTTCGGCTTTTTATTGATGGATGAATATATTCAGGAAGATCCGGCAGAATTGTTGGAATCTCCTAAGATAGGAGTCCGGCTTCCTGAAGTCCTTTCTGTGGACGAGATTGACCATATCCTGGAAACGATAGATGTCTCTGCCAGAGAAGGACAGCGCAACCGGGCCATGTTGGAGGTGTTGTACAGTTGCGGGTTGCGCGTGTCGGAACTGGTATCGCTTCGTATTTCGGACATTTATCCGGATGAGGAATTTATCCGTGTCGAGGGAAAGGGTTCAAAACAAAGGTTGGTGCCGATTTCCCGGAAGGCGTTGCATGAAATCCGCAACTACATGGAATATAGGGGGGAACTGGTGGTTCAAAAAGGCTCGGAAGATATTCTTTTTTTGAATAGGAGAGGGGCTAAGATGACACGGGTGATGGTGTTTTATATTGTCAAAAAGCAAGCGGAACTCGCCGGCATACGGAAAGTCATCAGTCCGCACACGTTCCGTCATTCTTTTGCCACCCACCTTTTGGAAGGAGGGGCTAATTTAAGGGCTATCCAGGAGATGTTGGGGCATGAGAAGATAACGACCACCGAAATATATACGCATATCAACCGTGAGTTCCTGCGGAAAGAGATACTGGAGCATCATCCACGTAACATGAACTGGGGAAAATAATCGTTATGGCCATTCAAAATGTTGGCAACCTCCCGATATTGGCGCTTCTCGTAGGAAAGGAGGAGGATGGATGCTTCCCGTTGGCATCATTCATTTTGTGTGCCAACGGGAAGCAGAATTGTTCCTTGTTCAATCAGAGCTTATAAAATTGAAAATGGCAGTCCTGCAAATAAGGGAATCCATTGTTCTTGCTTGCGTCCAATTTCCATACGTCTGAGAATTTGAACCCTTTGTAGGTGGACTCTTTTCCTTTGTCGCTCTCTTTGATTTTTTCGCATGACCAGTTTTTCGCAGTTCCTTCCAGAAAATAAAGGTAATGATGATACCATACCGCTGCGGCTTTACGTGTTCCTACTACACCATTGCCCTTTTCAATCTTTCCAGTATTGAGGCAGCATTGTACTTCAGAAGTATGGTCTACATATCCGATGAGGCCTCCGGTATCACTGTTATGTTTGGTAGGGATATTCCCTTTGTTGTAGCAATCGTGTACCATCCAGTTCACATTATCTGTTGTGCTGCCTAACGCTTGCCTGCCCAGCACACCGCCCACATATGAATTGACGTCGTCGCTGGAGATGGTGCCGGTATTGCAGCATTTGGCCAATTCGATGTTGTTGTTCTTATACACGGACGAACCGGAGTGCCATCCGAACCTCCCGCAAATGCCTCCTATGTTCGATGCACCGCTTGACCCGCCTTTTATATTCCCGTGGTTGGCACAGGATAAAATACGGGAATTGGCGATGTCTCCGAATCCTAATATGCCTCCGATGCTTCCTCCGCCGCTGTGGGTGACAGAACTGAAGTTGGCGGAGTTGTTGATTTCGTTCCCTTTGGAATTGCTCCCGGTGATGTATCCTACACAACCGCCCACATCGCCCTTTCCTGTGACTGGCCCTGCATTGACCATGTAGGTCAAAACCATTTTTCCCCCGTTGTCGTCTACCGAGGCTTGGCCGATGACTCCTCCGGTGGCTGACAGCCCGTCGATTTTCCCATAGTTGATGACAGATTCAAAACAGCCATTGATGTATTGTAGATACCCGCAGATGCCCCCAGTTCTGTTGCCGGAACTGTTGGTCACGCTTTTCCCCTTGTTGATGCAATGTGCGATGTTGCAAGATGGGGTTTCCATTTTAGCATGTCCTACGATTCCTCCTACCCGGTCTCCTCCCACGACTGTCCCGGAGAAACAGACTCCGGTAATCCCGGCACTATTGGCATACCCGACTATTCCTCCCATGGCTGTTCCGTTGGAGGATGCGCCACTGTATGGAGAGCCTGATGAGACGGTTCCGGGAAAATGGCTGCCAAAGTTGTCCGCGCTTGGTATAGGGTCATTCAAGGAGAAGCTAATGTCTCCTGAAATAGTGCATTTGTCGGCATAGCCAACGATTCCTCCTGTGGCATCCGGACCATACACATGCATGTTCGGGTCAAAATTAAAGTTGGACAATGTCAGGCTATGGTCGCGCAGGTATCCTATCAAACCACCTGCGAAATTGCTGAATGCTATGACTTGAGCATTGAGGGTGAATTTGTCGTTGGCTAATAACGAACACTTTGCATAACCGATAGCCCCTCCTACATTTTTATTACCTTCGATCGACAGATAACCTCCGTTGTAGACTTGCGCAATCTGGGTATTTCCCCCTATTTTGATTTCTCCGGCAGATGCCCGTCCAATAAACCCACCTGTATTTTCATTGCCTTTCACATAAGAATTGAATTGGCTGTTGCTGATGGTCAGTGTTTGGTTCGACTCGAACAGCCCGATAAGTCCTCCTACGTTGTTCCCCGCACTGCGAACTGAAGCCGCCACTTGGGCATTGACAATTTGTGAAGCTACGCTGATGTTCATTAGGCCTACCAATCCTCCTGCATTCCCGTTTTCGCTGTAGATGATTTTGAGATCGATGTCCTCTTGGGGAATGGCATGGAAAAGTGAAATGTTCATGGCGTATAATTTCCCGTTGCTTATGTGGCCGGCAATTCCTCCAGCATTGCTCCCTTTGGCAAGGATGCCGATGGTGCCAGATTCTTTTCCCGGCATCAAGTTCGTGTAATTGTTGACGGCTAATTCACCTTCGGCCAAACCGACCAGCCCGCCGACAGATGTCATCCCGCTGATGGTCGCCAAGAGCCGGCTGTTGGTAACCGTCAGATGTTTGCACGCACCGATGAACCCGCCAATGTTCTCCCCGCAATCTTGGATGCTCCCGCTTACCTGCACTTTATCCAAAGAGACATTTCCATCCGATTTGCCGGCTATTGCTCCCGCATTCTTCAAAATTCCACGCATATTGGCGTTCACGTTCAAGTTCTTGATGGTAGCCCCGTTGCAGAGCACTTTGAACAATCCGATGTTCTGGTCTTTTTCGGAGTTGGAGCCCGTATAGTTGAGTTGGATCGTGTGCCCGTCCCCATCGTACGTTCCTGCGAAGGTGTAGCCGGCATAGTTCCTGCCGCTATATATGTCGCTCAAGGGAGGGGCGATAAAGTCCCCGGCCTGTTTGAAGTATTTTCCTTTGGCATGGTTGATGGAATCTTTGTACAGCCCGAAAGCGAACGTGTCGAAGTCTTCCGCCGTGTATATCATGTAAGGGTTCTCTGCACTTCCGTCCCCTTCTTCCAACCCATACTCCACTTCTGCCGCCAGGATATCGTAGAGCATTTCATTCTTGAATGTGGCAGTCAACCGGGTGCCCAGTTTTTTCCCTCCTGCCAAGATACCCAGGAGGTCATAGTCGCTGTCGGCGAGATGGACTCCTTTGGGAATTTGGATACAAATCAGGAACTTCCCATCTTTGATGCTGACGGTTGCGTCAAACTCTTTCACGGAGGAATCCGTAAGCGAGGTGAGCTGGATGGTGACCTGCTCGGTTGTGTCCGGCATATCCCATATATGTTTTTCCAACAGGAACGAGCTTAGCTTGAAATTCTTGCTGGTTTCCAGCATCGAACCAATCTCATTCGAAATGTAAGGTTCATCGTTGTTGCAACTGTTGCCTGTTACCAGCAGAATGGCAATCAACAGTCCGATTATAGGTATTCTTTGCACTTTCATCTGATGAAATTTTTTAGGTTATAAACTACGATTGCTACTCTTCGATTGCTTCTTCCATTTCGGAATGGAAAGGCACGGGGAAAAATCCTTCGCTTTCTTGTACTTGCCATCTCGCAATATCCCCGCTGAATTTCCAGTCCTTGTAACTGTCCATTTTATTCAATTTGTCCAAAGCGAGGTAATACCCGAAATAGCCCTGAGGGGGCATCACCACTCCCGGGATTATCTTTATGTTCGGGTCATAATAATAGAGGTTTTTTGTCGTGATGGCTTGTCCGGTGCTGTATATGACATAGCTCCAATTCCTACCTACGTTCAAGCAATTCTGAAGGACAGACCGTGAGTCCGCTCTTCCGACTACTCCTCCTGTTTTGTCGGTTGTTTTCCCGTTAAACGGGCCTGCGTTTACGCAGTCCGTGATTTCACAGAACTGTTGGGCATGTCCCAAGATGCCGCCTACTTTGTCCACGTCCTCTACCTGTATTTCTCCCACATTGAAACATTGGGAAACAATCACGGCATTGTTCTGGTAGTCGGTTGCTCCTTCAATGACGGCGTTAGTCCCTCCTATGACGGTCACCACCGGGGCGGCTACTGCCAATACGGCTGCGGCCGTGCCTCCTGCCGTCGCAATCATGGAAGCTATGCCGATGGCAGCCCCTGCCACACAGCAGGCACCCGTGATGCACTTCTGCACGATTTCTTGAATCTTCCTTGATTTCTCGATTTCTTCGTAACGCTCTTCGCGTTTGTTGTTGATGTTGAAATTGACAGTGGCATTGTTGTCATCCGAAGCTTGGTAGAAGGACAGCACATCGTTGGTGTTAGCCAACTGCATTTGGGAGACCTCAGTGGTCAGTCCGTCTGCCAGCAGGGATAAAGACCAAGTGTAGCCGCTGCGTATGTTGCCCATTGCTTGTGACACTTCGTTGACTGTCTCGGAGGCTTTTGCCTGCAACGTGCTTTTCATCAACTCGATTTCCTTTTCTTCCGCCATTTCATAGATTCCATACAGCCAGAGTGAGGTGTCGGTCGCTATCAAGGCGAAATCGAGGGTCGTTTCTGCAATATGCAACACGTGTACCAACTTCCCGAAGGCTTTGGCGGACGCACTCGCCGATTTTTCCAAAGCACTTCCTGTCACAGCTATCATCGGTCCTGCTATACCCAGTACGCATTCCACGCTGCCCAATACGCAACTGACAATATCCATGGCAGACCATTCCCTTGGGTCGCCAATCTCTCCGATGACTCCGCCGGTCGGGCCTTTCCCTGAATTGTGTATTTTAGCCAAGTTGCTGCAATAGTTCACCATGGTGTAATTACCAGCCAAACCGACCACTCCGCCTGCATAGTGTGCAGATACGTCCATGTCGCCATAATTCTGGCAAGCAAAGATGGCTCCCCATGTCGTCTTGCCTACAATACCCCCCGCGCAATGGCTGGAATTCGCATTGACTGTCCCTTGGTTGAGGACATTATGAACCACTGCTATGGAGGTATTGCCTATGATGCCCCCAATGTAGGCATCCGAGCCATTTGCGGTTATGTTTCCGGTGTTGTATACCATGTAGCCTCCGAACTGCGATTCCCCGCAGATTCCACCCACTGCGGTTTGCCCTTCTATGTTTCCTTTATTTGAACTCCCTTTGACCAGTGTGTTGTTGAACAGCAGCTCATCCGAACCGATGCGCGTGCTGCCGATGATACCGCCTACTCCGGTGTGTCCTTTTATGTTTCCTTCGTTCGTGGATGCATAGATGAACGAGATACCTGTCCCACCGGCTATGCCTCCTGCGCCAAATCCTCCGCTTGTCTTGTCGGAAGGGTCGTACTGGGTAGCTCCGGTGATATTGCCCGTGTTGGTGCAAGCCAACACGAACAAAGAGTCAGCCGAACCGACCAAGCCTCCGGCTCCTGTATGAAAAGACGTGATGGCTGCATGATTCTCGCTCTGCTGGATGTTCGCATAAGAATACAAGGAACCGGCACCTAACAGTCCGCCTACGGCATAGTCTCCACTTACGTCAGTGCCCTCATTGGTGCAACCGTCCATCAATAGCACGCTCTTCATGTCCGCCACTCCTATTAACCCGCCATTGCCAATACTGCCTGTCCCTCCTTTGATGTAACCTTTGGTGGTGGAGCAAGAGGCGAGGAACGTCGTGTCCGCCTTGTCGCCTGCGGTCACACTTGCTCCGACCAGGCTTCCTACGGCGTAGTTCCCTTCCATCTTCGGGCTTTCCATCTTGACATTCTTGATGTAGGCGTGTTCCACGAAGCCGAACAAGCCGATGCCGGAGGAATTAGGGCGGGTACACCATAAGTTCTTGATGGAATGCCCTGCCCCGTCGTACACGCCGCGGAACGGGTTGGTGGGCTGCGCACCGATAGGATACCATCCGGCGTTGTGGTCGCTGTCCCACGAGGCCTTGTCCATATCGATGTTTACCGTCTGTTGGAAATAAGTATGGGTTGTGACTTCGGCATTCTGGCTTTGGTCATTTATGATGTTCCGAAGGTTCTTCAAGTGGCTGTAGCTGGAAATGATATAAGGGTCATCCTTGGTCCCTTTGCCAGAGAAATTGAGGGAAGAGTTGTAGCTGTCCAATATTTTTACCTCTCCCAGACTGGAAATATCGATGCGGCAGCCCAGCCCGTATTCCACCCACGTTGTATCGGCAGACGCATCTGAAACTTCTGGATATTCCAAGGCAAGAAGCCGGTAGATGCCCGGTCTCAATCCTGTATCGAAGGTCAGCGTGGAATGTCCTCCAAAGCGCACATGTTCGCCTTTGCGGGTGAAAATCGTGCCATCTTCCGCTTTGATTATGCATCGGTATTCGGGAGAACGGAAATTCTTGGTTTGCTCTTGCAAGGTGATGGTGCAGTTCTTGCCTGCAAAGAGCTCGTTCCCGCTCTCCGGGGCATCTACCGGTTCGTCATGATCCTGGCAAGCTGTAAAAAGCATGCAAATGCACCCTAAATAATAAAGTAACCAATGTAGCGCTTTCATTCTTTCTCCAATTTTGTGTTTAATTCTTGTTCTATTTACTTTGCAAAGATAAAAGAAGTAAAAAAACATGAGTGAATTTAGGAGCGATAATTTAAAAAACGACAATTGATGCCTATTTTGTCGCTCCAACATGATGCTTAGAAGAAAATCATAGTTCGATTTTCTTTCAGCAGATATGCGTGACAATGATTAAAAGGGAGTGTTATTGAGGAAAAATGGATAGGGAAAGTTTGGAAAAAGGATGCGGCCGCTTTGGTAAAAGGGTGCGGCCGCTTTGGTAAAAGACAGTTACAGAATCCGCCTTTCGTCCGTCCAACTGTCCATGACGACTTGGATTTGGTTTGTTGGTAATTCCGATTCAAATTCGAGAGTGACCACTTGCTTGTCGCCCGGCATAAGCGTGACATAATTGTCGGAATAATGGACAGGCAGGATTCGTTTGCCTGTATTCTTGTCAAACACTTTGATGCGGTTGAAGAAGCTGATATGGTTGTCCCCCGTCAACTGTATCGTCCCTTTGCAGAGATTGCCTGCTTTGTCCAGCGAGATTTGCACCTTTGGCTTGGATTTTGGCAATGAAGCCAAAGTCGTGTAGTCTTTCTCTCTGTTCGTTAACCAATAGATGTTGCGGGTTATCTCCTTACGGTATTTGTCCGACAAAGTCAGTTTCAGGAAATAAACGCCGGATACCTGTTTGGCGTCGGGCACATCCATGATGTCTTTCACTTGGTTGACGGGCGCATCGGTCGTAATGGAATGATTCCAAATGACCTTTCCGTTGCGGTCGAACAATTCTGCTTTCACCGTAAGCTCTGGATAATGGTTCACGGTGGTATTCATCAGCTGGACCTTTTTGCTTACCAGATTATAATAGGGATGCAAGGGCTCGCATCCTTTCCTTGTCCCGTACAAGCTTGCATTGACATCTAAATACCAGTCATACATTTGTCCCCGTAAGGCCGTCCATGGGTTTTGGGTTTTCC
Organism: uncultured Parabacteroides sp.; assembly: GCA_937890135.1. Taxonomy (GTDB): domain Bacteria; phylum Bacteroidota; class Bacteroidia; order Bacteroidales; family Tannerellaceae; genus Parabacteroides. The sequence goes on from CALBYC010000139.1 coordinate 12,864, forward strand.
AGATGAGGATTCCGGTGTACCAATCCCAAATATGAGAAGCCCATCCTTCCATGAAACTGCGGTATTGGTCATAATTGACTACTTGTGCGTACTTGCAATAATCTTCAATGCTATTTACCTCGCCATAACGTTCCAAGTGGTCTTTGTATCCCAGATCCTTATGATACCTCCAATTGATGTTCTTCGTCAATCCTTTCTGCGGGAACTCTCTCATGTCTTGTTCCGTCATGAACTCGCGGAAGCTCTCCACTTCAGGAGAACCGACGGAACCCGACTCGGGATTGAACGGGTGTGAACGAAATGAGAAGAACCATTCCGGCTCTTGTATGCCATAGGGCCCGTCTCCGTTGTCTCCCAATAAATTCCGGGTGAAAAGGGAGTCGGTGGAATAGCTTGCGAATAGCCTGTTCGGGTCTAACCGTGGCATGATGTCGTTTTTCAGCGCATCGTCGATGTCTTTGGCCAAAGGCCATTCGTTGGCACCGCACCAGAAACAAAGGCTCGGGTGGTTACGTATCATCTTGATTTGGTCTTCCGCCGATTCGAGGAACAAAGCATGGTTGTCCGGGTATTCCCAACGGCGTTCCCGGGAATCGAGCTTCGTCAGGTCTTCCCAAGCTCCGTTGCAATCACCGCTGCCCCATAGATCCTGAAAAACCAAAATGCCATATTTGTCACAAGCCTTGTAGAAATCGGGGCGTTCCAGCAAAGCGCCGCCCCAAACGCGAATCATCCGCAAATTCATCTCTGCATGGAAACGGACTTCATGGTCATATCGCTCCGGAGAGAGGCGCAGCAACCAATCGGAATCAATATAGTTCCCGCCGGTAATATAAATGCGCTGGCCGTTCACGTAGAATTCGCGTCCTCCGTTTGCCGGATTCTTTGCGGTTGTGATTTCTCGTATTCCGAAATCTACTGTCTCGGCATCGCTTTCCTTGCCGTCGGAAGCAAACGAGAAACGCATTTGTTGCATCGGTTGGGAACCTATGCCGTTCGGCCACCATAGTTTCGGTTCTCTTATGGTCTGTCTCTCGAAGGAGACCACTTTCTTTTCAAAAGGTTTCAAGACAATTGCCTGCGTCATTCTTTTCCCTTCATACTCGGCGATGGCACGACCTTGCAATGTCCGGCCTGTGACATTCTCCAGCTCTACGGATGTCTCAAGGTAGGCCGGGTCCTGCTTCTCATTCCTTGGGTCTCTTACGCCGGGGACTTTGGTCACGACGTATGGGTGTTGGACTTTCACATCCCCCGTAGTCGTTATGGAGACTTCATCCCAGATTCCGGTGTTGCGGTCACGCACCGGCTGGATCCAGTCCCATCCCGGCGTGTACTGCATGGTGCAATTGCGTGCGATTTGGGCATCACCTCCTTGCCCTCCGTTCGGATTCCCCACATGGTCGGGAGGGAAAACAAGCACGGCTAACATGTTGGTCGAGTCTGCTCTCAACAGGGCAGTGATGTCATACGATTGGCGCAAAAACATCCCTTCGTGCGTGCGGCTGTTCACTCGCTTGCCATTGAGGTAGATCTCTGCTTTGTAGTTGATTCCCCGGAAGTTCAGCCAGACATGCTGCCCGGCTTGTGCATCCAAGGGGGAGAACGGGCAGACGAACCAATAGGTGTAGAAATCCCTTCCCACCCGGTATATATCCGGAATGAGTTCGTTGTTCAGCCCTATTTCCGGGGCTGGATAAATGCCATTTTCCAGCAACGTGGTCAATACCGTCCCCGGGACTTTTGCTTTCATCCATCCTTCGGGTTGGAAGGGTTGCAGCGTCAAGCGGTTGCCGTCTTCGCCCACTTCATTCGCTCTTCTCGCCAGCCAGCCTTCGTTTAGTATGAATTTGCCACCGGTTGATGGGAGCTTGACTTTCGTGGGTGCCTGAGCGGATGCCGTAAAAGTGGAGAAGCATCCCATGACCCACAGACATAAAAGAAAAAGTGTTTTCATTAGTTTGTTTTTACGATTAATTTCGAGCTAAGGTAATTCTTTTGCGGGAAAAAGAGTACTTTTGACAACAAAATAACTAATTTTTATGATAGGATGGATTGGAATCAACTCTTGTCGGGAAAACGTTTGGGACTGGAAGCTTATCATGAACGGAAACATGAGCGGACGGATTTCCAGCGCGATTACGACCGCCTGATTTTCTCAGCCCCGTTTCGCCGTCTTCAGAACAAAACGCAAGTGTTCCCCTTGCCGGGAAGTATCTTTGTGCATAACCGCTTGACGCATAGTTTGGAGGTGTCTTGTGTCGGGCGTTCGTTGGGAAACAACATTTCCAAAGCGCTGATGCGAAAATATCCCGATGGCAGCATGAACCTGCCCGAAATAGGTTCCATCGTTTCTGCCGCCTGTTTGGCGCATGACATGGGAAATCCGCCATTCGGACATTCCGGGGAGCGTGCCATTTCTGCCTATTTCGAGGAAGGCAACGGGAAGAAGTGGGAGGAACAGATTCGGGGTGAAGGGGGACGATGGGATGATTTCGCACATTTCGAGGGGAATGCGAATGCCATGCGCTTGCTCACCCACCAGTTCATAGGGCGGAGAGAAGGTGGCTTTGCGTTGACATACAGCACGATTGCTTCTATTGTCAAATATCCGTATGCCTCGACGTATGCTGGAGATAAAGGCAAATTCGGCTTTTTCCAATCGGAAGAAGCTACCTACCGCCGGATAGCGGAAGAATTAGGTATCATGCCGAGTCCCGCAGACAGCCATAAATTCGCACGTCATCCTTTAGTTTACTTGGTTGAGGCGGCGGACGACATTTGCTACCAGATCATGGACATCGAGGATGCCTGCAAGTTGCATATCCTGACGACCGATGAGGCACTCGGGCTCTTCCTTGGTTATTTTGAGGGGAAGAAGCTGGAGCATGTCAAAAATGTGATGTGCCTTGTCCGCGATACCAATGAGCAGTTGGCCTATCTTCGCTCGTGCATCATTGGACTGTTGGTCGACGAATGTTCGCATGTCTTTTTGCGGAACGAGGATAAGCTCCTGGACGGGACGTTTTCCGGTCCTTTGATAAAAGGCATGGGGGAGGCAGCCGTCAAAGCATATGACAATTGCACGGAGGTGGCTGTCCGGAAAATATATAAGGCCAAAGAGGTATTGGACATTGAGCTGGCGGGATATCATATATTCAGTCATTTGATAGATAGTTTCACCGAGGCCGTGATGAGTCCGTCGCATGCATATAGCAAACTATTGCTCCAGCGCATGCCGGAGCAGTATAATGCCAATGCCCTTGACACTTATGGGAAGATACAATGTGTGTTGGATTACATTTCCGGGATGACCGATGTGTATGCTTTGGATTTATACCGTAAAATAACGGGAATGAGCCTCCCGGCGGTCTGAAAATGTCAATTTGCGCAACTAGCAAAGCATTATTAACAGCTGAGGGCTTTTGTTTTCACATTTTTTATGTAAATATTAAAGTGAAACAAGCGTTATTTGTTGTCAGGTAATATGGAGAAAAAAGAAGATGAAGAAGTCGACAATTTGGTTACTTGCAATCGTAATGGCTTTCGCCTTTGCCGGTTTATTGTATTTGCAGATTAGCTATGTGAGCATCATATTGAAAACACGTAGCGAGCAGTTTAATGAAACGGTAAAACAATGCCTGCATCAGGTGTCGCACGCTTTGGAAATAGATGAGACCCGCCAATATTTGGAAGACGATATCAATCGAGACCAGAATAGTTTTCTATATCAGAATGTCATCATAACGGATTCCAAGGGGGGCGTGCAGCAGATTGAGATGAAAAGCTTCAGCAGCCATGATTTCAAATCCCAGTCGGTATTGGGGACCAAGCGCGCAAACACGATAGTCAATACGTCGAAAGATTTGCAAAAGACCTTGAAGCAAAGGTATCAGTACCAAGGCGGACTGATTGACGAGGTCATCTATAACATATTGTATACAGCCAGCCTCAAACCGATACAAGAACGTGTCGATTTCAAGAAATTGAATGTCTCGTTGAAGAATGAATTTGTCAACAGCGGACTAAACCTCCCCTTTGTCTTCTCTGTCATAAACAAAGATGGCAACGAGGTTTATCGGAGCGGGAAGGTAGATGGCAAGCCGCTCGCGTCGGACATCATCACGCAAGTATTGTTCCCCGGTGATCCTCCTTCGAAACAGAATTATTTGAAAGTCTATTTCCCTACAAAAAAGGATTATATTTCATCCTCTATTACATTTATTGTGCCGTCAGTGATATTTTCCTTGATTTTGTTGGTTACATTTGTCTTCACGATTTATATCGTGTTCCGCCAGAAACGCCTGTCGGAAATGAAAAATGACTTCATCAATAACATGACGCATGAGTTGAAGACTCCGGTCTCCACGATTTCTCTTGCCGCCCAAATGTTGAAGGATTCGGACATCACGAAAAACCCGGATGTGTTCAAACATCTCTCGGGCGTGATAAATGACGAGACGAAACGTTTGGGGTTCTTGGTGGAGAAAGTGTTGCAAATGTCGTTGTTTGAACGCCAAAAGGCAACTTTGAAACTGAAAGAAATGGATGCGAATGATTTGGTGATAAATGTCGCCAATACTTTTGCTTTGAAGGTGGAAAAGTATGGCGGGACCTTGGATGTCGACTTGGAAGCCATCGACTCCACCATATATGTGGATGAAATGCATATAACCAATGTCTTGTTCAACTTGCTGGACAATGCCGTGAAATATCGTCGCCCGGATGTACCGCTGACCCTGATGGTCAGGACTAAAAACGAGAACGGGAAGTTACTCATCTCGGTCGAAGACAATGGCGTAGGCATAAAGAAGGAATATTTGAAGAAAGTCTTTGACCGCTTTTTCCGCGTGCCTACCGGCAACAAGCACGATGTCAAGGGATTCGGATTGGGCTTGGCTTATGTGCGCAAAATCATAGAAGACCATAAGGGTTCTATCCGCGCGGAACAGAACGCCAATGGCATAGGTACGAAATTTATTATTACTTTACCTCTTATAAAAAGTTAGTTATGGAAGAAAAAATTAAAATCTTCTTTTGCGAAGACGATGAGAACTTGGGTATGCTCTTGAGAGAATACTTGCAAGCTAAAGGGTATGTCACCGATTTGTATGCCGATGGCGAAGCCGGCTTTAGGGGCTTTACCAAGGTTAAGTATGACCTTTGCGTGTTAGACGTCATGATGCCTAAAAAAGACGGGTTCACTCTGGCTCAGGAAATTCGTTCAATCAATCCTGACATTCCTATTATCTTCCTTACAGCCAAAACGATGAAGGAGGATATCTTGGAAGGGTTCAAGATTGGTGCGGATGATTATTTGACGAAGCCTTTCAGCATGGAGGAGCTGTTGCTTCGTATCGAGGCTATTTTGCGCCGTGTGAAAGGGAAGAAAATGAAAGACATTCCTTTCTACAAGCTGGGCAAGTTCTTGTTCGATACTCAAAAACAGACATTGACGACGGATGAGAAGACAACGAAGCTGACAACCAAGGAGTGCGAATTGCTGAGCTTGTTGTGCTCTCATGCCAATGAAATCTTGGAACGTAATTATGCGTTGAAGACCATTTGGGTGGATGACAACTATTTCAATGCGCGCAGCATGGATGTGTACATTACCAAATTGCGTAAGTTGTTGAAAGATGATCCGGGCATTGAAATCATCAATATCCACGGCAAAGGATACAAGTTGATTACCCCTACGGCTGAAAGCCAGCATAACGAAGGGGATATCCGGGTGATTTGATTTACCATTATTGAATATGAGCCCCTTTTACGGTTGTCCTCTCGTGCAGGGGATGTGTAAAAGGGTTTTTTTATGTTTGTGCCGGGCCTTTCTCATTCGAGATGGAACTGTTGCGGGATGGCATCCATGATGCCGAACAGCTCTTCTACGGTTTCAGCCCTGAGCATGGCCACGCGGATTTGTTTGAAGTCCGGAATGCCCTTGAACAGGGGGGTGGCGGCCAGATGCCGGCGGATATGCAGAATGCCCCTGCGTTCGTCCAGGCGCGCCACGCTGTCGGCCACCTGTTTTTTCAGGATGTCCAAGTACCATTGGAATGGTTCCTTGGGTGGCTCTTCTCCGGTTTTCAGGAAATGTTTCACTTCCCTGAATATCCAGGGTCTGCCTATGCTTCCCCTTCCTATCATGATTCCGTCCACGCCATAATCGTCAAATTTCTGCTTGCATGTTTCTGCGGATGTGACGTCTCCATTGCCGATGATGGGGATGTGCATTCTGGGGTTGTCCTTGACTGCCCCGATGAGTGTCCAGTCCGCCTCGCCCGTGTACATTTGCGAACGGGTGCGACCATGTATGGAAAGGGCGGAAATGCCGCAATCCTGGAGTTGTTCCGCCAGCTCGACGATGACCTTGTTGTCCGCGTCCCAGCCCAGGCGCGTTTTTACCGTGACGGGGATTTTCACGGCTTTGACCACTTCACGGGTTATTTCCAACATGAGCGGGATGTTCCGGAGCATGCCGGCACCGGCTCCTTTGCCTGCCACCCGTTTGACCGGGCATCCAAAGTTGATATCCAATATGTCCGGGCGGGCCTCCTCGCATATCTTGGCGGCTTCGACCATCGATTCCGTGTCTTTCCCGTATATCTGTATGGCAACCGGGCGTTCTTCTTCCGATACGATTAATTTTTGTTGGGTCTTGTTGACGCTGCGTATCAAGGCGTCGCTCGATACAAACTCCGTGTAGACCATGTCCGCCCCGAAACGTTTGCACATCAGGCGGAAAGCAATGTCCGTCACATCTTCCATCGGTGCCAGCAATACCGGTTGTTCTCCCAAATCAATATTCCCGATTTTCATGCTTATTTTAATTATGTTAATCCTTTTTATATACTTTATGCTTGACATGCATAGGCGCAAGCCGTATATTTGCAATGTGGTTTTTTCATAATAGTATTAGATTTAAGGTTAACAAAGTTGATTAAAGGCTGTCGTGAGACAGCCTTTAATTGTTTATTTGTTCCCTTTCCCGTCTCTTCCGGATTTCATGCCTGTTTCTCCCTTATTGTCCTTTTCAAGACAAGCGCGCTTTCCGGCCCCATGTTGAACAATAAATCGACGATGCTCAGGTTGGGCAGGAATCCATGTTTTTCTTGGAACACTTGGTAATAAGGTATGGGCTGGAACGTGGCGTCTTCCTCGTGGCTTTTAGGGGAGATAAGCTCCCGGAAGTCGTGCCGGGGCGATGCCTCGTATTCCGTGGTAGGGATGACATGCGGCTGGATGTCTATCAACGAGCAGACGGTTTCCCTCAGCCTTTCGTTGAAATCCAGCAGGAATTCGTACCTTTTCTCGTAGAAAGGGGCGAAGTCTTCCTCGTAATATTCGAAGAAGGGGCTCATGTTGTAGGCGGACACCAAAGCGTTCCAGTGCAAGTGACGCCAGTTGCCATGGTCGGAGATGCGGATGTCCCGTGTCTTGCATTTCGGCGTGTCGGGCTTGACGATCGGGATGGTCAAGGCTTGCGTGCCGTTTGCGGCGGCGATGACGCATCTGTTCCGGTAGGTTTGCTTGACGTAATTCTCCTCCGTTTCCAGTCGAACGACCGGGTAGGCATACAGCTTGGCGTATAGCTGGACGGGCCCCAAGTAGGCAGTGGATATGTATGCGCAATCGTTTCTTTCCATCGTCGTATCCTTTTGTTCTGTCATAGTTTCTTGAATCTTCGTTGCGGGTCTTTGCTGTACCAGCAGAAAAACAGGTTGCCTATGATATGGCTTTCGGGTATGAATCCGACGTGCCGTGAATCGATGGCTTCCGTTGTGTTGTCGGATAGCAGCCAGTAGTAATCTTCCTTGAAGAAAAAGTAGTTCGTGGGGGTGCCGTCCAGGTATAATTTCCCATCCTTGAAAAGGGCCTTGCCGCCTGCCTCGTTTCGGATGGCTTCTTTGCATGT
>CALBYC010000140.1 GCA_937890135.1 uncultured Parabacteroides sp.
GCTCTGTTATTTTCTTTATTTTTTCTGTTAAGGTTATTGATGCGACAAATCTGAATAAAATATTGAATTTTTCTCACAAATAACGATATAAAAGCAGTGAATACATTGTATTTTGAAATAAAGAGATTTTTAATCGGTATTAAATGATAAAATATATTGCAGGTTAATACAAAATGCTATATATTTGCAGCGAAATAAAACACAATAGCAAACTATCATAATAAAATATAGGCAAAATGACAGTCCAGTTTACGAAAATGCAAGGTGCCGGAAATGATTATATATATGTAGACACATTTCGTTTCCCAATTGTTGAACCTGAAGAAAAGTCAAAGCTTTGGAGTTCTTACCATACAGGAATTGGCTCTGATGGATTAGTCCTTATCGGTCCTTCAGAAAAAGCCGATTTTAAAATGCGCATTTTTAATGCGGATGGGTCTGAAGCTATGATGTGTGGAAATGCATCCCGCTGCATTGGTAAATACGTGTATGATAAAGGTTTGACGAATAAGGACTATGTCTCATTAGAGACATTATCTGGAATAAAATATCTGCAATTGCATATAGACCATTCTAACCATGTAGAAAGTGTCACCGTGGATATGGGCGAGCCGATTGTCGTCGAGCCTGATCTGAAGTTGGAAGTTAAGGGGGAATTTTACCAAGGATCAGCTGTATCGATGGGTAACCCGCATTTTGTTATAAAGGTCGATGATGTCAACAAAATCGACCTTCCAACCATCGGGCCTTTATTAGAGAATCATCCCCATTTCCCTAACCGTACGAATGTCGAATTTGCCCAAGTGCTAAAAGACGGTAGCATACGCATGCGAGTTTGGGAAAGAGGCTCTGGGATTACTCAAGCTTGTGGTACCGGAGCGTGTGCGACGGCTGTGGCTTTTATAGCTCACGATGAAGTTTCACATGATACGGACGTGCCAATTGTCATGGATGGAGGCGTTTTGGAAATTTCTTGGAAGAGCGAGGACAACCATGTTTACATGACAGGAGGTGCAGAAATCGTATTTGAAGGTTATATTGACATGTAATTACATTTGTATAAAGCACTCACACAAACATAATAATAAAGGACATAACTTATGGCATTAGTAAATGAGCATTTTTTGAAATTACAGAATAGTTATCTTTTTTCAGATATCGCAAAAAAGGTAAATAGCTTTAAGGTGACACATCCAAAGGATAAAATTATCCGGATGGGGATAGGCGATGTTACGCAGCCTTTGGCTCCGGCTGTCATTGAGGCTATGCATAAGGCAGTAGATGAGTTGGCCCACAAAGAATCCTTCCATGGATATGGTCCGGAACAAGGGTATCCGTTTTTAATCGATGCAATTATTAAAAACGACTATGAGAGCCTTGGCGTTTTCATTGAACCGAGCGAGGTATTTATTAGTGACGGAGCAAAGAGCGATTGTGGAAACATCGGGGACATGCTTAGGCATGACAATAGTATCGGTGTGACGGATCCAGTATATCCTGTGTATATCGATTCAAATGTGATGGCAGGAAGAACGGGCATATGCATAGATGGAAAATGGACTGATGTGGTTTATATTCCTTGTACAGCCGAGAACAATTTTGTACCCCAATTGCCTTCGCGGAAGGTTGACATTATTTATTTATGCTACCCTAATAACCCGACCGGGACAACCCTTACAAAAGAAGAACTAAAGAAATGGGTAGACTATGCTCTTGAGAATGATGCGATTATTATGTATGATTCAGCATATGAGGCTTATATTAGAGACAAGAATGTGCCTCATTCCATATATGAAATCAAGGGTGCCAAGAAAGTTGCCATTGAATTCCGTAGCTTTTCCAAAACGGCTGGGTTCACGGGCGTACGTTGTGGATATACAATCGTTCCCAAAGAGTTGAACGCCTATACTTTGAGCGGAGATCCTGTCTCTTTAAATAAACTTTGGTTGCGTCGGCAATGTACTAAGTTTAACGGAACAAGTTATATCACTCAAAGAGGAGCGGAAGCAATATACACGCCTGAGGGAAAAGCGCAAGTGCGTGCGACAATCGATTATTACATGAAAAATGCTTCTATAATGAAAGAAGGTCTTGAACAATGCGGGCTTAAGGTTTATGGTGGCACCAATGCGCCTTATCTTTGGGTGAAGACTCCGGATGGACTTACTTCCTGGAAGTTTTTTGAAAAATTATTGTATGAGGTTTATATTGTCGGCACCCCTGGCGTCGGTTTCGGACCGAGTGGAGAAGGGTATTTGCGATTGACTGCATTTGGCGACCGCGATGAGACGATAGAGGCGATAGGGAGAATCAAACAATGGATGAAATGATAGGTTGAAAAATTAATGAGATTATTAATCGTATAAATAAAGGTATTATGTCGAAGTTAAGATTTAAAGTGGTGGAATCTGCGTTCGAAAAGAAGGTAGAGGAAACGTCAGTTCCGGATAAACGGGTGTCAGAGTATTATGGCTCACATGTCTTTAATCGGGCAAAAATGTTTAAATACTTGCCTGAAAAAATATATGAAAAACTTGTCGATTGTATTGACAATAATACTCCTTTAGATCGCGAGACTGCGAATGCGGTAGCGGCAGGAATGAAAAAGTGGGCTTTGGAAATGGGGGTAACTCACTATACACATTGGTTTCATCCATTGACCGAAGGTACGGCAGAAAAGCATGATGCCTTTATTGAACATGATGGTAAAGGTGGTGTCATAGAAGAATTTGAAGGGAAATTGCTAATCCAGCAAGAGCCGGATGCTTCTAGTTTCCCCAGCGGCGGTATCCGTAATACGTTTGAAGCTCGCGGATATTCGGCATGGGATCCTTCTTCCCCGGCCTTCATCATAGGAGATACGCTTTGTATCCCTACCATATTCATCGCATACACGGGCGAGTCGTTGGATTACAAGGCTCCGTTATTGAAAGCGCTTGAATCCGTCAATAAAGCAGCAGTGGATGTTTGCCATTATTTTGATCCGAGTGTGAAGAAAGTATATGCATACTTAGGATGGGAACAGGAATATTTTTTGGTGGATGAAGGATTATATGCCGCTCGTCCCGACTTGTTGATGACCGGCCGTACCTTAATGGGCCATGAAAGTTCCAAGAACCAGCAACTGGAAGATCATTATTTCGGTGCAATTCCTCCGCGGGTATTGGAGTTCATGAAAGAGTTGGAAATTGAATCTTTGAAATTGGGTATTCCTGTCAAAACACGACACAACGAAGTGGCTCCTAATCAGTTTGAGCTGGCTCCTATCTTTGAAGAATGCAATCTGGCCAATGACCATAACTTATTGGTGATGGCTTTGATGCGTAATATAGCTCGGAAACATGGTTTTCGTGTGTTATTGCATGAAAAGCCTTTCAAGGGAGTCAATGGCTCCGGCAAGCATAACAATTGGTCATTAGGCACGGATACCGGCACCTTGCTGATGGCGCCCGGCAAAACTCCAACGGAGAATTTGCGCTTTGTTACTTTTATAGTTAATGTATTGAAAGCTGTCCATACACATAATGCTTTGCTGAAAGCTAGCATATCTTCTGCTACAAATGCCCATCGTTTGGGTGCGAATGAGGCTCCTCCAGCAATCATTTCATGTTTTTTGGGTTCTCAATTGTCGGCCGTGCTGGATCATTTGGAAAAGAGTGAAACGGAAGATTTCATATTGGCTGGCAAGCAAGGACTGAAATTGGACATTGCTCGTATTCCGGAACTCTTGATTGATAATACGGATAGGAACAGGACTTCTCCGTTTGCCTTTACCGGCAATCGTTTCGAGTTCCGCGCCGTCGGTTCGTCTGCCAATTGTGCGTCGGCCATGTTGGCTCTAAATGCGGCAGTGGCCGACCAATTAAAGCAGTTCAAGGCTGCTGTGGATGCGAAGATTGCTTCTGGAATCGATAAGTTTGCAGCGATAGTGGAAGAACTGCGAGATGTGGCAAAATCATGCAAGGCAATTCATTTCGACGGGAATGGCTACAGTGAGGAGTGGAAGGAAGAGGCTGCCCGCCGAGGATTGGATTGCGAGACCAGCGTCCCGCTTATTTTTGATGCTTACCTTTCAGAGTCAAGCGTGAACATGTTTGAATCCACAGGTGTCATGACACGTCTGGAGTTGAAAGCACGCAATGAAGTCAAATGGGAAATGTATACGAAGAAAATCCAGATCGAGGCTCGCGTGTTGGGCGATTTGGCAATGAACCACATTATCCCTATGGCTCTGAAGTACCAGTCCTCTTTGATTGACAATGTATACAAAATGAAAGATTTGTTCCCTGCCGATAAGGCTGCATATCTTTCTTCCAAGAACATGGAAATCATCGAGGAGATAGCTAACCATACTATTTTCATCAAGGAAAAAGTGGATGAGATGGTCGAAAAACGCAAGGTGGCAAATAAAATTTTGTCCGAAAGGGAAAAGGCAATCGCCTATCATGATTCAATCGTGCCGTTGATGGAAGCTATTCGTTACCATATCGATAAGCTTGAGCTGACGGTGGATGACCAAATATGGACTCTGCCGAAATATAGAGAGTTATTATTCATTCGTTAATTGCTTTAAGCAGTAGTCTTTATTATTTTTTGTTTGGGAAAGGAAAGGGATTCGTTGAGAAATGAGTCCCTTTTTCTTGCTCTGAAGGGATTCTTTTCTTATTTTTGTCCGCACTAAATAAATGAAAAAAATGATAAAGCACGAACTTTGCTGTATAGGGCATATTACTCACGATAAAATCGTAACTCCTAAACGTACCGCTCACATGCCTGGCGGGACTTCCTATTATTTCTCCCATGCCATCAAGGCTTTCAAAGATATAGATTACACTCTTGTCACTGCTTTGGGGAAAGAAGACATGAAAGTGGTGGATGATTTGAGGAGCATGGGGATTCCTGTCGAAGTGATGCCGAGCAAGCATTCCGTTTATTTTGAGAATATATACGGAGAGAACCAGGATAACCGTACCCAGCGCGTATTGGCAAAGGCTGACCCCTTTACCGTAGATTATCTCCAAGACGTAGAAGCTGGCATTTTCCATTTGGGAAGCCTGTTGGCCGATGATTTCCCTTTGGATGTCGTACGTTATTTATCTCAAAAAGGACGAGTGTCTATCGATTCCCAAGGCTACTTGCGGGAAGTGCGTGGCACTCAGGTCTACCCGGTCGATTGGAAAGACAAAAGGGACTTCTTGCAATATGTGCATTTCCTGAAGGCAAACGAGCAGGAAACATTGTCTTTGACCGGGACGGAAGATGTGGAGAAAGCGGCAAGACTATTGTATGGCTGGGGAGTTAGAGAGGTGCTGTTGACATTGGGCAGCAATGGTTCTGTCATCTACGATGGAAAAGAATTTCATCTGATCCCCGCTTACAAGCCTGCGGAGGTGGTTGACGCTACTGGCTGCGGAGATACCTACATGTCCGGATACCTTTACTGCCGTGCGAAGAACATGAGCATCGATGAGGCGGGACGTGTGGCGGCTGCCGTATCAACTCTGAAGATAGAAAAAATGGGGCCGTATTCCGGCACCAAGGAGGAAATAGAACAATGCATGGCTCATGCCGAGCAGACCTTCCCTCAGATAAATCAAATCCAATAAATGGGAGTTTGCAGGGGAAGCCTGCAGGCTTCCCTCCGGATAGGCGGGGAGGCTTGGGAATGTCGGGCGGACGGGGTGAGCGTATCTCCCCTTGCGCCAGACAGCGAGCGCTTTGCCGCATTGCGACCGCACGCAATAAGTGGCGGAGGCAGCGGAAGAGATTCGGAACTTTTTTAAGGAACTTGAAATGAAACGGCCGTGACAAAAGGGAAAAACGGACGGCATGTTTCAGGGGAAAGGCCGCATCCGTTTCCCTCTCCGGAGGTAACCATTGACGCTTTTCTTCACATATCTTTTCGTATTTTCAAAAGTTTATGTAAGTTTGCGTTATAAAATAAAAAGCCATGTTTAAAGATAAGACAATAGTATATACTTCTGGAACTTTTGACATGTTCCATTACAACCATTTGCGCATGATTAATTATGCGAGGAGCTTGGCAGACATTTTGATTGTCGGAGTAAGTACGGACGAGTTGGTTTCTTCATATAAACCGAAACCGATAATTCCTTTTAACGAGCGCTTGCAAATCATCGAAGCATTGAAAACCCCCGATATAGTGATTCCCCAGCATTCGTTGGATCATACTGAGACGGTAAAGAAACTGAACATCGATGCGTTTGTCGTAGGAGACGATTGGTATGGGAAGTACGACTACCTGAAGGAACTGGGCGTGCAAGTCTTTTATTTCCCGTACGGCACTGGCGTTTCTTCTTCTAACTTGAAGAAGACAATCCACGATACTTACGAGGCCAACCTTCGTTCACAACGTCAAGCGAAGCCCGATTCAGTAAAAGGTTTCACGGAAAAGTAAATGGAAGGGATGGGAAAACGAGCTTTAATAACGGGAGGCACGAAAGGCATCGGGTATGCTGTGGCAGAAAGCCTCGCCCAAAGCGGATATGATTTGCTCTTGACTTATGCATCCGATGTCGGAAGGGCCATGCAGGTTCAAACCGCTTTGCAGGGGAAATATTCGGTTAAGGTGCAAATATTGCAAGCCGATGCGTCCGACATGGCGCAGATAGAAGTGATATCCGCCTGTTTGGAAACGGAGGACATCATGCTGGACGCTGTCATCATGAATGCGGGAAGCACATGCCGCGACCCGTTTGAGAAATTGCAGTTCGAAGACTGGCAACATGTGTTTATGGTAAATGTCCATTTCCCCGTTTTTTTGTTACAGCGCATAATTAACCGCATACGCCCGAAGGGGTGTGTCGTCTTTACCGGCTCGTTGATGGCCATTGAACCCCATTCCATGTCATTAGCTTATGGTGTGACTAAAAGTGCGGTACACAGTCTGGTGAAGAACTTGGTGAAATTCCTGACTCCCTATCAAATACGGGTGAATGGCGTTGCACCGGGTTTCGTGGACACTGAATGGCAAAAGAACAAACCGGCGGAAATCCGGCATAATATTGAACGGAAAGTTTCTTTAGGCCGTTTTTGTAAACCGGAAGAGGTTGCGGACGTTTATAAAATGTTATTGGAAAATAAATATTTTAATGGGGAAATAGTCGTCGTGGATGGTGGTTATTCCTATAAATGATGAAGAAATGAGCGAATTGAACAAAGAGTATGAAGCTTCCTTGAAATCCATAGAAACAGAAAATATTATTGACCGGATTTTTTATAGGCCCATAGGTTTTCTGATAGCAAGAGCTTTGCGCAGTACCCGAATCACTCCGAACATGGTTACCGTCGTTTCCATCTTTGTAGGAGCGGCAACCGGCTTTTTATTTTACCATAGCGATTTGAAATATACCATATGCGGCATCCTTTGCTTGGTTTTTGCCAACATTTTGGATTGCGTGGACGGTCAGTTGGCACGTCTGACAGGCATAAAATCAAAAATCGGACGAATATTGGATGGCTTTGCCGGAGATATATGGTTCGCAAGCATCTACGTTGGCTTGGCTTTAAGATTGGCGAACGAGACAGGTTCCTACTGGTTCTTTGCTTTGGCAGCCTTGTCGGGGATGTCCCATTTGCTTCAAGCAAATATAACGGACTATTATAAGACCCTCCACCTTTATTTTATCAGTAAAGAGAAAGGTGCTGAATTCCAGACTTTGGAGCAAGTCGTTGCCCAACATAAGGAGACGAAATACGGGATTACTAAATTCTTTTATTTCTTGTATCGTTGGTATACTATGATTCAAGTGAAAGCGACGCCTGTGCTGCAACAGATGTTGCGGAATTTGCACCGGAAGTATGGTGATGATTTCCCGGAAAGTATTCGTGAAGATTTCCGAATGGAAAGCAAAAAACTTATGAGGGTGATAGACTTGATGACATTCAATGGAAGAACATTGGTGATGTTTGCCATTGTCCTTTCAGGCCATGTGTGGATGTACTATCTGTATGAAATATTCGTGCTGAATGGCGTGCTGCTTTTCTGCATGAAACGTCATGAGTCCATATGCTCGTCATTTTTAAATAGGTAATTGATGAAAGAGAATGTGATAGACATAGGCGATTTGAAGGATTTTTCCTCGTTCTTTGGTACGACACTTGGAAGATGGATAGGCAAAATCATCATAAAACTGTCCGGAATAGATAAAATCAACCAAGTTCATCGTAACAGCTGCCATCTGCGGGGAGCCGCATTCACATCATCGTTGCTGAAAGACCCTTTGATAGATGTCCGCTATAAATTGCATCATGCTGAGATATTGGACCATTTGCCGGAAGGAGCATTCATAACTGTTTCCAATCATCCGATAGGATCTTTGGACGGGATTATGTTAATTGATATCATTGCTTCGCGGCGACCCGATTTTAAAGTGATGGTTAATGGCGTTTTGTCTAAAATAGGAGCGATGAAAGACAATTTTATATCTGTCCATCCGGATACGAAACATCAAGGCGGGAACTTGGCAAACATGAGTGGGGTCCGCCTGTGTATGAAACATATAAAAGAGGGGCATCCCATGGGTTTTTTCCCTTCTGGTGCGATGTCGTTCTATGACAGAAAAACGAAAAAAGTATGCGATTTGCCTTGGACACATAGTGTGATTCGGCTTATCCGGAAGTCAAATGTCCCAGTTTATCCTATTTACTTCGATTTTCAGAACTCTAAATTTTTCTATTGGCTGGGAAATATTAGTTGGAAATTGCGCACGCTGAGAATCATACACGAAGTGTTTAATAAGCGAGGCCGCATCGTGGATGTGTATGTTGGGCAGCCTATTTCGGTAGATACGATCCGTTCTTTTGACAATGATGATGAATTAGGGAAATATCTCTATGACTCAACATACGCTTGCGAAAATGAGTAATTCGTTGTACCTTTGGATAGGTAAATAAAGAGAAATAAAATGAAAATAGATATTCAGCAAATAAAACAGCGTTTTGGCATCATCGGTAACAGTGCGGGGTTGAACCGTGCCATTGATGTTGCTTTGCAAGTCGCACCTACTGATATGTCTGTTTTAATTACAGGTGAGAGTGGCGTCGGGAAAGAGGTGTTTCCTCAAATCATCCATCAGAATAGTAGCCGTAAACATGGACAGTATATTGCTGTCAATTGCGGTGCCATCCCTGAAGGAACGATTGATTCTGAACTTTTTGGTCATGAAAAAGGCTCTTTCACGGGTGCTCTGGCTGACAGGAAAGGTTATTTTGAAGTGGCAGATGGAGGCACTATCTTCTTGGATGAGGCAGGAGAACTGCCGTTGCCCACTCAGGCCCGTTTGCTTCGCGTATTGGAAAGCGGGGAGTTTATAAAAGTAGGTTCTTCCAAAGTTCAAAAAACGAACGTCCGCATTGTAGCGGCCACAAATGTGAATCTTGTCAAAGCCGTCAGTGAGGGTAAATTCAGAGAAGATTTGTATTATCGATTGAATACTGTTCCTATCCAGATTCCTCCATTAAGGGATCGTGCCGAAGACATCGTATTGTTGTTTAGGAAGTTCGCTTCTGATTGTGCCGAGAAATACAGAATGACCGCTGTGCACTTGGATGATGATGCCTGCCGGTTATTAATGTCGTATCGTTGGCCTGGCAATATCCGTGAGTTGAAAAATGTGACGGAACGTATTTCCATATTGGAAGAAAAAAGAGAAATAACAGCCGATACGCTCCGTCGTTACATCCCTAACGTGGATGTCGCTAAATATCCAGTTTTAGCAAATCAAGGAAATGAACCAAAGAACTTTGCGAATGAACGGGAGATACTCTATCAGGTATTGTTTGACATGCGTAAAGATGTGAACGATTTGAAAAAATTGGTACACGATATCATTGATGGGAATATACCAGTCCATGCGGATAGGGGCAATATTTACCAGACGCATATGCAGCCTATTTCCCCCGTGCAATCCCCTTTGGTGCAAGAGGCGGAAACGGTGGAAGAAGAGAACTTGTCGCTTGAAGAAGTGGAGAAGGAAATGATTCGCAAGGCTTTGGAGCGGCATAAAGGCAAGCGAAAAGATGCAGCGGCCGACTTGAAAATATCGGAGCGTACATTGTACAGGAAAATTAAAGAATATAACTTGGAATAAATTCATGAAATATCGTAGTTGGTGCATAGCTATTCTATCTTCAATGTTGTTAGTTTTGGCAGCTTGTTCCATATCTTATAAATTCAATGGGGCTTCCATAGACTATTCAAAGGTGAAAAGCATTACAATTAAAGACTTTCCCAACCAGGCTCCTATGGTATATCCTCCTTTGGCACAACAGTTCACTGAGGGCTTGAAAGATATTTATGTGCGTCAAACCAGGCTTTCCTTGGTTCGTGACAACGGGGATTTGCAGTTGGAGGGTGAGATAACCGGTTATGACCTTGCTGCTCTTGCTGTGAAAGAAGATGCTTTGTCTTCTCGAACGAAACTGACAATCACAGTCAATGTGCGCTATTCAAACCGGACGAATGCGGATGAGGATTTTGAACAATCATTTTCTGCTAATAGGGAATTTGATAGTAGCCAGATGCTTCAGGATGTCCAAGACCAGTTATGCACTGAAATAATAGAAGAGCTAGCTGACCAGATCTATAATGCAACTGTTGCCAATTGGTAATTTTATAGCCGCCATGAATGCTGTTGAATTCAATCATTATATCCAAAATCCGGAAATGATTTCTGCCGGCATGGCGGAAGATTTTGAAGGGATACTTGAATCGTATCCTTGTTTTCAGGCAGCTATGCTTTTATATCTTAAAGCGTTGGGGAAAGATGATTCTGCGGATTTCTCAAAAGAAATGGAGCGCATTGCCTTGTCTGTCCCGGACAGGAGGCTATTATATGTGTTTCTCAGAGGGGATGCAGCCTTATCGGATTCCATCATAAGTGAAACAAATAGAGATTCGTTCGAGCTGATAAACGCTTTCTTGGTTGAATCTGGAGATACGGTTCGGTGTGATGAAGGAAAAAGCGTGGGTGAACTATTGCGTTATGATGTTCCAGTTGCTTCCGAGGAGTATTTGCAAGGGCGATTGCCTGAGGCTGAAAGCTCCCCAAAGTTGAAACATCAAGATTTGATTGATTCTTTTTTGGAAAGCAATTCAAAGGATGTGAAGACTGACATGCCACAAATTGAAGGATTTTCGAAGAAAACAGAAGGAACTTCTTTTGAGGAAGAAGGTGAAGTTGCTATCAGGCCATTGGATAAATCCTATTTTACAGAAACTTTAGCTCGAATTTATGTCAAACAGAAAAGATATGATAAGGCTTTACAAATAATTAAATATCCGGAAAAAAGTATTTACTTTGCAGACCAATTGAGATTTTTGGAAAAGTTGATTATTAACACTAAAAAATAAAACAAAATGTATGTATTTATTTCTATCTTGATTTTACTTGCATCTATCTTATTGATTCTGATAGTTCTTATTCAGAATTCTAAGGGAGGCGGTTTAGCTTCAGGATTTTCCTCTTCGAATCAAATCATGGGTGTTCGCAAGACTACTGACTTCTTGGAAAAAGCCACATGGACTTTGGCGGGGGTTGTTATCGTATTAAGTATTGTGATTACTGCATTTATTCCTCATGCCAATCGTTCAGGAGTTCAGTCCGAAATAAAGCAGCAAGTGGAAAAAGCTGTGACTATCGATCCGAACAGTGTATCGCCGAACTTTGGAACTGCTCAGGATGCTCAATCACAAGATGAAGCAGAACCTCTGCCATCGTCAGATAATAAGCAAGAAACGAGATAATAGATTACTTGTTGGCAAAACAAGGAAAAGGGGTTGCGTCAAGGCGGAGTGTTTTGATGCTGCCCCTTTTGGGTATGTAGTACTGGTAAGGAGGTTGCGATGCTGATAGATTCTGAACTTGTCATAACGGTACGAGATGCTTATGGCGTAGATTTCCATGAGGGTTTATTTTTAAGTACAAAATTAATCCAACTGTGAAAAATGCGAAGTTTAAACATCGAATTTGCTGCAATTTATTATAAATTCGGAAGATTCGGATAACTTTCCTGCTGAACGGCGTTAATTGTTATATTAATTTGCTATTTTTGCACGTAGATATATTTTGAATGGTAGAAACAGATGTACGTTGCAATCATAAAATACAATGCGGGTAATATATATTCGGTGGATTATGCTTTGAAACGATTAGGCATTAATCCGGTTATCACTGCAGACAAAGAACAAATTCAAAAAGCAGACAAGGTAATATTTCCTGGTGTAGGAGAAGCTTATACCACCATGGAATATTTGAAAGAACATCAAATGGTCGAGCTGATTCGTAATCTGGAACAACCTGTTTTAGGTATATGCTTGGGAATGCAGTTGATGTGCCGCCATTCCGAGGAGGGCGATGCAGACTGTTTGGGTATATTCGATGTGGATGTGAAAAAATTCATCTCGGACAAGCATGAAGATAAAATTCCTCACATGGGATGGAATACTATTTCTGATTTGAAAGGGGGATTGTTTACTCGTGGGTTAGAAAATAAGTTTGTCTATTTCGTGCATGGCTTTTATGTGCCTACCAATACCTATACGGCAGCGACAACCGATTACATATTACCTTTTAGTGCTTCATTGCATAAAGATAATTTTTATGCCACTCAATTCCATCCGGAAAAGAGCGGTTCGGTGGGGGAAGAAATATTGCGGAACTTTATTAATATGTGATAGGCATGATCGATTTAGTCCCAGCAATAGATGTGATTGAAGGAAAATGTGTTCGCTTGACGCAGGGTGATTATGGCTCACGGAAAATATACAATGAATCCCCGTTGGAAGTAGCAAAACAATTCCAAGATGCTGGCATTACTCGCTTGCATATGGTCGACTTGGATGGAGCCAAGGCGGGGCATGTTGTTAATTACCGGATATTAGAGAAAGTAGCTTCTCATACCAATTTGTCTATCGATTTCGGTGGAGGGTTGAAAAGTGACGATGATTTACGTATAGCATTCGATTGTGGAGCGCAGATGGTTACCGGAGGAAGCATTGCTGTGAAAAATAACGGTCTGTTTTTGGAATGGATCAATCGTTACGGTAGTGAGCATATCATCTTGGGTGCAGATGCCAAGGACGGTAAAATTGCGATAAACGGATGGGAAGAAGGTACTGCAATCGATTTGATGCCATTTGTCAAGGGATACCATTCGAAAGGAATTTCAAAAGTGATATGTACAGACATATCGAGAGATGGGATGTTGCAAGGACCTGCGGTGAAATTATATCAGGAGATGTTGCAAGAAATGCCCGGGATTTATATCATAGCCAGCGGAGGTGTATCTTCCATGAGGGATATCGAACAGTTGGCAGAAGCGGGCATTCCGGCTGTTATATTTGGGAAAGCTATTTATGAAGGTCATATCCAATTGAAAGAGATAGAAATGTTTATTACTCGAAAAAGTTAGAAACTATGTTGGCAAAAAGAATAATACCCTGTTTGGATGTGAAAGACGGGAAAACGGTTAAAGGGGTTAATTTTGTGAATTTCCGTGATGCCGGTGACCCTGTGATGTTGGGCGCAGCATATAGCCGTGCGGGTGCTGATGAGCTGACTTATCTGGATATAACGGCATCGCATGAAGGACGCAAGACTTTTACGGAATTAGTTCGCAAGGTGGCTGCAAATATCAACATCCCTTTTACAGTGGGAGGAGGCATCAATGAATTGCAAGATGTGGAACGGTTGTTGGGCGCAGGAGCAGACAAGGTGTCCATCAATTCTGCGGCATTGCGCAATCCTATGCTGATTTCTGAAATTGCATCCAACTTCGGGAGCCAAGTGTGTGTTGTTGCGATTGATGCGAGACAAGAAGGCAGCGACTGGCGATGCTACTTGAATGGAGGTAGAGTTCCCAGTGATAAATATTTGTTTGATTGGGCGAGAGAAGCACAGGATCGCGGAGCCGGGGAGATTCTCTTTACGAGCATGTCACATGACGGTGTGAAGGAAGGATATGCCAACGAGGCTTTGGCGCAGTTGTCAGACGAACTGAACATTCCTGTCATTGCGTCTGGGGGAGCTGGGAAGATGGAACATTTTAAGGATGTATTTCTGAAAGGAAAGGCAGATGCGGCTTTGGCAGCCAGCGTATTTCATTTTGGAGAGATAAATATAGAAGAATTAAAGCTATATTTGCAGCATGAAGGAATAAATGTGAGATTGTAACATTAAAATTAGAATATAATGAATTTGGATTTTGACAAAATGGGTGGTTTGATACCAGCCATTATTCAAGACAATATGACAAATAAAGTCTTGATGTTAGGCTTCATGAACGAAGAAGCTTATCAAAAGACATTGGAAACGAATAAAGTCGTTTTTTATAGCCGTACTAAGAAACGTTTATGGATGAAAGGGGAGACCAGCGGGAACACCTTGCAGGTCGTTTCTATCACTCCAGATTGCGACAATGATACATTGCTTATCAAAGCCATTCCAGCGGGGCCGGTATGTCATACGGGTTCAGGCACCTGCTTTGGCGAGAAGGACGAAGAAGACATTATGTTTTTGAAATACCTTCAAAACTTCATTGAACGTCGCCGTATGGAGATGCCGGAAGGTTCTTATACAACTACTTTGTTTCAAAAGGGCATTAGCCGTATGGCACAGAAAGTGGGTGAAGAAGCCGTTGAAACAATCATCGAGGCCACAAATGGCACGGAAGACCGTTTGATTTATGAAGGGGCGGATTTGCTTTACCATCTGATTGTATTACTTACAAGTAAGGGGCTTCGGATAGATGATTTGGCAAAGGAATTAATGAAGCGCCATAAATAATGGAGAACAATGTTTTATTGCAGCTGGATCACGTTGGAATCTGCCGAGATGAAAATGTTGTCTTGCAAGATGCGTCTTTTTCATTGAAACCAGGAGAATTTGTTTACGTGATTGGCAAAGTCGGTTCAGGAAAAAGCAGTTTGTTAAAAGCTCTTTATTGTGAGATTCCGTTGCGGAGTGGTGAAGCTCGATTGTTGGACTTTGACCTTATGCGAATAAAAAAGAAGTATATTCCTTATTTACGTCGGAAATTGGGAATAGTGTTTCAGGATTTCCAGCTGCTGACTGACCGTTCTGTCGTTAAAAACTTGGAATTCGTCCTAAAAGCCACTGGCTGGAAAAACAAGGCGGATATTGAAAGACGCATAGGCGAAGTCCTCGGTCAGGTCGGAATGCAAAACAAAGGTTATAAAATGCCCCACGAATTGTCTGGCGGAGAGCAGCAGAGAGTCGTCATAGCACGTGCATTGCTAAATACACCAGACATTATACTGGCGGATGAACCGACGGGCAATTTAGACCCTGAAACAAGTGGGCAAATCGTCCAGTTGCTGCATGATATATGTAAAAAAGGTACAGCTGTCATTATGACTACCCATAATTACACATTGGTACATAATTATCCTGCACGAATCGTGAAATGTGAGAACGCTTGCCTTTATGATGTGGACAGGTGAATTATTTTTTAATTTTGCGTCCGCTTTTTGCTTAGGGAATGAGAATAAATTAATTATTAGGAAAAAGAAATGAAAGTATTAAAGTTTGGCGGTACTTCCGTAGGTTCAGCGCAGAGGATGAAAAATGTAGCGAAGCTGATTGTAGGAGAGAAGAATATCATCGTGTTGTCAGCTATGTCTGGGACAACCAATTCATTGGTGGAGATTTCGGACTATTTGTATAAGAAGAATCCGGATGGTGCGAATGAGGTGATTAATCAGTTGGCCCGTAAATATTTCAACCATATCGAAGAGTTATATAGCACGGACGAGTATAAAACTAAGGCGCGTGAACTGGTCACTTATCATTTTGACCACATTCGTTCTTTTACAAAAGACTTGTTCACTTTATTTGAGGAAAAAGAGGTTTTATCTCAAGGCGAACTGATATCCACAGGTATGATGAATTTGTACCTGAATGAGCAAGGAGTCAATTCTGTGTTGCTACCTGCCCTTGAATACATGCGTACGGATAAGAATGCAGAGCCGGATCCGGTGTATATCAAGGAACATTTGTCTAAATTATTACAGCAGAATCCTGAAGCCGATTTGTACATTACTCAAGGTTATATCTGCCGTAATGCGTATGGTGAAGTGGACAATTTGCTGCGTGGCGGAAGTGATTATAGCGCTTCTTTGATTGGGGCCGCTATCAATGCTTCTGAAATTCAGATATGGACGGACATCGATGGCATGCATAACAACGATCCTCGTTTTGTGGAAGGGACTTCTCCTGTTCGTCATCTTAATTTTGAAGAAGCAGCAGAATTGGCATATTTTGGAGCGAAGATATTGCATCCTACTTGCATTTTGCCGGCTAAAGTGAATAATATTCCAGTGCGTTTGTTGAACACGATGCAGCCCGATGCTCCCGGTACTTTGATTTCCAATGAAATGGAAAAAGGCAAAATTAAAGCGGTTGCTGCCAAAGACAATATCACTGCCATTAAGATTAAGAGTGGCCGAATGCTCCTTGCGACTGGATTTTTGCGCAAAGTGTTTGAAATCTTCGAGGTTTACCAGACCCCGATTGATATGGTTACAACTTCTGAGGTTGGAGTATCTGTAACGATTGATAATTGCAAGCATTTGGAAGATATTGTGAATGACTTGAAGAAATATGGGACGGTGACAGTGGACAAAGACATGGTCATTGTCTGCGTGGTCGGCGATTTGGAATGGGACAACATCGGTTTTGAAGCACAAATAGTCCAGGCCATGAAAGATGTTCCTGTCCGCATGATTTCTTATGGTGGTAGCAATTATAATGTCTCTTTGCTGATTAAGGCATCGGACAAAAAGCGTGCATTGCAGGCTTTAAGCGATCATTTGTTTAATAATAAATAATTAATATCAGGGAAGGGTTGTGCCAAGGTTGTTTCGTATCATACATTCTCGGCATGACCTTTTTATTTATAGTAATCCATCAATATTTGGTATATGTTAAAAGGAACATTTCCTATCGAGAAGTTTAAGTCTTTGGAAACGCCATTCTATTATTATGACATGGATCTTTTGCAAAAGACATTGGATGCAATTAAGGATGAAACAGGCAAATATGGGTGTTTTCATGTACATTATGCTGTCAAAGCAAATGCCAATCCTCGCATCTTGTCACTGATTGCATCGAATGGTTTGGGCGCGGATTGTGTAAGCGGCGGTGAAATACAAGCTGCGTTGAAAGCGGGTTTCCCTGCCGATAAAATTGTTTTTGCAGGAGTTGGCAAGGCTGATTGGGAAATCAATTTAGGCTTGGAAGAAAATATATTCTGCTTTAATGTCGAGTCATTGGCAGAACTTCGCGTCATCAATGAATTAGCCGGCCGGAAGAATATGAAGGCGGATGTGGCTTTGCGTATTAATCCGGAAGTGGATGCCCATACACATGCCAAGATAACTACTGGCATGAAGGAAAACAAGTTCGGCATTAATTTGGGCTTGCTTGGTGGCGTGTTGGACGAGTTGGCAGGAATGCAACATGTGCGGTTGATAGGCATACATTGCCATATCGGTTCGCAAATCACGGACATGTCTGCTTTCCGAAACTTGGCTATACGCATCAATGAGATACAAGACGAACTGGATAAGCGCGGCTTCCATGTAGAGAACTTGAATATGGGAGGAGGATTGGGCATCGACTATTACCATCCTAACCATTTGCCTATTCCGTCATTTGACAATTACTTTGCTGTTTTCTCTTCTTTGCTGAAACTTCGTGAAGGCCAGCAAGTCCATTTCGAGCCGGGGCGCTCTGTCGTTGCGCAATGCGGGACGTTGATATCTCGTGTCCTTTATGTCAAAGAGGGGGAAGTGAAAAAGTTTGTGATTTTGGATGCCGGGTTTACAGATTTGATTCGCCCAGCCATGTACGACGCATATCATCGTATAGAGAATCTATCAAGTGATGAAGATGTGGAACTTTATGATGTCGTCGGCCCGATTTGTGAATCCTCTGATGTATTTGGCAAAGATGTGGAATTGAACAAGGCACACAGGGGGGACTTTATTGCCCTTCGTTCAGCCGGAGCATACGGTGAGATTATGGCATCTCAGTATAATTGCCGGAAACTGCCGAAAGCTTATTATTCAGATCAAATTTGATAAAAATGCACATGTTGGATTTCGGCCAAACTGAATGGATATTGGTAGGAATGACGACAGCTATGTTCCTTTTGCTTCTGTTTCATTGTCTCTTCTTCTACAGCTTGCCTTTTCGGCAGAAAGATAGGCAAGGGGAGACGGTGAAACAGGAATCTGATAAACAGCCTCCCGTGTCTGTCATCTTGTATTTGCAAGATAATGCAATGCATATGGAAGAACACCTGCTTGCCTTCGTGAACCAGGATTATCCGGATTATGAAGTGATAGTGATGGCCGATGGAGTGGGAGAAGAATGTGCAAATGCTTTAAGTTTGATGGAAGGGAGGTATGGACGACGTTTACGCATATCATTTGTCCCTAATGAAGTGCGATTTATCTGCAGGAAGAAGCTATCATTGACATTGGGCATAAAAGCTGCACGTCACAATCTGTTGTTTTTCTCGGACTTGGACGTGAAGCCGGCCAGCAAGGACTGGCTGAAGACAATGGTTGGTAGTTATCAAGATAAAACGCAGATGGTCATAGGTGCTTCGTCTTATCCTCATACGCAAGGTTGGAAAAACAAATTGATCGGTTTGGATAATTTGCGTTGCACACTGCAGTTCCTGTCTGCTGCCATACGTCACCACCCTTTTGATGGTACTGGAGAGAACCTTTCTTATACAAAATCTCTTTTCCTGCAGAATAAAGGTTTTTATCATCAACTTCATCTGAAAGTTGGGGATGATTCTTTGTTTATTGACGAAGTTGCCACAGCCGACAATTCTGCTGTATGTTATGATGTGAAAGCGTTGGTGGAGCGTGAAGAAGTCCGTTCCGTGAAAGTTTGGACTCGAATGAGGGCAGCCAAAATGGCCATAAGCGGCTTGTTTAAAAACAAATATTATCGGTTGTTCAAATTGGAAACATTCCTCTATCTTTCATTCCTGCTCGCAGTACTGGCATCAGTAGGTATAGGAATGGCTGCAAATTATTTGCTTGCCTTATATTCATCTATGTTATTGTTCCTTTATGGCGGAATAAAGACCTTGGTGTTTGTTCGTAGGGCCAGATTATTTTCCCAGCGCATAAAATGGTACAACTTTGCTGTTTTAGATTTTATGAATAACCTCTATGCCGCATACCTGGACCTTTTTTGTAGGTTCATTAGAAAGAAAGACCTCGTGTTCGTGGTTGAAAAATAGATAATCGTTCTGTCGTTTATAGAAGATTTCATTAATGCCCGGTAAAATTTTCATGTTTAGGTATCAATCCTTCATGATTATTATTTACAGGGCATCAATCGTTTGATATGGAGTGGAGAAAAGCCAGTAAGAGGATTTGTTGGGTTAGCTAATCTTCTAACAATAAAACAATCATGGCCGCAAAGACCTATTAACAATCAATGGTCTCCCAAAAGAACCACAAAATGTTTGATGATTTTCGCTTTTAAAAGATTATAAGTTAAATAAAATCACTACCTTTGCGTTCAAATAAGATTTTACTATTGAGGAAACCCAAATGAATGGATAGAACTATGGAATTGGGTATCTATAAATTAAATCGAAATATGAATTATGTTATTGTAAAACCAGCATTGCATTCTAAGGTGAAGATAGCTGGCAATGACATAAAATAGAAAGAGGAAATGACGCAGGATTGCTCTCTTACTCCTTCTATAGCCGACGAAAACGGAAGTTATGGTGACTTGTGTTTTCCAAAGGGCATACAGGTTGCTGGGACTGGTGAAGAACCGGATTCAGGTATAGAAGTTGTGTCTAGGAGGATCGGCGGCAATGAAGGAAATGTAAAAGGGAACGCGAACAAAGGAAAACCATGGGGCTATATTCTGATACACAACAAGAAAATAGAGTCTTTCAAGAAACAAATGGATGCTTACAATCTGGCATGCACGGGAGAGAGGCATGAATGTTTTATCCATTATTCCTATAAATACAAGCAAAAAAGCAATGGACGAGGTGTCATTAAAAAGCAGATGCCTACTATAAGCGGGCTCGTCTTTCTCCAAGGGACGACAATTGACTTGCAGCAATTCTTACGGAAAAACTATCCCCAGTATCATCTGATTAACAACTGTAGTACTGGCAAACCTGCATGCATTGACAATGGTATAATGCAACCTTTCATGGAGGCTGTTAGATCACATCCTGAAAATGTGACTTTCCTTCGTGACCCATTTGTGAAGTTTGCAAAAGACCATACAAAATTGCGTGTCCTAACGGGGTTATTCAAGGGCTTGGAGGGTTATATTGTCCGTGTTGACAGAGACCGTCAGCTTGTCATGGAGTTTGGTGGTTATGCCGTGGCTATTCGGGGTATCCATAATGAGGATTTTGAAGCTGTGGAATGAGCATGCCGCCACATCGTGGGCGTTCTTGGAAACGGCCGCATCATTTTCGTAGAAAGGTTACTACCTGTTGCATGAAAGGTCACTACCAAATGGGAAATCGTCCGGCAAGTCTTGTCAAAAATGTTTCAAGTGTTGCATTTGTATATTGAAATTTATAACTTTGTGGGACGAAACCCAAAATAAGGAAGGAAGCGAGAGATGATACACATAGCCAATCCCATATATGACACGGTTTTCAA
>CALBYC010000141.1 GCA_937890135.1 uncultured Parabacteroides sp.
TGCCATACGTTTGGAAATAATCTGGGAAGAAACGGTGGGGGAAAGTATAGTGCCACCTGTTTTCATTTAGAGGCCTGTTCTCAACAGGCCCTACTGAATTCTTCCAATTATAGCGGGTTGCCAAGTCCGTCCCTTCCACGATGCATCCACCTGGGAAACGGAAGACTCCGGGTTTCGTATCCACCAAAGCTTGTACCAAATCTTTCCTTAACCCATTTTTACGCCCTTTCCAAGTGTCGGTAGGGAATAACGATACATGTTCCAAATCGACAGGCTGGTCTGAAATCAAGAAGATACGCAAATGGGCCTTTGGGTTTGTTTTTTCAGGGGTCAAAGTAAGCTCATATTGTTCCCATTCATTGGAGTTGATGGAAAGCTCCTTGGATGTGATGACTTGTGATTCTTCCATGGAATGGTTGTCTATCAATTCCACGCGGACTTTGGCGTTATTGCCTCTTGCCCAAACAGAGAACCTGTAAGATTCACCGGCTTTCAACCCGATTCCGAAAAATCCTTCATTTTCAATTCCGCTCCATTTCTCCCGGTGGCCCGAAGGGGAAATGGTGACATAATGGGGATTCCGTTCAAAGGGCCCGTCTTCTTTAAGGGCGACATTGCCGAATGTTACCCATCCCATTAGCTGCTGGGGAAACTCAAAAGAACGATTCTTGACAAGTTCGGCATATAGTCCGCCATCGGCAGCATAATTGATGTCTTCGAAGAAATGCCCATATAAAGTGGAAGGGATGGGAGCCCCTATTTTGTTGGTTTGCACGATAAGATTATGGGCATCTTGTGCATTTGAATGCATGCTTGACGCAAGGAGGAGCGATGTGAATATTATTCCGCATTTGTTCATGGTTGTTGTTATTTATGTTTAGTATATGGCAAAAATAACAAAAGAGCATTCGGGTAGCAAGCAAATGCTGATTTTTTTTGGCAAAGAGGTAAAATGATAAACTAATCATTATCTTTACACGCATTTTCGATATGCCGTTTTGGTTGAATCATGGAAAACATTGTAATAATATAATTTTTAGAAGATGAAAGAACGGGTAGTTTTTGTGGATTACATCCGAGTGGTAGCATGCTTTTTAGTCATGTTGGTGCATGCAAGTGAGAATTTTTATGGGGCGGACTCTTCAGGGTTGGCGGGAAGCGTCTCCATGCTGGCTAATGAGAGCAACCGTTTTTGGGTCGCCTTTTATGACGGAGCGTTAGGTCGAATCAGTGTCCCTATTTTTATGATAGTGTCTGCTTTTTTATTAGTTCCCCTGCCCAAGGGCATGGATTTTTCCTCTTTTTATAAAAAACGCTTCATGCGGATATTGCCTCCTTTTGTCTTGTTCATGCTTCTTTATACATTCCTGCCATTGTCGTGGGGAGCCATGACATGGGAACAATCGATGAAGGATTTACGGATGCTGTTGTTTAATTTCCCTTCTATGGGAGGGCATCTTTGGTTCATGTATCCTTTGATAAGCTTATATATCATCATGCCGGTGGTATCCCCCTGGCTTCAGAACTCGCAAGCGAAGGATGAAAGGTTGTTCTTGCTGTTTTTCGGTCTGTCTACTTT
>CALBYC010000142.1 GCA_937890135.1 uncultured Parabacteroides sp.
AAAATTGTTTACAAATTGATTTATATATACTATATTTGCCACACAATTTGACAACAATAAAGATAATAACATATTAACAGGCAACAAATGAAGCAAGATTGTAATCTTTTAGATAAAAAAATCGGCTTGTACGATCCAGCGTATGAGCATGATGCATGTGGAGTCGGCATGTTGGCAAATATACATGGCGAAAAATCGCACAAAATTGTTGATTCAGCGTTGACAGTCTTAGAAAATATGCGGCATCGTGGAGCTGAAGGAGCCGACAACAAATCTGGAGACGGCGCAGGCATCTTGGTCCAGATTCCTCATGAGTTTATATTACTGCAGGGAATTCCAGTGCCAGAAAAAGGTCGCTATGGAACAGGTTTAGTTTTTTTCCCAAAAAGAGAAGACGAACAATCGGCTTTATTAAACATCATAA
The DNA here is from genome assembly GCA_937890135.1 of uncultured Parabacteroides sp. Taxonomy (GTDB): domain Bacteria; phylum Bacteroidota; class Bacteroidia; order Bacteroidales; family Tannerellaceae; genus Parabacteroides. Next base: position 425 of record CALBYC010000142.1, read on the forward strand.
TTGAAGAAGTAGAAAAGGAGCACCTCTCTTTGATGTATATAAGGGACTTACCCGTAAATTCATCTATTTTAGGGAAAGATGCATCAGCTACTGAGCCTGACATTAAACAACTATTTATTACAGGAGGGAACAACCAGCAAGAATTAGAATTAAAACTTTATTTGGTTCGCAAAAAAATAGAAAAACGCGTGATTGAAAGCGACGGAGTTGATTCGCATAATGATTTTTACATAGTATCACTCTCTACCAAGAGCATCGTATACAAAGGCATGCTTGAATCTCTTCAACTCCGCCAATATTTTCCAGACCTAACCAATGAATATTTCACCAGCGGGTTAGCCTTGGTACATTCACGCTTCAGCACAAATACTTTTCCGACATGGAGTTTAGCCCAGCCCTTCCGTTTATTAGCACACAACGGGGAAATCAACACAATTCGTGGCAACAGAGCATGGATGGCAGCTCGCGAAAGCGTTTTAAATACTGCGGCATTAGGTGTAAAAATTGAAGAGATTCATCCAATCATCCAGCCGGGCATGAGCGATAGCGCATCTTTGGACAATGCCTTAGAGTTCCTCATTGCGTCTGGATTAAGCATACCTCATGCTATGAGCATGTTAGTACCTGAAAGCTTTAATGCTAAGAACCCAATTTCCGAGGACTTGAAGGCATTTTACGAATACCACTCTATTTTAGCTGAACCATGGGATGGGCCAGCAGCTTTGCTGTTTAGTGACGGGCGATATGCAGGTGGTATGCTGGATAGGAACGGACTTCGTCCGGCACGGTATTTAATCACCAAAGACGGAATGGTGCTGGTAGCTTCAGAAGTAGGAGTATTAAATATTGACCCGAGCCAAATCATAGAAAAAGGAAAACTTCAACCAGGCAAGATTATCCTTATCGATACAGTAGAAGGGAAATTGCATTACGACAAAGAAATCAAAAAACAATTAGCAGAAGCACATCCATACCTCAAATGGATAACAGAGAACTGCATCAAACTTGATGAACTGAAATCAGGAAGGAAAGTTGATCATACTGTTGAAGGGTACGACTCTCAATTACGTGCTTTTGGCTATACTCGAGAGGATATAGATAAAATACTTACGCCGATGAGTACCAATGCTGCCGAGCCTATCAGCTCAATGGGAAACGACACACCATTGGCCGTCTTATCAACACGTCCGCAATTGCTGTTCAACTATTTCCGCCAGCAATTTGCACAAGTCACCAATCCTCCAATCGACCCAATAAGGGAAGAGTTGGTAATGAGTTTAGTAGAATACATCGGTACGGTGGGGAACAATATTCTATTACCCAACGAAGCCCACTGCAAAATGGTGCGTCTGCAATACCCTGTCCTGAGTGATGCCCAACTTGACATTCTCTGCAACATCCGATATAAAGGATTCAAGGCTGTCAAACTTCCAATGTTGTTTGAAGTGTCCAAAGGAGAAAAAGGTCTAAAAGAGTCATTAGACGACTTATGCAAAAAAGCAGCTCAATCTGTCACCGACGGGGCTAATTACATTATATTAAGCGACAGGAGCAATAATCCAAGATATGCAGCCATACCTTCATTATTGGCTGTAAGCGCAGTCCACCATTATCTTATAGCTGCCCAAAAACGAGTGCAAACTGCATTAGTTGTTGAGACGGGTGAAATGCGTGAGGTCATGCATGCTGCTTTACTATTAGGATATGGGGCAAGTGCAGTCAACCCTTACATGGCATTTGCCATCTTGAACAATTTGGTCAAGAATCAAATCATTCAGCTCAATTATGAAACAGCAGAAAAAAACTACATCAAATCGCTTTGTAAAGGATTGCTAAAGGTGATGAGCAAGATGGGTATCAGCACCATCCGCAGTTACCGCGGAGCGAAACTGTTCGAAGCAATCGGCATAAGTAGCAAGTTGGCCGAGAAATATTTCGGAAACACGGCCAGCAAAGTGGAGGGTATCGGCCTAAAAGAGATTGCTGAAGATGCCATTGCCCGCCACGCTGCGGCTTATGATGTACCCCTGTCCCCTATTTTAGAGCATAAAGGTTTTTTTTCCTATCGCAAAGATGGGGAAAAACATGCATGGAATCCAGAAACTATTTCCACACTCCAATTGGCAACCCGTTTAGGAAGTTACAAAAAGTTCAAAGAATACACCCACATAGTCGACGAAAAAGAATCTCCTATCTTCTTACGGGACTTTTGGACATTCAAAAAAGGCACTCCTGTTCCTATCAACGATGTAGAGCCGGCTTCTGAAATCATGAAACGTTTTGTGACAGGCGCAATGAGTTTTGGTTCTATCAGCAAAGAGGCGCATGAAACCATGGCCATTGCGATGAACAGCATACATGGGAGGAGCAACACAGGTGAAGGAGGAGAAGACCCTGCCAGATTTGTCAAACAAGAAGATGGCACGTCTTTGCGGTCTGCCATCAAACAAGTTGCTTCAGGGCGTTTCGGAGTCACAGCAGAGTACCTGGTTAATGCGGATGAAATTCAAATTAAAATAGCTCAAGGGGCCAAGCCGGGTGAAGGAGGCCAACTGCCAGGATACAAAGTGAATGACATCATTGCGAAAACCAGACATTCCATCCCAGGCATTTCTCTGATTTCTCCACCTCCCCATCATGATATCTACTCCATTGAAGATTTGGCACAACTTATCTTTGATTTGAAGAATGTGAATCCTAAAGCCGAAATCAGCGTAAAATTAGTTTCAGAAAGTGGCGTGGGAACTATCGCTGCTGGGGTAGCTAAGGCTAAAGCCGACCGTATTGTCATTTCAGGAGCAGAAGGAGGGACAGGTGCCTCGCCGCTAAGTTCGATACGTTATGCGGGACTTCCCACAGAAATTGGTTTGTCCGAGGCTCAGCAGACCTTGGTATTGAATAATCTGAGGGGATTAGTCAAATTGCAAACGGACGGACAATTGAAAACCGGGAGGGACATCATACTTATGGCCATGCTGGGCGCCGAAGAGTTCGGCTTTGCAACTTCAGCTTTAATCGTGTTAGGCTGTGTTATGATGAGAAAATGTCATATGAATACTTGTCCTGTCGGCGTAGCAACTCAAAATGAAGAACTTCGTAAACGTTTCCATGGACAGGCTGCGTATTTGATTAATTTCTTTACTTTCTTGGCTGAAGAAGTACGCGAATATTTAGCAGAACTGGGATTCAAAAAATTGGACGAAATTATTGGGAGGAGTGACTTGATAAAGCGGAAACCGTCCGACCATATCAAGAAACATGACACTTTGGATTTTGGCAAGTTGCTACATTTCCCCGGAGAATCCGGAAGATGCGCTTTGTACCATACGACGACTCAGGATCATCAGATTGACCATGTAAAAGACAAGGACATCATTGCACATGCGCAACAAGCCATTGAGGAGAAACAAGAGGTATCATTAAGCTATTCGATATTAAACACCGACCGTTCCGTAGGTGCCATGCTATCTGGCGAAATAGCGAAACGATATGGCAACGAAGGTTTGCCTGAAAACACGTTGAACGTGCGTTTTAAAGGTGCTGCAGGACAAAGTTTCGGAGCATTTTTGGTACACGGAATACATTTCAGACTTGAAGGAGAAGCCAATGACTATTTAGGCAAAGGTTTGAGCGGGGGTAAAATCACTCTGTTGCCTCCTGGAAGGTCTGATTTCAAGCCGGAAGATAACATCATTGCAGGCAATACATTATTATACGGTGCCACCAGCGGTGAAGTATATATCAACGGCCGCGTAGGTGAACGTTTCTGCGTACGTAATTCAGGTGCGATTGCTGTGGTGGAAGGCGTTGGAGACCATTGCTGTGAATACATGACAGGCGGAAGGGTCGTCGTTTTAGGCACTACGGGACGAAATTTTGCTGCAGGCATGAGCGGAGGCGTCGCATACGTATGGAACAAAGATAACGACTTCGATTTTTATTGCAACATGGAAATGGTGGAGTTGTCCCTGATTGAAGACGCTCCTTCGCAAAAAGAGCTGCATGAGCTGATTCGAAAGCACTATCATTATACAGGAAGTCCATTGGCAGGCAGGATGCTTGACAAGTGGGACAAGTATGTTGATGAGTTCATCCAAGTTGTTCCGATTGAATATAAGAAAGTCCTTCAGGAAGAACAGATGAAGAAGTGGCAAGAGAAAATCGCTCAAATGCAAAGAGATTACTAATTGATTATTCAGTTTAAATTTGTTAAAAATGGGAAATCCT
>CALBYC010000143.1 GCA_937890135.1 uncultured Parabacteroides sp.
TTTTTGAAGGGTTTTTAAGCATCGTTAATATCATGAACGACAGCCGTTTGAATGCCTTTTTTGCCCCGAATTGCACATTTTCAAAAATAGGGGGGAAGTTTTTGGAAGTTTTTGGAAGTTTTTTCTGTTCAGGGCGGTTTTTATTGCCCGAAATCACCCCGTTGGATTGCATCGGCGATAGGGAACAAATCCCCAAAAGCCTGCGACCTTTTCGGGAAAAGATAGTAGGCTTTTGGGAAAAAAAAGGCGGAATAGGAAGCAATTATCTTGCTCGTTTCATGTTATTGCGGACATCTTGTCCTCGCAGTCCTCGTTTTGCAAGGCGGGTCCTCATTTTGCGCTCTTGCTCATACACCTTTATTATTTGTGCTTGAGTAAGAAACTTGGAATACTCCGTGTAATATTTTTGACGAATTTTGAGGATTTGCTCGCTCATGGCAAAGCGTTGCTTGATGCGTTCTTCGTTGGGGCGTTGGCGAGGTCCCAATGCCCAAATCTCCTTTTGGTAATTACAGTAGGTATTTACAAACTTTTCGGTGACGGCATCGCCGAAAGCCAGCTCATTGGCAATGTGCTTTGCCTGCACCTCGGCAAGCTGTTCTCGCGAGATACGCTGTTTCTGGTTGGGACGCTGTGAGGTGCTCTGCTGTGCAAAGATTGTAGCACAAGATGCAATCATCATGATTGCGATAACGAATGTTCTGATTATATATTTCATGATTTTCTTTTTATTTATAGTTATACTTCCGTTTTATGTCGCCCTTTTATTCGTTGATAAAAACATCATCTTGATAGATGTCCAGCAAGAAAGCCTGATCGTCAGCGGTAAGTTGGCTGAAAGCTTGGTCAACATCATTGAAGGAGGCGCTGTTTGACTTGGTGAAGTACATATTGAAGGCAAGCAGCAAGGCAATGGATGCTGCCGCGGCAATAACAATCTGCATGAGGAGGGGCGACTTGGCAGACTTATACCTCGCATGTCGTGCCCCGATTGTGACAATTTTGTCATTTCCCTTTTCTTGGCAGCCATCCTTGACCTCTTCCCAAATATCATCTTCGAGATTGTCGAAGAATCCATCCGGAGTAGTATATGGCATTCGTTTGCCGATTCTATCGAAATCAAATTCTTTGTTCGTCATTGTTTTATACTTTTAGTCGTTCGAGTTCATGTATTGGATGATTTTCTCCTTGGCAATGTGAAAGTTCATCTTGGCGGCAGAGGCTGTGGTGCCTGTCGCTTTCGCTATCTCCCCATAACTGAGTTCGTCGTAATAGCGGAGGTTGAATGTTGCTTGTTGCTTGCTCGGCAATGAGAGAATAGCTTTTTGCAACTTCACGGCTTCCAGATCGGAGTAATCCACATAATTGTCCGCCATGATACGGTTTGCCCCATTCTCGTCCTCCTCCAATGACACTTGCTCTTGCTTTCGAGAATCAATGAGCCGGAGTGCCTCATTCGTGGCTATCCTGAAAATCCAACCACGGAAAGAGTCGTCGTCCCTGAACTTGTCGAAGGAACGGAATATCCTGATAAAGGTTTCCTGCGTGGCATCTTGCGCATCATCATGGGCAACCACCAGCCGGCGAATGTGCCAATATATCGGTTGCTTGTATTTTTCCATCAAGATCCGGAAACCCATTTCGGATTTCTCTCGAATGGCCCGTATGATATCCTTGTCTTCTATCATAATGCTACATAAAGTTTCTTCTTGCCATTCATGATTATTTTGATTGGACTGCTGTTGCTGAAGGCGAAGGCGTCAAGCTCCGCTTCTGCCGTCGCTTTTGTCAGACCTGTCATCTTGCTGTATTTGGAAATGCTAAGTGACTTGTTGTTCTTTAAGTAAGCCAAAGCCATGTCCAAGCGGTCTTTCTTGCTCAATCTGTTACTGATGTGAGTTGTTACAGCAGGTCGATTCACTATGGTCACCACAGCAGGACGATAGGTGTAAGGATGCACATGACCATAATGTCTGTGTTGCGCAAAAGCTGTCGTGCTGATCAACATTGTTATGGCAATGAGCGTTGCTTTCTTGAAATTCATCTTTATCTTCATAATCGTAATCTCTTTGATTTTACTTGTTTTATGCTTCTCTTGAAGGAACCACCTGTCGTTACAGGATAAATCCCCTCATTGTGTATTGTCATTATTGTCGAGCTCTTTTTAATGGACGCTACGACTATAAGACCCGTTGGAAAATAAAAAGTAAAATCAGAACCTGACTTTTTGTGGAACTTTTGATGAAAAACTTCTCCCTTTCTTCATGGGGCAGTGAAAAACATAGGACTTTTTGCAGTAATGACGGAATCTTTTAGCATGCAGCGGCCTCGTATGCCTTTTTATCCGGTGAAACCATGTATCTTTGCAGATGGATAAAGGAGATTATAACCATTCATTCATTTATGGACTTCCGTACATCGATATCATATCCCAAGGAGGCGTTCCGGATTTCTTATTCTGACCGCATCATGCTGCTGGGGTCTTGTTTTGTGGAGAACATGGGGAGTCGGCTGGAACAGTGCAAGTTCCAAACCGACATCAATCCATTTGGGACGTTGTATAACCCCCTTTCAATCGCCTCCGCCATAGAGCGATTGATCACTCCCGTGGAATATGCGCCGGAGGATTTGTTCCTGTCGGGAGGGCTGTATCATAGCTTCCATCATCATAGCCGTTTTTCAGCTTCTTCGGTGGAAGAGACGCTTGATTCGATAAATTCCCGATTGCGTGCTTCAGCCCGTTTCTTTTCCCGGTGCGACTGCCTGATGGTAACCTTTGGCACGGCATGGGCTTACCGGCTGCGTGCCACCGGGGATATTGTGGCGAATTGCCATAAATTGCCCGAAAGGGATTTTGTTAGGGAGCGGTTAACTCCCGAGCGCATAGCAAATGTATGGCAGGATTTGCTGGAGCGTATCTATGAAACCCGTCCGGGCATGCGAGTCCTGTTCACCGTGAGTCCGATTCGCCATTGGAAAGATGGCGCGCATGGCAATCAGTTGAGTAAGTCCGCGCTCTTGCTGGCCATTGATGAATTGTGCGGACGTTTCCCTGTGCGGCAGTGCGATTATTTCCCGGCATACGAAATCATGATGGACGAATTGCGGGATTACCGTTTTTACGCGGAAGACATGATCCATCCGTCCTCCACGGCGATTGCTTACATATGGGAACAATTCGTGGAGAACAGGATTGATCCGCAAAGCCGGGAAATCATGAAATGTTGCAACGATATATTAAAGGCGGTCGAGCACCGTCCTTTCAATCCCAAAAGCGAAGCTTACCGGCAGTTCATATTTCAAACTATGTTAAAGATAGACCGACTTAACGATAATTTTCCGTTCTTTGACTTCTCAAAGGAGAAAGAATATCTTAATTCTAAATTAAAGTAAGAAAATGGAGTACGCAATATCAGACGTAGCCCGAATCATGGGGGCGAGAACGAGTCAATTGCACGAAAGTACGATTAGCATACTACTGACAGACAGCAGGCGGCTTTCCTTTCCAGAGCCAAGCCTGTTCTTTGCATTGACGACCAAGACGAACGATGGACACAAATACGTTGCGGATCTGTATAAATCCCGAGTGCGTAACTTTGTTGTCAGCAAGATGCTCCCCGAGTATGAACGGATGCAGGATGCCAATTTCTTGTTGGTCAAGGATGTGCTGAGGGCATTGCAGAAATTAGTAATTTTCCATCGGAGGCGTTTCCATATTCCCGTGATAGGCATTACGGGAAGCAACGGGAAAACCGTTGTGAAAGAGTTCCTGTACCAGCTGCTGCATAACGAGTTCAACATAGTCCGTTCTCCTCGCAGTTACAATTCCCAAATCGGAGTCCCCTTGTCCGTTTGGGAGATGAACGAAAGCAATACGTTGGGCATTTTTGAAGCGGGCATTTCTCAACCTGACGAGATGGAATATTTGCAGCCCATCATCGCTCCGACAATCGGTGTGCTTACGTCCATAGGCGAGGCGCACCAAGAGAACTTTCTTTCCATGAATCAAAAATGCCAAGAGAAGCTGACTTTGTTTACGGATTGTGAAGCCATCATATATGATGGCGACAACGCGCTTTTGTCTAATGCGATCGAGGCGGCCTGCCTTTCCCACAAGGCCATCGCATGGAGCCGGACAGACACCGATGCACCGCTTTATGTCGCCTCGATAGATAAACGGGAGAACGATACGGTCATACGTTGCACGTTGCTCGGCTTTGATCAGACCTATGTCATTCCGTTCACAGACGACGCATCCATTGAGAATGTCATCCAGTGCTTGGCTGTCATGCTTTACTTGAAGCCGACCAGTGTGAAGGATGTGGAGAAGTTCTCCCGCCTTGAACCGGTCGAGATGCGTTTGGATGTGAAGGAGGGGATAAACAATTGCTTGCTGATAAATGACACGTATAATTCCGACATCAACTCGTTGGGTATCGCTTTGGATTTCCAACAGAGCCGGAAAGTCGGCAAGGATTTGAAATCGACGCTGATTCTTTCCGATATTTTGCAAACCGGGACATTGCCCAAGTCGCTTTACAAGAAAGTGGCGGACTTGGTTGTAAGGAAGAAAATAAACAAGTTGATAGGAATCGGCCGGGACTTGAAGGAATTCCAATCTGTTTTCGGCGACGGCATTGAGAAAGAGTTTTATTTGACGACAGATGAATTCATCCATTCTCCTTCCATCCACCGTTTCCGGGACGAACTGATTTTGTTGAAAGGCTCACGCCATTTCCATTTTGAACGGATTTCGGAATTGTTGGAAAAAAAGGTGCATGAAACGATTTTGGAGGTGAATCTTTCCGCCATTGTGCATAATTTCAATTTCTACCGTGCGAAATTGAAGCCGGAAACCAAAATGGTTTGCATGGTTAAAGCGTTCGGCTACGGAAGCGGCTCTTTCGAGTTGGCAAAGACGTTGCAAGAGCATCGTTGCGATTACTTGGCCGTCGCCGTGGCGGATGAAGGGGCTGCGTTGAGGAAGGAGGGGATTACCATCCCTATCATAGTCATGAACCCGGAATTCAGCTCTTTCAATACTTTGTTTGAATACAATCTGGAACCTGAGGTTTATAGCTTCAGGTTGTTGGAAGCGCTTGTTCATGAAACGGAGCGCCGCGGCATAATCGGTTACCCGGTTCACGTCAAAATTGATACCGGAATGCATCGTTTGGGTTTCCAGCCGGCCGAAGTGGGAAAGCTATGTGTGCGGCTGAAAGGGCAAAGCGGAGTGAAGGCCCGTTCCGTATTTTCCCATTTGGCAGGCAGCGATTCTTACGTGTTTGACGATTTCACCCATGAGCAATTGAGCAAATTCCAGCGAGCCGCCGCCGAATTGGAAAGCGGCTTGGGGCATAAGGTAATCAAGCATATCCTTAATACGGCCGGCATTGAACGCTTTGCCGATTACCAAATGGACATGGTCCGTTTAGGGATAGGCCTGTATGGGGTCAGTGCTTCGGGCTTGAACGGATTGCAGACGGTCAGCACACTGAAAACGACGATATTGCAGATCCAGGACGTTCCTGCCGGGGATTCGGTTGGTTATAGCCGTAAAAGTTATGTGGATAGGGATTCAAGGATTGCTATCATTCCTATCGGATATGCAGACGGTTTGGACCGCCATTTCAGCAATGGGTATGGAGAAGTGGTTGTCAGGGGCAAGCGATGCCCGATCGTTGGCAATATTTGCATGGACGCCTGCATGGTGGACGTGACGGACGTGGATGCCCGGGAAGGCGATCAGGTGATTGTTTTTGGAGAGGAGCTGCCGGTTTCCGAATTGTCGGACAAGTTGAAGACGATTCCGTACGAAATACTGACATCTGTTTCTCCCCGTGTCAAACGCATATATTATACAGAATGAACGATAAGATCAAGGGTTATCTGTTGGGCATAATAGCGTCGGCTACATACGGCATGAACCCGTTGTTCGCGCTTCCGTTGTACCAGTCGGGCATGACACCCGACGAGGTGCTGTTCTTCCGGTATTCATTGGCCATTCCTATATTGGCGGTCATGATCATCGCGCGGGGGCGTAATTTCGTGATCAGGGGGAAAGAAGCCGTGGTTTTGTTCTTCATGGGACTATTGATGGCTCTTTCGTCTTTGTCCTTGTTTTCGTCATATAATTACATGAGCGTGGGGATTGCTTCTACTTTGCTGTTTGTCTATCCTATCATGGTCGCCCTCATCATGACGTTCGTGTTCAGGGAGAAATTGACCAAGATGACCGTTTTCTCCCTCATGATGGCATTGGCGGGCATCGGGATGCTTTATCAAAATACCGGCGGGGAGACCCTCAGTCTGGTTGGGACATTCTTGGCGTTTGCTTCGGCGCTGACTTATGCGTTGTACATCGTTGGAGTCAATCAATTCAAGATGCTGAAGGACATGGCAACCCTGAAGGTGACGTTTTACGTGCTCCTTTTCGGCTTCTTCTTCTATTTCGTGCGCCTTGACTGCGGCAAGGCTGTCGTATGGCCGGAGCATTGGCACCTGTGGGCGGATGTCTTGGGCTTGGCGCTTTTCCCGACAGCCATTTCATTTCTCTGTACGACCAAGGCCATCCAATATATAGGGTCGACACCGACTGCTATCTTGGGGGCATTGGAACCGGTGACCGCCGTGCTCATCGGCATATTTGTCTTTGATGAAACGTTGAGCCTTCGGGAAATGTCCGGTCTGGTCTTGATTATCGTCGCAGTAACGATGGTGATCGCAGGTGGAAACATCACGGCACCATTGATTCGTTTCCGTAAACTTTTCCCACGTTTGCCTTTTACCGGAAAGCTGTTTGGAAAATGAGAAAAGGAGGAGGATTTGTTTATATTTGCATAACATGATATATAAATATGGATAAGATGATTAAAAAGGATGTCGGGGGGGATAAAAAGACTCCTTCCGTTTCAGTCGTATTATGTACTTACAATGGGGCAAAGTACATAAAGGAGCAACTTGATTCCATATTGAATCAGACTTACCCGGCCGACGAGTTGATAATACAGGATGATGGCTCGCGGGACGCTACTTTGGACATAGTCAAAGGATACCAAAAGAAATATCCGCAGATAAAACTATACTGCAACGATAATCCGTTAGGATTTAATTATAACTTCTCCACTGCTTTCCAAAGGGCATCGGGAGATTACATCGCGTCATGCGACCAAGATGACATTTGGAGGGAGGACAAGCTCGAGATATTGGTCGGAAACATGAAAGACAACGAGCTTTTGTTCCATAACTCGTTGTTGTTCACATCGACCCCTGAAAAGATAATAGGAGCGAAGAACGCCCCCGACATTGTATACAATGAACTTTACCTGGCATTGAAACCCTTTGTCCCGGGTCATGAATGCTTCTTCAAAAGGGACATACTTCCCATGTACAAATCCGTTGTGGACAAAGAACGCAACATATCATATGATTCTTTGCTGCTCATAATAAGCTCCGTCATCGGCTCGGTGGACTTTGTGAATGAGGGGCTGGTATATTGGAGAAGACATCCCGAAGCGACTTCTTACCATGTGGACTCCCATTTAAGTCCGTTGAAAGGCTTGTATCTGGCTTTGCAATCATATAGCGACAAGCACAAGAGGGACATCATGGTCCGATACTTCAGGGCCATAAGGCCTTTGCCGTGGAAAGATGCGAGAGACGAAAAGATAATATCCACCCTGGGCAAAGGGTCGTTCATTTCAATGTGCCACGCTTGTATTTTATGCTTGATGAGCAGGAAGAAGCTTTACCCGAACCGCTCTTTCGTCCAGTCTTGCATTAAATCTTTCTTCACGCCGTTTTATCTTTTGCGAGACAATACCGCCTTTTTGATACATTAGCATGGGATAGCCCTGATAGAAGTCTTACCTATTTACCGCAGTGCATAACAATAGATTATAAATGGAACTACATCGATATACAATATATCCCAATTTGCGAGTGGACAGCAATGCAAGGGCCAATCCGTACATTCATGACTTTATCCGGGCTTTGAATAAATACGGGAAAGTGCAGAACAAAGCGTCAAAGAATCCTTTGTTGGATATCTTGTTCCCCAAGAACTGGGGCGATGTCTTTATATTCAATTGGTTTGAGAGCATTCCGGATTATAAATACGGGCTTCTGCAATCCGCTGCTGCGATTCTTTTCGTTTTGTTCTTAAGATGCAGAAGAAAGCAAATCGTGTGGGTATTGCACAACAGGCTGCCCCATTCGGCAGGCAAGATGCTTTTGAAAAGGTTCATGATGCATTACATGTCAAGGATGTCTACCTTCATAATTACCCATGCGACGGAGGGGATAAATATTGTCAGGACGAAATACCCGTTTGCGGAAAAGAAGGTACATTACTTGGATCATCCGACGAAAAACCGGCTGGCCTTGGCGGAAAAGACGGAAGTGAAATACGACTTGCTTATCTGGGGGCAGATATCAAGATATAAAGGGATAGTCGAGTT
>CALBYC010000144.1 GCA_937890135.1 uncultured Parabacteroides sp.
ACCCGCGACCCTAACCTTGGCAAGGTTATGCTCTACCAACTGAGCTACTTCCGCATTACTTCGTATCAGGATTTTTCAATCTCTATTGTTCCCGATTGCGAATGCAAAGGTAAGGAATATTTTTATATCACCAAACTTTTATGTGACAAAATTAATTGGAAACATATATTTTGTTTCCATTCATACCGACATTATACCGCTTTAGTCCCTGAGTGGCAGGTCCTTTCAGCACAGCACCGGCATTTTCATAAATGCCGAATTCCGAGCCGCACTTAGGACAAACAGCCTTGATATGATTTTCATCCACGTCGATACGTATGGACGCTTTCATCTCATGCGGGCATGACAAGTCAAAAGCATAATACCCGTCATATCCGTTATAGACCATCACGCCACCCAAGCCTGTCCGTTCAACGGCAGACAGACCTGGTGTTTGCCCATAAATGAAGTTCTTATATGCCATCGCAGTTTTCAAGTCTTTGTCTTCGTAAGCCAAGTCAAGCTCCAAATAAACCGGACAGCTCGGAAACAAATCATGTTCCACCTTTGTGCAAGACAAAACCAAAAACAATGCCAATAATCCAAATAAACGATTCATGCTCTTTTCAACTATTCAACAAAGCTTCCTCGGCAGCGTTTACTTTCTCGAAGTCAAAGCCTTCAACGATTTTGTGCATCAAGCTGGCAATCGCCTGAGTACATAAATTCCCAATACTGCCTTCATGGGTATGGTGAATCTCTTTGTCGGCCACAAACGTCCCCGCCTCGATTGCCAATCCCACTTGTTTGTAAGCGTCACGGAACGGCACGCCCGACAAAACTAAACGGTTCACCTCTTCCACGCTGAACATCGGCGCATACTTCTCGTCATCCAATATATGCTCGTTTACTCTGATTTCGCGCATCATGTGGGTAACCATCCGTAAGCAGTCTTCCAATTCGCCAAAAGAAGGCAGAAAAATCTCTTTGATTATCTGCAAGTCCCGGAAATAGCCCGAAGGAAGGTTATTGCATATCAAGGTAATTTGATTGGGCAATCCTTGTATTTTGTTGCATTTGGCCCTTGTCAATTCAAACACGTCGGGGTTTTTCTTGTGGGGCATGATGCTGGAACCCGTGGTAAATTGGTCGGGCAGTTTGATAAATCCAAAATTCTGGCTGTTAAACAGGCAGGAATCAAAAGCTAACTTCGACAAAGTCCCGGCTATACCCGCCATGGCAAAGGCTACCGTGCGTTCCATTTTTCCTCTGCCCATTTGAGCGTACACCACATTATAGTCCATCGAGTCAAATCCCAACAAGTCGGTGGTCATCTGCCTGTTTAACGGGAATGAAGAACCATACCCTGCAGCGGAGCCCAAGGGATTCCGGTTGCATATTTTATAAGCAGCTTGAAGCAGCTGCATGTCATCCGCCAGACTTTCCGCATAAGCACCGAACCATAAACCGAAAGACGAAGGCATAGCTATTTGCAAATGTGTATATCCAGGCATCAGCACATGCTTGAAACGTTCACTCTGCTCTTGGAGGACAAAGAACAAATCTTCAACCAGATGAACCATCTTTTGTATTTCGGCCCTTGTGAACAATTTCAAGTCGACCAGCACTTGGTCATTCCTTGAACGACCGCTATGTATCTTTTTCCCTATGTCGCCCAACTTGCGGGTCAACATCAGCTCTACTTGAGAATGAACATCTTCAATGCCCTCTTCAATCACGAACTTTCCGCTCTCAGCTATTTGATAAATATTTTTCAGTTCCGCCAAAAGCAATTTCAGTTCTTCAGGTTGCAATAACCCGACACTTTCAAGCATGGTGATGTGTGCCATCGAGCCCAGCACGTCATACTTTGCCAGATAAAGATCCATTTCCCGGTCCCGTCCTACTGTAAAGACATCCACCTCATGGTCTACCTGAATATTTTTCTCCCACAGTTTTTGTGCCATTGTCTTAATTATTTATAGTTATGCTATAAAAAAGATGCAAGGAAACCTGAGTTTTTCCTTCTATCAAGTTTCCTTCTTTTTACTGTTTCCCTTTCAATAGGATAGAGTAGCCAAAACATTTGCTATCCGGTTGATAGCTTCTTGCAATGGTTTTTCCACCATCGGCTTGATAAACGGATTAAGTTCCGCCCTGGCCGTCAAACGCATTCTCGTGTCCGATTCAGCAACCTGTTTTAACTGAATCCACAGAAATAGCGGAAGCGGTGAATTTGTTGTTGCAAATTTAATGGTCTTGTTTGGTTCCCGTTCCACAATCTTGAATGTGATTTTTCCTACAGGGCTTACAGAGAAGCTACAGGAATCTTTGTCAAATTCAAAATCCTTTATCTTATCTTGAGGAATACGATCCCTAATTTTTTCCAAATTAGAAAGGTCGGACAGCATTTCGAAGATACGATCCTCATTTTGTGGAATCTGTTTGACTTCACTTACAAATTCTGCCATGAGTCATCAAATAAGTATAACTAACGTATGATTATTTATCAGAATCCCAAGCCGCTGGATCTTTTCTCCACTCTTGCAACACCTGTATGTCCGACTCGGCAATGTAGTCAGTCCTGACAGCTTCTTCCAAGACCGCATCATAATTGCTCAATGTGTTCAAAGTCACTTTAGCTTCTTTGAAAGCATTGATTGCCACAGGGAAACCATAAGTGAATATAGCAACCATACCTATCACATCGCAGCCAAAGTTACGCACCGCCTGCACAGCCTTCAAACTGCTTCCCCCCGTAGAAACCAAATCCTCAATGATAACGACTTTTGATCCTGGTTTCAATTCTCCTTCAATCAAATTTTCCAATCCATGATCTTTCGGAGTAGAACGAATATATACGAATGGCAATCCCAACAAATCTGCCACCAAAGCTCCTTGTGCGATTGCACCCGTAGCCACACCGGCGATTGCATCCACATTTTCATATTTTTCACTGATCATGCGCGCCAGTTCCAATTTAATAAAAGAGCGGACTGCTGGATATGAAAGAGTTTTACGATTATCGTTGTAAATCGGAGATTTCCAACCTGATGCCCAGGTAAAAGGATTTGCCGGCTGCAATTTTACGGCTTTAATTTTTAACAGCTTCTCTGCTACTAATCTTTCCAGTGTTTTCATATCATCCTATCTTTTAGATTTTATTTTCTTGCAAAAATAAGGAAAGATATGGACATAGCAGGTTCAGAACTCAATAATTTTCAATTTTCAGCAAATAATGGCTAATTACGAGGAACCGTAGACAGTGCGAAAGCTGATAATTTTATGTTTTTTATAGTTTCCAATTCATGTGCGCAAGCATTGAAAGTCGAACCTGAAGTCATTACATCATCTATCAGGAGAACCCTTTTGCCCTGTAAGGAATAATGGTCCACCACCTCAAATACGTTTTCCATATTTTGCCATCTGCCATATACTTTCCTTTTCGTTTGTGTATCCGTTTTTACCTTTCTTTTCAACGTTGCCGTATCAATCGGGAGATTCAAGACAGAACTGACTCCCTTAGCAATCCATTCGGATTGATTATACCCTCTTTTTTCTTTCCGCCCCGGATGCAGCGGGACTGGCAAAAGTATATCTACCTGGCATATAGGATCATTCTGTTCCTTGTATTTCAAGAATGCCATCCTGCCTAAATAATAAGCCAATCTTTTGTTGCCATGGTATTTTAAATCATGTATAACTCTTCTCACTGTCGTCTCCCGCTTAAAAACGAGGTAGGCGGCGGCATGGCTAATTTCCGATTTGCCGGCAAACAATGAATTGATTTGTGTTTCCTTAAGAGGTGAGCAATACAACAATTTGCCCATACAAGGCAAACAAAGATGTTCCTCGCCCTCTATCAATGGCCGGCCGCAGACTACACATAAATCGGGATAAAAAAGTTTTATGAAATCATGCCATATCTTCATCATAGTCAAAGTCTGTTTTGGTAGAAGAAAGTATTTTTTTCAAACAAGAGACTCCTTCCTGTGGTGTAAACCCGCGCCCAACAGCAAAACGAAGCAACTTATAAAAACGTTCCCGTTCACTGGCGGCCTTGATTGTTTTGCTTTTTGATTTCAATAATGCCTGTAAGATGTCATTATATTCGCCTTCATTTATCTCTAACATTGCATCATTGATGTCAGGAGCTGATATGCCTTTTTTTCTCAACTCACTAACAATCTTTATCCTGCCCCACAGGTTAAACTTCAATTTGTCATTGACAAATGCACGGGTAAAACGCTTTTCGTCCACAAACTTCTCTTGGATTATACGTAGTTTTATCCTTTCTTTTGCTTCCTCCGGCAGGCTCGAAGCTTCTAATTTTTTAGAAACGTCTTGCAAGCATCGCTCCGCCACAGAACAATATGAAGCCATCTTATGCAGCATCTCCGATTCTGATATTTCTTTCATAGCTGTGCTTTTATGAATCTGTCTTTACCATTGTAATCAACGGACAACTCTATTTCATGGAAACATTCATGTTCTAATAAATTTATCATTTCTGTACCAAATCGCTCGTTGATTTCAAAATAAAGGCATCCTCCTTTTTTCAAAAATTTTTTCCCCACATGAGCTATGCGCCGGTAAAACAATAATGGATCATCATTAGGTACAAACAAAGCCAATTGAGGTTCATAATCCAATACATTATGTTCCATTGCATCTTTTTCGTTCTCCATGACATAGGGTGGATTGCTGACTATGCAATCGTAATGTTTCAGCAAAGGTAATGATTCATCAGACAAAATATCCATTAACAACCAATCAATATCAACATTATTTTGCTTGGCATTCTCTTTTGCAACAATCAAGGCCTCTTCTGATATATCCACTGCTGTAACCTTGGATTTAGGCAACTCGGAAGCAAGCGATATGGCGATACATCCACTGCCTGTTCCAATATCCAATATCGTTGCTGGCTTCTTTTTGAAATCCTGAATAATCATTTGAACCAAGCCGGCCGTTTCCGGACGTGGAATCAATACGCTTGAAGTAAGATTAAAAGTATGTCCACAAAATCTCGTTTTACCTATAATGTATTGTATAGGCTCAAACCTGGCCAAACGCTCAGTAGCATCTGTTATCTTTTTTTTTGTGTTTTCATCAAGTTCATCTTCCATCATGATTAAACGGTACGGGGGGATACCAGCTAAATCTTCCATCAGCCAACAAATAAAGGATTTTATTTCACCTTCTCTATAAAACGGGGAGAGGCGTTCTCTAATGTATGCCACTGTAGATAACATATGTATATATTTTGGGTAATGATACAAAAAAAGCCGGGTCAGCGAACTGACCCGGCCCGTGTGCTCCTCGCAC
>CALBYC010000145.1 GCA_937890135.1 uncultured Parabacteroides sp.
TGCACAAGAATAAGACAAAGACATAGTACGGCAAACTCTTATTTTTTCATTTTTGCCTAACTCTTAGCTTTATCTAAATTGATTTGTCAAATTGAAAAATAATATTAATTTTGCCAAGCTGTTAATGCTTAAAAAAAATGAAACACATAAAATTAAAATTCATCATGAAAATCGTACTTATCTCCATTTCTTTGCTCTTAACCGTTTTCACGGCTCGGGGGCGAGAGTTCCACGAAAGAAATTCCTTAGTGCCACCACCTGCCGACACAGTCCGTTCTATCATCTCTCCCGTGTCTCCCAGACAAGCCATAGAAGGCTGGGGAGTAAGCCTCTGCTGGTGGGCAAACATGTGCGGGAAATGGAGCGATGACAAAATAGACGAATTGGTCGATTGGATGGTCAGCCCCGATGGACTCAACTGGAATATATTCAGATACAACATCGGAGGAGGAGATGACCCGAACTGGTCCAACTGCAAGAAACATCACATGGGAGAAGGAAAAGGGTTAAGAGCCGAAATGGAAGGTTTCCAAGATGAGCGGAACGGAGCATTCCATTGGGAACGCGATGCAGCTCAACGAAAAATCTTGCTGAAGATAAAAGAGAAAAGGCCGGACGCCATTTTTGAAGCGTTCTCTAATAGCTGCCCCTGGTGGATGACATACAGCGGGTGTTCCGCCGGCAATAAAGATGCAAACAAAGATAACCTGAGGCCTGAATATTATAAAGATTTTGCCAATTACCTCGTGGAAGTCTGCAAGCACTACAAGGAGGAATATGGCATCGAGTTCCGCACCCTGGATCCTTTCAATGAACCGATGACCAATTACTGGTATCAGTCCGGAAGCCAGGAAGGATGCCATTTCGATTTCTCCAGCCAAGTGGCTTTCATCAAAGTGTTAGCTCCCATCCTGACAAAGAGCGGACTGAAAACAACCATCAGCGCGTCAGACGAGACAGACATCAAAATAGCCGTGCAGGGCTTCAAAGAATATCAAAAGGAGAATGCCACGGGATATGTAAGCCAATGGAATTCCCATACGTACTCTGCCAATAATCGCGACAGAAGCCGCTTCGGTTCACTGGCCCGGGCTGAAGGGAAGGTCGTATGGATGAGCGAAACAGGGTCGGGAGGCAATGGCATCGACGGCAACCTTGGGTTGGCACAAAGACTTATCGACGACGTTCGCTACATCGCACCGGACGCTTGGATAGATTGGCAATATATGGAAGAGAACAACGACCAGTGGTGCCTGGTCAATGGAAGTTTCGCAAATGCCACTTATAACAAAGTGAAGAATTTTTATGTGCGGCAGCAAGTCACAAGGTTCATCCGTCAAGGATACCACATTGTCTACAGCAGCGACAGCTGTTCATTGGCTGCTTTGAACCCCGATGGCAATGAGCTTGTCGTTGTTTTAATCAATCCGGATGCTTATAAGGTGCACCATCTCTGTTTGCCCATGGCCTGTACGACAGGAAACATCTCCGCATGGCGTACAAGCCAGACGGAATCGCTCTCCCCAGTCCATGATTTCGAATTGAAAAAGAATAACGCCATTGACGTGACTTTGCCAGAGAAGAGCATCACGACCCTTGTCATACCGGTAACTCTTCAAGCCAACAGCACCCATGACATTTGCGACGGAGGAACTTACTTGATCGTGCCGCAGTCGAACGCCACCGCTGCTGTATCCGTGACAGATAACAAACTGGATTTAACCAAAGTGGATGCGGCAGACCCGGCACAACGCTGGACGGTAAAGAAGCAAAGCGATGGTTCATATAAATTGATGAATGATTCGGGAAATATCCCCACCTGTTCAGGCCAGTCCGCCCTGACTTCTTCCAATGCGGATGGAGCAGGCCAAACGTTCCAGATAACGAAAGTAGACGGCATTCATGTGAAAATATGCCCCGACGGCACAAGCAGAAAAGCATGGGAAGTCAAAGGCGGGAAGATAGAGGCAGGAATGGACATTGGCACATGCGACTACGGCAATTCGGCATCAGCAGACCAATGCAACTGGATGCTCGTGCGCATCAAGGACGCTCGCCCTTAACCGACAAACAATCCGTAGTAACCGTTGAAGAAAAAGATAGCAGCCATCGTCCCGGATAGTCGGCACTATTTCCGGGAACGATGGCTGCAATTTTGTCGCCCATCAACAACCGATGATATATTTGCTACCTGGCAAAAAGGAAAGGACTTTGCAAGTCAAGACGCAACAAGCATAAGTCAGTACAGCAATGCACGGTATAGCCAAAGAAACCGGTATGATTGGATCCGCAGCATTCCCATTGACAAATGCGGAAGCTATCACGGATAAATAAAACATATGTACCAGATACATGCCATAAGACATCTTGGATATTGACGTGATAATGCCCGGCGCTTTCTCTTGGCGAATGCACGTAAACAGAAGAAATGCTCCGAACGTGGCTAACAAGACATTGGGCGTACAGAATTCCCAAGCCCATTCCAGCATAGGTGTTTCTATCAACTGCCCGGGCTCACCCTTCACCCAAAAGCTCCAAGCGGTAAAGGACGCACCGGCGACCCAACAGAGGGCACCTATTTTTACCCTTTTCGCCGTGTCCCAATGTATGTGGAAACGAATATAATGCGCCAATACCAAATATCCCAAATAACCGGAGCAATACCACAGCATCGAAAACCCATTCCAAAAGCATTCCCCCCATATCTCGGGAGAGACAAAACGATGCAACCAAGGCATGA
>CALBYC010000146.1 GCA_937890135.1 uncultured Parabacteroides sp.
GTTCCTTGCGACCGTTGCCTGGATGAAATGGAACAACCGATAGAAGCGGATAATCGATTGATTGTGAAGTTTGGCAGCGAATATGCAGAAGAAAGCGATGAGATACTTGTTATACCGGAAGATGATGGCACGCTGAATGTTGCGTGGTTTCTATATGAGTTTATCGCTTTGGCTATTCCCCTGAAGCATGTGCATGCTCCCGGGAAATGCAATAAAGCCATGTCTGCGAAGTTCAAGCAGCATCGTGCGAGAAGCAATGATGAAGTTGATGATTATGATGACATGGACGATACGGATTTTCCAGAGCAAGAGGGAACGACGGACCCTCGTTGGGATGCTTTGAAAAACTTAATGGAGAATGATAACAATTAAAATAAATTAAAAATGGCACATCCTAAAAGAAGACAAGGTAAGACAAGAACAGCCAAGAGAAGAACTCATGACAAGGCTGTAGCTCCAACAATGGCTATTTGCCCGAATTGCGGCGCATGGCACATCTATCACACAGTTTGCGGCGAGTGTGGCTATTACAGAGGTAAGTTGGCAATTGTAAAAGAAGCTGCTGTGTAAGTTTATCTTAACGACAGTTTTTGATAAACAAAAGGAAATAGCCCTAAAAATCTGAATTTTTAGGGCTTTTTTTAATTTATATTATGCAGAAATGATGGAAAAGATAAATGCAGTGATTACCGGGATAGGGGGCTTTGTTCCGGAAGATGTCTTGACAAACGAAGAGATTTGCAAGATGGTAGATACTACCGATGAATGGATCATGACCCGCGTCGGCATCAAAGAGCGTAGGATTCTGAGAGGCGAAGGGCGAGGCACTTCTTATATGGGCATCCGAGCCGTTAAGCAATTGTTGGAAAAGACAAAAGTCAATCCGGAAGAGATAGAAGTTGTCATAGTGGCTTCTACCACCCCTGATTACCATTTCCCGATGACCGCATCCATTATTGCCTATCAGACGGGTTGCAAAAATGCCTTTACATTTGACATGCAGGGCGCATGCGCAGGTTTCCTGTACGCCCTTGAAACGGGCTCCAACTATATCCGTACCGGACGTTACAAGAAGGTCATTGTCGTGGCGGGTGATAAAATGACGGCGATTACAGACTACACAGACCGTACGACCTGCCCTTTGTTTGGCGATGGCTGCGGGGCTGTGCTGTTGGAACCGACCACGGAAAAAATCGGCGTGATGGACACGATTCTGCGTACGGATGGAATAGGTTTCTCCCATTTGATAATGAAAGCGGGTGGTTCCGCTTACCCTCCTTCGCATGAAACGGTGGACAAGCGTGAGCATTTTGTTTACCAAGACGGGCGTACCGTGTTCAAATATGCCGTGACTTACATGGCGGATGTGGCTGCTGAAATGGCGGAACGTAATCATTTGACGCAAGACGATATCGCATGGATTGTGCCCCATCAGGCCAACTTGCGCATCATCGATGCGACGGCCAAGCGCCTTGGCGTCCCGATGGACAAGGTAATGGTAAATATCCAGAAATATGGCAACACCAGTGCCGGCACTATCCCGTTATGTTTATGGGAGTGGGAAAAACAGTTGAAGAAAGGAGACAACTTGATTCTGGCCGCCTTTGGTGCAGGTTTCACCTGGGGGTCAGTATATTTAAAATGGGGTTATGATGGAAAAGAAGCATAAATCTGGATTTGTAAATATCGTTGGCAATCCGAATGTCGGCAAGTCTACCTTGATGAACCGCTTGGTGGGTGAGCGCATATCGATTATCACATCGAAAGCTCAGACTACGCGGCACCGCATCATGGGCATCGTGAATACCGACGATATGCAAATTGTCTATTCAGACACTCCAGGAGTCTTGCGGCCTAATTATAAGTTGCAGGAATCTATGCTGAACTTTTCAGAATCTGCTTTAGATGATGCCGATGTGCTCATTTATGTGACAGATGTGATAGAGACGATTGACAAAAATGAGGATTTTCTACAGCAGGTAAAGAAGGAGAAATGCCCGGTCCTGTTGTTGATTAACAAAATAGACCTGACTGACCAAACCAAGCTTGAGGCGTTGGTTCAGGAATGGAGCGGAATCCTCCCGGAAGCGGAGATCATACCTATATCGGCGCTTTCCAATTTCAATGTCGATTATGTAAAACAACGGGTGGAGGATCTGATGCCCGAATCCCCACCTTATTTTGAAAAAGATGCGTTGACTGACAAGCCCGCCCGTTTTTTTGTGACAGAAATCATTCGTGAGAAGATACTTCTGTATTATCAAAAGGAAATACCGTACGCGGTCGAAGTGGTTGTTGAGCTATTCAAGGAGGATGAGGATATGATACATATCAAGTCCGTCATTATTTGTGAACGCGAATCCCAGAAAGGGATTATCATCGGGCATGGGGGGCAAGCATTGAAGAAAGTAGGGTCGATGGCGCGCAAAGACATCGAACGGTTCTTTGGGAAGAAAGTATTCCTTGAGATGTTTGTCAAAGTAGAAAAAGACTGGCGTAACCGGGACAACATGCTTCGTGCTTTCGGTTATCGCCTGGAGTAATAAAAACGCATACGGAATATAGATTGAATATGGCAAATCTTGTAGCAATAGTAGGAAGACCAAATGTCGGGAAGTCCACGCTTTTCAACCGTTTGACGCAGTCGAGGCAGGCAATTGTCAACGAGGAGGCTGGCACGACACGTGATCGCCAATATGGCAAGGTTGAGTGGCTTACCAAAGAATTTTCTCTGGTGGACACGGGGGGATGGGTGGTCAACTCGGACGATATTTTTGAGGCGGAAATCAACAAACAAGTGAAAATCGCAATCGATGAGGCTGATGTTATTTTGTTTGTAGTGGATGTGCAAAACGGATTGACCGACTTGGACATGGATGTGGCGCGTATCTTGCGGCGTTCACGCAAGCCGGTGTTGGTCGTGGCAAACAAGGCCGACAATTTCGGATTGCATAATGACGCCGCCGAGTTTTATGCTATAGGCCTGGGGGATCCGATTTGCATATCGGCAATAAATGGCTCTTGCACCGGGGACTTGTTGGATAGGATTTTGGCAGTGATGCCGGAAGAGAAGCCGATGGAAGTGGAGGAGGAGCTTCCGCGCATTGCCATAGTCGGTCGCCCCAATGCAGGCAAGTCATCGCTTGTGAATGCTTTTATCGACGAGGAACGCAATATTGTCACGGATATCGCCGGGACTACCCGTGATTCCATTTATACGCGGTATGACAAGTTCGGCTTGAACTTCTATTTGGTGGATACGGCAGGCATCCGCAAGAAGGGGAAGGTGAACGAAGATCTGGAATATTATTCCGTCATCCGTTCCATCCGTGCGATTGAGAATTCGGACGTGTGCGTTTTGATGATTGATGCGACCCGTGGCATTGAAGGCCAGGACTTGAATATCTTTTCTTTGATTCAAAAGAACAAAAAGGGATTGGTGGTGTGTGTCAACAAGTGGGATCTGGTGGAGGATAAGAACCAAAAAGTCATTTCTACCTTTACCAACGCCATTCGTGAACGTTTGGCCCCGTTTACCGATTTCCCTATCCTGTTTATTTCGGCGGTGACGAAACAGCGTATTTTCAAGGTGCTTGAAACCGTCCAGCAGGTATATGAGAATCGCAAGCGTAGAATCCCTACCGCCAAATTGAATGAGGTCATGCTGCCTATCATTGAAAATTATCCGCCGCCCGCATGGAAAGGCAAGTATATCAAGATAAAGTACGTCACACAGTTGCCGGCTACCAGCATTCCAAGTTTCGCCTTCTTCTGCAATCTGCCCCAGTGGGTAAAGGAGCCTTACAAGCGTTTCTTGGAAAACAAGCTCCGGGAGAACTGGAACTTCACCGGGACGCCGATTAATATTTTCATACGTGAGAAGTGACGATGGACAAATAGCGGAGGAAAAGCCTGCGGGATAGGAGGAGGGTCCTCCCATCGTCCAGCAGACTTTCCCCGGAGGCGAGTCTCTCTCGTCGCCATGTTTTTTCAAAAAGGCCACTATCTTTTCCCGAAAAGGTAGTGACCTTTTTGGCATTAGTTCCCAATCAGTTGCATAATCCAAAAGACGGGTATCCGATAAGAACGCCGCCTTGGCTTTGGTTTCCTTTTCCCTTTGCTATTCATTGATGCAATATCGCTGCCAACCATAAAAAAGAAGAAATATTCAGGGAGGATACTAAAATCAACGATTATTTCGTTAGATTTGTAGGCATATTAATATTTTAAGTCTATAGAAACTATGACAAACAATTATTGTGTTATAATGGGAGGCGGGATAGGCAGCAGGTTTTGGCCGTTCAGTCGTGAAACATATCCGAAGCAATTCCTTGATTTGTTTGGAACCGGACGTTCTTTGCTTCAAATGACCTATGATCGTTTCTCAAAGATTATACCTCAAGAGAATATATATATCGTTACCAACGAATCCTATTCCGATTTGATAAAGGGGCAATTACCCGAGCTGGACGAGAATCAGATTCTATTAGAGCCGACACGGCGCAACACTGCTCCCAGCATTGCATATGCGACATACCATATTCAAGCCATCAATCCTGAGGCCAATATCGTAGTGGCTCCGAGCGACCACCTGATAGTCCATGAGGATGTATTCATGGAAAGCGTAAAGAAAGGGTTGCTGTTTGTCCAAGAACACGGCGACGCCCTGTTGACCATGGGCATTCGCCCGAGCAGGCCGGAAACAGGATACGGATATATACAAGGCTATGAAGCGGATGCCGGCGGATTTGCCAAGGTCAAGACCTTCACGGAGAAACCGGATTACGACTTGGCCAAGATTTTCTTTGATAGTGGCGAGTTTTTCTGGAACTCCGGCATCTTTTTATGGAATGTGGCGGCAATCCAGAAGGCACTCCACAAATACATGCCCGAAATTTCGGCCCGGTTTGATTTAGGTGCGCCTGTTTTTAACACGCCTGAAGAAAAGTCATTCATCCATCAAAACTTCCCATATTGCCCAAACATTTCCATCGATTACGCTGTCATGGAAAAGGCGGACAACGTATATATGTTATGCGTGGACTACGGCTGGGCCGATTTAGGCACGTGGGGTTCCCTGTACGACATGGGAGAGAAAGACATCGACAACAATGTCAAGCTGACCGACAAAACGATGATTTATGAGAGCAAAGGCAATGTCATAGCTGTAGAGGATCCTAAAAGACTGGTCGTTGTGCAAGGAATAGACAATTGCATCATTGCAGAATCCGGGAACGTGCTGATGATATGCCGGAGAGAGGAAGAGCAGCGCATCAAGCAATTCATAGCTGATGCACAGCTGATATACGGAAAAGAATACAATTAGCATACACCTAAGTGACCCGGGCGGGGGAGGCGTATCTGCCTTCCGCATCCGGTTCACTTACGGTCATTCGTTCAGTCATTCGTTCATCGATATCAGGTATTTGGAGAATCCCGAAGACTCGATATATTTAAAGCCTGTCGAATCGCCCGAACAAATAAGGAAATACTCTATTTCGGGTAATTTGTGCTTCAAAACTTCAGCTCCGCCAGACCCTAATACCATGCAAGCGGTGGCACACGCATCGGCCAGCATTGCCGTCGGGGCGATAATCGTGGCACTCAATACATCTCGTTGGACAGGACATCCTTCCCGGGGGTCAATCGTATGCGCATATTTTTTCCCGTTTTTCACGTAGAAATTACGGTAATTGCCAGACGTTGCCATGCCTCTTCTCCCATTGTTCCTCGCTGTTTTCGGAGTTTGCCCCTCAGGCCAAAGGCGAATCGTGGCTGTCAAGTCCTGGCTCATCCCGCTGTTGTCATCTACCGGGCGTGTGATGCCCAGTTTCCAGTATTCACCTTTCTGGTTTACTCCTTTCGTCACGATTTCCCCGCCAAATTCAACCATATAGTTTGCAATGCCCTTGCTGTCAAAAAGATCTGCAATCATGTCGCATACCGTTCCATCTGCCAAGGACGAGCAGTTCAAGGTAAGGCGTGCGTCGTCTTTCGTTATCTTTCCCTTGTCCAAATGGACTTTCTTGTACCCAATGAACTGTTTTACGCTGTCAATGTGCTCAAGGGTGACGCTGTCCTTTTTGCTAAACCCAAATCCCCATAGATTAATCAATGGTGCGCACGTTATGTCATATGCACCATCGGTATATGCGGAAATCAGCATGGCTGTCCTGAACAAAGAACGGAAAGTGGAATCTTCTATTTCAGTCAACTGGTTACGATTAATCTGTGAAACGACGGATGATGAATCGAAAGCATTGAATAAATGGTAGAAACGATCCAATTCCTTTTGAATCTCCCCATCCAATGGTTTGTCATATTCATACTTGATATGGTATGGGGTATGCAAGTGCCCGGTATAAGTATAATACTCTTTCGGTGCTTTCCCGCAGCTCACCACGCTGAGCAGGATCAGGCAAAACGACAAAAGCGAATATGAACATGTTCTCATATCAAAACTCGGATGTAAAGTGGAACTTAATATCAGGGAAATCTTGTTGTGCCATCATCAGCACATAAGCCGAATCGGCCAAGTAGACATCACGCCCATCCTTGTCTACCGCCATGTATTGTGCCTTTCTTTTTTTGAAATTATCCAGCATTGCCGCATTATCGCTTTCAATCCAACAAGCTTTATATAAATGCAATGGCTCCCAACGGCATTGCGCTCCGTACTCATGCAACAACCTATACTGTATCACCTCGAACTGCAGCTGGCCAACCGTACCGATAATTTTCCTTCCGTTGAACTGGTTGACAAACAGCTGTGCGACACCTTCGTCCATCAATTGCTCGATACCCTTGTTCAGTTGTTTGGCTTTCATCGGGTCGGCATTCTCAATGTATTTGAACATCTCGGGCGAAAAGCTTGGCAATCCCTTGAAATGCAGCTCCTCGCCGGCAGTCAATGTGTCCCCTATCTTAAAGTTGCCCGTGTCGGGCAAACCTATGATATCGCCTGCGTAAGCCTCGTCCACGACTTCTTTCTTTTGAGCCATGAAAGCGGTCGGGCTGCTGAAGCGCATCATTTTTTCCAGGCGGACATGCTTATAATTGACATTCCTCTCAAATTTGCCGGAACATATTTTCACGAAAGCGATGCAGCTACGATGGTTAGGATCCATGTTTGCATGGATTTTAAATACGAATCCGGTGAAATTATCCTCTTCTGGGTCAACCATGCGCTCTACGGCTTGTACCGGGCGAGGCGACGGGGCAATCTGGATAAAACAATCCAATAGTTCCTTGACTCCAAAGTTATTTAATGCGGAACCGAAGAAAACTGGAGCCACGTCTCCAGACAAGTAGGTGTCCACGTTGAACTCGGGATATACCCCCTCCACCAATTCCAAGTCGGCACGCAACTTTTCAGCTTGAGCCGCATCTATATAATTCTCCAGCTCAGGGTTGTTTATATCTTTAAACTCCACATTCTCGGTAACGTATTGCTTGCTGGGGGTGTACAGATTCAATTTTTTCTCAAAAATGTTGTAAACTCCACGAAAACGTTGCCCCATGTCAATAGGCCAGCTTAGCGGACGTACATGAATATGCAATTCCTCCTCTATTTCATCCAACAAGTCAAACGGGTCTTTACCATCACGGTCCATTTTATTTACAAAAACGATAACAGGAGTCTTTCGCATACGGCATACTTCCATCAATTTGCGCGTTTGTGCTTCGACTCCTTTCGCAATGTCAATCACAATGATGACGCTGTCCACTGCCGTCAATGTGCGGAAAGTATCTTCGGCAAAATCCTGATGGCCGGGAGTATCCAGAATATTAATCTTGTGATTTGCATAATCAAAAGCCATGACGGAAGTGGCGACTGAGATACCACGTTGTTTCTCTATCTCCATCCAGTCGGAAGTGGCTGTTTTCTTTATTTTGTTCGACTTGACGGCTCCCGCCACATGGATAGCTCCTCCAAAAAGCAATAATTTCTCAGTCAACGTTGTCTTACCGGCATCCGGATGGCTGATTATCGCAAAAGTTCTTCTTTTTTTTATTTCAGCTGAGTATTGCCCCATTTATGTATTGTTTTATTTATATGATTACTCTAACTCCTTCAACCTATTCAAGCAAAGCACGAGGCTTTGTTCCCAATGAGGAATATCCAAATTGTAAACAGACTTTATCCGGCTCTTGTTCAAGACGCTATAATGCGGACGGGCAGCCTTGGTGGGATATTCATCTGATTCTATCGGAAAAACTTTGGCAGGCAGTCCTGCAAGTTGCATAATCTTCACGGCAAAATCATACCAACTGCATACCCCTTCATTTGAATAATGATAAATGCCTGGAATGAATAAGCCTTTAATGGATTGATCTAAGATTGACAATAAAGCTGAAGCCAAATCATAAGCACACGTAGGCGTGCCCACTTGGTCAAAGACAACAGGCAAAGAAGTACGTTCTGCCCCTAACCGCAGCATTGTTTTCATAAAATTGTTCCCGAACTCAGAATAAAGCCAAGCCGTCCGGATAATGATAGAAGTGTCCGGGCAAGACCTTAACAGCTCTTCTTCCCCTTGGCGCTTTGTTTTCCCATATATGGATATGGGGCAAACAGCGTCACCTTCTTTGTATGGAACGCTGGAACGCCCGTCAAAGACATAATCAGTAGATATATGGAACACCTTGGCACCTATGGTCAAAGCGGCTTCTGCGATATTCTTGACGGCATTGTGATTTATCGATTCGCATTTTTCCTTATCTTCTTCAGCTCTTTCCACTGCCGTATAAGCCGCGCAATTTATGATATAGTTGACTTTGTTTTCTTTTACAAATGACTCCAAAGCCCTTTTGTCGCATATGTCCAATGTGTCAATGTCCGCAAACAAGAAACGATAGTCGCTGCACGTTCCCGTTTGAGAGCGAAGGGATGAACCTAACTGTCCTTTGCTGCCAGTCACTAATATTGTGTCCATCTTAGTCCTCCCATTCAATCTCCCCATTCATGTCCGCCTTGTATTTTTCAGCCAACAACGCCAAGAATGAGGATATCTGTTTGATTGCTTCCATCGTTTCATTCGAAACCTCCTTCCCCTGCATGCGGAGCATGAGGTATCCATACAAGGCCGTAAAGCATGTTTCAATTTCCGGAATATCTTTTCCCCCGGATTTAGCTCTCAGCTGGACGATATAGGGCAACGTCTTGTAATAAGCTGCGCCGTATACCATTTCTTTCGGAGATTTCAATAGACGAAGATGCAAATCAGTCAAAGAAATAATCACATTTTTGTTCAGCTGGATATGGCCGGATTCCATGACTCCTTCGCTTCGCATCATTTCAATCAACTCTTCGTACCAAGCAGCAATCTTTTCCTTTGTTTCATCAGGTTGCTGGTAACGTGAAATGACATGCTCACGAATCTGCTCCATGTCAAAATGATTCGCTCTTATCAAATCTTCCACCTGCCACATATAAAGCAAATATTCACAAATATTTTCTTTACGTTTTTGTTGTGCTATAATCATACGGATAAGGATAAAGTAAAATCAGAAATCACCTGATAAAAATCTACATCTTTAACACCCAATTGACGACAAGTCAGGCGGGCGGCATTCACATTTACCAGAAAATATTTATTTAATACATTCACCGGATAATCGCCATAACGGGTCTGTAAGCAGGTCATCCCTCCGCGCTGTACGGTCGGGTGCTCTTCAAAAGGAATAGCCGTTATATCTGACCGGACTTCCTCTACCAATTCGGAAATAGTGGGGTCGCCTCCGAAATAAATCAATTTGCCTTCTCTTTCTATGGAAGTGGAGAAACAGCGATACGTATTCATGAACGCCTCGGGCGATTCATGGTCATGAGATACATTCCATTTCAAATTGGTCATTACGGCTATATGAGGCCGGTAAAATTCCAGCTGTGACCGTTTTTCCAGCACAGAAGCAATATGCTCATCTCCTTCAATCAGTGCAATCCTTGACTCGAAGCTAAAATGCAAATGTTTGTCCAACAAAGCCACGTCGCTTGTCGTGGCATAATCAAAAGGTAAATTCTGTTTTTTCAGCGCTGCCACAATCATTGACAAAATGGCTCTTCTTCCACGGCTGCCCGTCACCACCACGCGGATTTTCGTTTTAGTCCTTTGGTAGATGAATTCAGGAATGGAAAGGACAAGTAGGCCCAGTTCTTTCGCGCGTAACAGCTCGGGGTTATCCTTGGTCACCAAGCTTCCTAATACAACCGATTGAGTCTCTTTTGTCAGCCTGTCGGGATACCATCCATCTCCGAAACAACCAATGCTTTTTCCCTCCAGAACAGCTCGCACATTTTCGGGGACATGTTCTCCGGAAACGGTAACATCGTACCCTCTGTCACGAATTGCCAGAGCAAGTTCATAGATGAGTGGGTCAGAAATTGAAATTAAATGGATTTTACGCATCGTTTGAATTTTAGCACTGCAAAATTATAAAAAGTATCCGAGAAGATGCTTTCCTGAAAGGCATAAAAAAGGAAGAACCCTTAAAAAGGGCTCTTCCTTATGTCGTGTGATTATTGAAATCACTTGGTTATTTCACCAAAGATGTGAAATCGGAATTTGTCGCATATTTGGCGAATTCCAAATCATTAGCGGCTTCCTTGGCCAATGAGCTATCTTTGGCGATGGCAGCTTTCAGGTTGCTTACTACGCCGTTAGCGTCATTTGTACGAGCTGCGACGATAGCCTTCAAGTAAGAAGTGATAGCGTCCGGAGCAGGGACAGCGTTCAAAGTCTGAGATGCCTTGCTATAGTCTTTTGTCAAAATCTGAGCCAAAGCAGCGTTGTTTGACTTGACAGAGCCAAAAGAATTAGCGGCTTTTGCCCATTCGCCTTGTTTCAAATAAAGAACGCCCAACGCTTCACTCAATTCAGCTACGCCAGATGCGCTGCCAAACAATTGCTGAGCTTTTGCCTGGTCGCCTTTTGTCAAAGCTATCAAACCTAAGTTCATATTTGATTCAGGGTTGTTCTTGACAGAATTAGCCTTGTTGAACATTTGTTCTGCTTTTGCCAAGTCACCAGCGCGGAAGGCCATCATACCTACGTTGTTCCAAGTACGATAGTCGTTTGGATAAAGTTCAGAAGCCTTGTTGTAGATACGAGCTTTTTCCGCATTGTCTTTTGTCAATGTGGCTGCATAAAGGATTTCTTCCACGTTCAAAGCCTTCGGGTCGTTCTTTGCCAAAGCTGTGATCTCGTCATCGGACTTGCCGATAATCTCGATGTTTGCCACCAAGCGAGAACGACGCAATTTAGGCAAGATTTCTTCAGCCAACGTGCTGAATACAGAAGAGATATTCTTGATTTCTTTTTCACGTTGTTCCGGATCGGAATACATTGACAAGACACGTAAAACCAAGTCTTTGTCTTGGATGTTAGACTTGGAAACCAATTCCTGGAAGCCTTCCCAGTCCTGAGCGGTATATTTGGCATCTACAGGAACGTCGACTTTCATTTTCTTCAATTCCTTAGCCAAGTATTTGTCCGTGTTCTTTTCACGTCTTTCAGCCAAACCAGTGTTCAATTTTACACCACCATCAGGAGATGCGTAAGCCTGGATCTCGATTGCGACATTCTGGTTAGGAGCTTCGTCGGCATTCTTGACCAAGTCTTTCCAGTCCGAAACTTCTTCCTTCTTCAATTCTTTTGAGCGAAGTTCAGCTTGTTGGATCAAGAACATGATGCTTGCGTCATGAGCTTCTTTGATGATGCGCTGGAATTTATCTGCTGCGATAGCTGCGTTGGCCGTGGCCGCGTCTGCCAATTCGGAAGTGGCGATAACGCCTTCGCCGATTTTCACGTCTGGCAATTTGACTGTCTTGTTCTTAATCTTTGCGTCGAAAGTAAGATACAATTCAGATTTTTTCATTTCAGGCTTGTAGGCGAATGAAGACTTCATCGTCACATTTGCTCCTTCCTTGTAAGGAACAACCTGGTTGTTCCCTTTCACTTTCTCGCCTTGGTAGGTATAAGCTGTGCCCCATGCCTCGCCACCGGCATAGCGTAATACCGGAGTGACTGTTACGACAGCTTTCTTGTTGAACCATTTTGCCGGAATTGTGGCATTAATAGTTACAGGAACTTGACCGCCAATAGCTTCAAGAGGCTGAGGCTCTGCCTTGATGTACTCCTCGGTAAGAGGTTTCAACTTGTTAGAACAAGAAGAAAAAGCCAAAATCGCTGCCAACATCAAAAATGGCAATAAAAACTTTCTGTTCATAATTTTACTGTAAGTTTAAATGTTATAATGATTATATTCTTTTTCCTTACTCTTATCATTCATTATCAAGCTGCAAAACTATACTTTATTTTCTTATATCGGTAATAATGAAGAATAAAAAAACTTTGATTAATACTAATTAATAAAAAGCAAAGGTTTTTCAAATGATTGCGTGCGCAATCGTGGCCTTGCGGATGCCGCTTGGGACAAATCCGGCAATGAATCCCTTGGCGCGCATGAATGATTCGGGGGAATCCCCGCAGATGGATGCAGTCATTTCCCTGAATGGATGCGGCCGTTTCCCGGGACGGACGCAATCGTTCCCGGTTTTTGCTTCAATGAGATGGTCGCACTTCCTTCTCAGGTGCCGGACGTTTTGCCAGCCACTTTAGAAGTGTTTTTCAATTATTTTGTTACCTTTGCAAGGTTTTCAACAGTTCGGATAAGTTATCAACAAATCGAACAATGTTTTAAGACAAACCATTTTGTTTCGGCTTTTAATGCTTAGTTTTGCATCGTGAAACAAAAGGATTAAACAAATTATGGGAAAGATTATCGCTTTGGCTAATCAAAAAGGCGGCGTGGGGAAAACTACGTCCACTATTAATTTGGCGGCATCATTAGCAACGCTTGAAAAGAAAGTTTTGGTTGTTGACGCAGATCCCCAAGCGAACGCTTCATCCGGATTGGGCATAGACATTCGAAGTGTGAAATTGTCGATTTACGAATGCTTGGTAAACGGGGAAGAGGCGAAAGGCGCAATCGTCCAGACTGAATTGGACAAACTGGACATCATTCCCTCACACATCGATTTGGTCGGTGCAGAGATAGAAATGTTGAACATGGACAACCGGGAGCAAATCTTAAAGCGGCTTTTAGCTCCGCTGAAAAAAGTGTACGACTATATCCTTATCGATTGCTCCCCGTCACTGGGGCTGATTACGGTCAACGCGCTGACAGCGGCGGACTCCGTCATCATCCCCGTACAATGTGAATATTTCGCCCTTGAAGGCATCAGCAAACTGCTGAACACGATAAAGATTATCAAGTCCAAGTTGAATCCTTCCTTGGAAATCGAGGGGTTTTTGCTGACCATGTATGACTCCCGCCTCCGTCTGGCCAACCAGATTTACGAGGAGGTGAAACGGCCATTCCAAAACTTGGTATTCAATACGGTCATCCAGCGCAATGTCAAGCTCAGCGAGGCATCGAGCTATGGGAAGCCCGTTATTTTATATGATGCTGATTCCAAAGGCTCGCTCAACTACATGCAGCTGGCGCAAGAGTTGATCGAAAAGAACAGCGCACAATGAAAATAGTTAAAGTAAGACTGTCATGGCAATGAAAAGATCGGCTTTGGGCCGTGGTTTGGACGCTTTGATCACTATGGATGATTTGAAAACCGGAGGTTCGTCGTCCATCAGCGAGATTGAGTTGAGCAAGATTCAACCCAATCCGGAACAACCCCGTTCTGCTTTTGAACCTGGGACGCTTGACGAGCTGGCAACTTCCATCCGTGCGTTGGGGGTTATCCAGCCAATCACGGTGAAAGAGGTCGGGCCCGACAAATACATGATTATTTCCGGGGAGAGGCGTTACAGGGCTTCACTCGCTGCCGGGCTGACCACAATCCCGGCATACATCCGTACGGCCGAAGACGACAACGTCGTCGAAATGGCATTGATTGAAAACATCCAGCGCGAGGATTTAAATTCAATCGAAATCGCTTTGGCCTACCAGAAATTGATTGACAACTACGGGTTGACGCAGGAGAAGCTAAGCGAGCGCGTCGGAAAGAAAAGGACGACCATTGCCAACTACCTGCGTCTCCTGAAACTGCCGGCTGAGATTCAAGTCGGACTGAAAGACAAACGCATCGACATGGGACATGCGCGGGCATTGATACCGGTAGAAGACCCCGAGGCGCAATTGGCATTGTACGAGCAAATCATCCAAGACGGCTTGTCCGTGCGGCAAGTCGAGGAAATTGTGCGTTCCATTTCTGACGGAGAGCAGACCATAAAGAAAAAAACGGGGACAAAAGAGGCCCCGTCTGAAGAGTTCGACCTGTTAAAAGAACAGCTCTCCAATTTCTTCCAGACAAAAGTACAACTGGTTTGCAACAAGAAGGGGAAGGGAAAGATTACTATCCCGTTTGCGTCTGAAGAAGAATTAGAGAAACTCATCAGCCTATTGGACAATATAAAATGATTTACAGAGTTATTCTTGTGTTTATAGGCATATGGCTCTTCCCGTTGAATGGCATAGCCCAGTCCGAACGGTCAATGGCGACGGTTGATTCCATCCGGATCGAGGCCGAAGCCGACTCCGCGGTCCAAGCGGTCATGCAAAAGGCGGACTCGTTGCCTTCTCCCGGGAAGATGGAATTACAATTCAAGCCTGATCCAAAAAAAGCGGTCCTTATGGCCATTGTCCCGGGATTGGGACAAATATACAATCGGAAATACTGGAAACTACCGATCGTGTACGGCGGACTGATGGGATGCTTTTATGCGGTCACTTGGAACAACCGGAATTATCAAGATTATTCTACCGCCTACATGGACATCATGGAAGATGCGGAAGCTCCTAACAGGCCGGTTGAAGAATACAACAAGAGCTGGCAAGATTTCATCCCTGCAGGTGCCGACCCTGAAAATTATTTGAAGAATACCAGTTTCCAAACGGCACTGAAAAACAGGAAGGATTATTATCGCCGTTACCGCGATTTGAGCATATTTATCACAATCGGAGTCTATGCGTTGTCTGTCATCGACGCATATGTAGATGCCCAATTATTCGACTTTGACATTTCCCCCGATTTATCGATGCACTGGGAACCGGCGGTTTCTCCCCAGACGGTCTATAGCTCGCGGACATATGGGCTGAATTGTAGTTTAAAATTTTGAGACAAGATGAAACAATTTCTCTTTTTAGCGTTCTCGCTTAGTATTAGTATATGTCTGGCCCTGCCGCTAAAGGCGCAAAACAACCTACGGGTGGACAATGACTCCATCAAAAAGGAAATTATCGGACTAATTCCCGAAAGTCTCGATTCCGATATTGACAGTTTGCTTCGTTCCTGGCATGTGCAATATTTCACCAAAAAGGAAGATTTCTGCCATGACGACACGGAGAACGTATTCTTCCCGGATTCTGTCTACGCAGACAGACTGGCAAGACTGCCGCGTGTTATTCCGATGCCATATAACAACGTGGTGAGAGATTGCATCGACTTGTATACGGAACGAAGGAGGGGTTTGGTCCGTTACATGCTCGGCATGGCGGATTTTTATTTCCCCATCATTGAAAAGGTTTTGGACAAATATCAGCTGCCTTTGGAATTAAAGTATTTGGCCGTGGTCGAAAGCGCCCTTAATCCGGTAGCGATATCCAAAGTGGGGGCTTGCGGATTATGGCAATTCATGCTTCCTACTGGGAAAATGTACGACATGACGATAAACAGCTTGGTTGACGACCGCCTTGACCCTGTAAAAGCCACGGACGCAGCCTGCCGGTATTTTATCGACATGTACGCCATCTATAAAGATTGGAATTTGGTCATGGCTTCTTACAACTGTGGCCCGGGCAATGTCAATAAGGCAATAAAACGCTCTGGAGGCAAAACCAACTTTTGGGAGATATTCCCTTATTTGCCGAAAGAGACCCGTTCGTATGTCCCCCTCTTCATTGCCGCCAATTATGTCATGAATTACTATTGTGACCATAATCTATGTCCCGTGTCGACAAATCTTCCCATGGCTACCGATACTTTGCATATCCACAAAATGCTCCATTTGCGACAAGTCGCGGATGTCTTGAATGTCGACATCGCACAGCTGAGAGCCTTGAACCCGCAATACAGGCGCGACATAGTTCCGGGGAACAGCACGGAAGCTTCTGTCTTAAAACTGCCAGCAGCGGAAACATTCTCGTTTGTAGACAAAGAAAAAGAAATTTATGCCTATAAAACGCAAGAACTCCTTCCGGAATACATGATGACACTTAGCGGGGGCGCGTCATTGTCTGCCGCTACCCGGGAGACAATAACCCATGTGGTTCTGAGGAATGAAAATATTTATACCATCGCAAACCGATACGGAGTGACTCCAAGCGATATTAAGAAATGGAACAAACTGCCATCCTACCGTTTGCAGCGAGGGAAAAGATTGAAGCTGTTCGTTGATAACGGGGGAGTCATGCATGCTGCAAATAAAAGCAAAAGTGGCCAGGCATCCACGTCATCCTCTGCAAAAGGAAAGCAAGCCAATGGTTTCATCTCACATAAAGTCCGTCATGGAGAATCCCTTTACTCCATAGCATCAAAATATCCCGGGGTAACTGCGCAAGACATCAAAAAAGCCAACAAATTATCTGATACTAAAATCATGCCGGGACAAGTTATAAGGATTCCTGTAGGATAACCGATAAATTTCTGTCGAAAAACGTTTCCATTAACAAAAATTTCCTACATTTGTGCGTAGACAATAAAGCAGGAGATAATGCAATGGACGACACGAAAGATAAACTAAATTCTACGGAACAACTTCCGACAGTAGATTTATCTACTTTGTCACCGGATGAGCGTATGATTCAGGAAGGATTCAATGACTTGCTAAATGATTATTTGAATTCAAATCACCGCCGCAAGGTAGAGCTTATTACGAAAGCATTCAATTTTGCAAAGCAAGCTCATAGCGGTGTGAAAAGACGTTCAGGCGAACCCTACATCATGCATCCGATTGCCGTTGCCAAAATCGTTTGTAGCGAAATGGGCCTTGGCTCGACCTCTATTTGCTCTGCTTTGCTGCATGATGTCGTGGAAGACACTGAATATACTGTCGAAGATATCCAAAACATGTTTGGGGAGAAAATTGCTCAAATCGTTGATGGATTGACAAAGATATCCGGTGGCATATTCGGCGAACAGGCGTCTGCCCAGGCCGAGAATTTCCGAAAGCTGCTGCTGACTATGAGCGATGATATTCGTGTCATTTTAATCAAAATCGCTGACAGGCTTCATAATATGCGGACTTTGGGTTCCATGCTTCCTGCGAAACAGTTCAAAATCGCAGGCGAAACCCTTTATCTGTATGCCCCCTTGGCTCATCGTTTAGGCTTATTCTCCATCAAAACGGAGCTGGAAGATTTGAGTTTCAAGTATGAGCACCCGCATGAATTTGAAATGATTTCAAGGAAACTGGAAGAGACCGCCCCTATGCGGGAGCGACTTTTCCAACATTTTGCTGTTCCTGTTGATGCCAAATTAAAAAGCATGGGGCTTAACTATGAAATGAAAGCAAGGGTCAAGTCCATTTATTCAATCTGGAACAAGATGGAGGCGAAGAAAGTTCCTTTTGAAGACATCTATGACATCTACGCCGTACGCATTATTTTTGACCCGCTGCCTGGCGTTGACGAAAAAAACCAATGCTGGGATATTTATTCGGCTATCACGGACATTTACAGGATTCGTCCCGACCGAATCCGGGATTGGGTCAGCCGTCCCAAAGCAAATGGTTACCAAGCCCTGCACATGACCGTGATGGGACCGGACGGGCAATGGGTAGAGATACAAATACGCAGCCGCCGCATGGATGAAATTGCGGAAAAAGGATTTGCCGCACATTGGAAATATAAGGAGAATCATGTGGATGAAGATACGGAATTAGACAAATGGCTGCAGACAATCACGGAAATCTTGGAGAATCCAGATCCTAACGCTTTGGACTTCTTGGATACCATAAAGCTGAACCTTTTTTCTTCCGAGATTTTTGTATTCACGCCGAAAGGGGATATAAAGACTTTGCCACAAGGAGCCACGGCCCTTGATTTTGCCTATGCCCTTCACTCGGATGTCGGCAACAAGTGCATAGGTGCAAAAGTCAATCACAAGCTGGTACCGTTGAGCCACAAATTATCGAGCGGTGATCAGGTGGAGGTTTTGACTTCGCGTTCACAAAACCCACAACCCGAATGGCTGAACTTTGTCACCACGGCTCGAGCGCGCACAAAAATCACGGCTGTCATCAAAAAAGCGAGGAAAGAGGCTGTCAAAAACGGTGAAGCCTTGGTTTTAGATGCTTTCCAGCGTGCCAAAGAAGAACCTTCCACGCAAAACCAGGACAAACTCGCCATGTACTTTGGATTCAATAAACGAGATGATTTATACTATTCTGTGGAAAAAGGGGAAGTGGTTTTACCGGACAACATCCATAAGGTCATTAAAGAGAAAAATGACAATCCGCTTTTCAAGTATGTAAAGCAAGCTCTGCGGATGGCTACCAAATCTTCAGATGAAAAGATGGAAGAGGAAGCAAATGAAAAGAAACCGGTATTTGACAAGAAAAAGCCTTATTTGCTTCGTGAGGATGAGCTGAATAAAAGTTATATACTTGCAGATTGTTGCAAGCCTATCCCCGGGGATGAGTCATTGGGCTTCATCAATGATGATGGCAAAGTAGTTGTGCATAAACGTTCATGTTCCATTGCTATGCGTTTGAAGAGCAGCTTTGGGGAGAGAATATTGAACACAGTTTGGAGCAGCCATCAAAATGTTTCATTCGAAGCAATGTTGGAAGTAAAAGGAATAGATGCGGTAGGGGTATTGAATGATATAACGAGGATTATATCCAATGAGTTCAATGTAGACATAACCAGACTGTTAATCGAAGCGAAAGACGGGGTATTTGCAGGACGTATCAAGTTGAAAGTCCATGACGTGGAGGATATCCAGAAGTTATGTGTGCGTCTTTCCAAAATTGAAAGCATAAAGTCGGTCGCACGAGTCGCCGATTAATGCAAGGCATCGTTGAATATAAAAAACGGCCGCTTGCAAAATGAAACAATGCAATTGGCCGTTTTTTTATTTCACGTTTAAAAAGGCAAGTCGTCGGTGGGAACTGATGATGCCGAGTCTGGGGCTATGGTAGGCATTCCCGATGGAACGGCATCTGCAGGAGTGACGGAAGAAGGATTAGCTGCTGCAGCAGGACGCTCTACTTTCCACGCATTGATAGAAGTGTACCAACGGCCTTGGTATTCGCGGCTATCAATATCAAACGATACTGTCAACTCTTCTCCTGGTTGAATTGCTGCTTGAGCAATTCTATCCGCACCGAACAACTGAAAACATACTTTTTTAGGATATTGATCATGAGTTTCTAAAACGTATTCTTGCTTCTTCCATTCGTTGCCGGCTTTGCTTACACCTCCTTGAAGAGGCAGGACAGCGATTATTTTTCCTGTTACTTCCATATAGATTATTCTTAATGTTTGATATACTAAATTAATGGACGAAATTACTGTTTTT
Organism: uncultured Parabacteroides sp.; assembly: GCA_937890135.1. Taxonomy (GTDB): domain Bacteria; phylum Bacteroidota; class Bacteroidia; order Bacteroidales; family Tannerellaceae; genus Parabacteroides. Next base: position 19,541 of record CALBYC010000146.1, read on the forward strand.
TTATTGGTAAACTTCTGTTTTTGTCTTTCTTTTTGTGAAATATTTTCCATCAATGCGACTCCAACTGGTCAAAAGCCTGTCTTAAGTCAAGAAGTTCTTTCTTTATTTGCTGCAAGCGATTCATCAATTCTGCCTGTTTGACTACCCCCTCCCTGTTCTCCTTCAGTTTTTTCTTGGCACCCGCCAATGTCAATTTCTGTTCTTTAAGCAAATAATAGACGACACGAACCGCATTAATATCTTCTTCCTTATAAAAACGGGTGCCTTTTTCGTTCTTGCGAGGATTGATGATGTTAAATTCTTTCTCCCAAAAGCGAAGCGTTGAATCTTTCAAGTCGAACATTTCTGCCACTTCACCGATTGAATAGTATAACTTCTGCGCTATTTCACTTTTCTCTTCCATCCCAACACATATTAATTAGTCCATGACCTGCCCATGATTCTCGGCAATCTGTATCATCCGGTCATACTCCTCTGGTGTCAAATCCATATAATAATATTTTGATGGGTTGTCATGTTTCCCTCTCACCAGCACCTCATAATGCAAATGCGATCCCGTCGATTTGCCCGTGTTGCCCACTTCGCCAATCACTTCGCCGCGTTTCACTTTTTGCCCTACCCGTACTTTGTATTTGCTGAGATGCCCGTATAAAGTCTGAAAGCCATAACCATGGTTGATGACGATGCAATTGCCATAGCCTTGCTTCCATCCTGCCATCGTGACCTTTCCATTTCCGGTCGCATAGACATCAGTTCCTGTTTTTGCGGAAAAATCCATGCCGGAATGGAAACGAGGTGTCCTGTAGATCGGGTCTATGCGCATGCCATAGCCTGAGGCCGTCTGTTTCAAATCTTTATTGGATATTGGTTGAATGGCTGGAATGCATTGGTTGCGTTCTTTCTGGTTCTGCCCCATTTTTATCAATTCCTCAAACGAATTGGACTGGATATACAACTGCTTCCGGAGCATGTCCATTTTCCGGGTAGTGGAAACCACTAATTCAGAGTTAGAAGCCTCCAGCAAATGCTTATAACGATTCGTGCCCCCATAACCGGATTTCCGGACAGATTCAGGAATAGATTCAGCTTGGAAAATAGCCCTGTACAAATTTTCATCACGTTGTTGTATATCATCCAGTATTTCCAAGGCATTGTTCAAACGCAAGTCAAGTACTTCATATTGCGTTTGCAACAGCCTGTTCTTTTTCCTGAGCTGCGATTCTGTTGGAGAATCTACAACATATATCATGACAAAAAAAGTAGCTATTCCGAATGCGACTCCCGTACTTAAATGGCGCAAAACGGAAAATATCCGGTCTTTAATGGAAGGATAAACTCGTTCATAATCGAGCGTTTTAGGATTATATCTATAATATGTATTGCGACTTTTAAAAAGTTTCATTGAATATTTTGATGTTTGGATAGCTGCAAAAATAATAATTTACTATACTTTTGCAAATTGTTTTTCAGAATATTAACGAGAACGATACAATTATATTATGTTGACAGCAAAAGAAATCCGAGAATCATTTAAAGCGTATTTCGCTTCTAAGGGGCACACGATTGTTCCATCTGCCCCTATGGTGTTGAAAGATGATCCTACATTGATGTTCACAAATGCAGGGATGAATCAATGGAAAGATATTATCCTTGGCACATGTGAACCGGAGCCCCGCAGACGTGCCGACTCTCAGAAATGCCTTCGTGTCAGTGGAAAGCATAACGATTTGGAAGAGGTTGGCCATGACACATATCACCATACCATGTTCGAGATGTTAGGCAACTGGAGCTTTGGTGATTATTTCAAAGAAGGTGCCATCGATATGGCATGGGAATATTTAGTAAATGTTTTGCATTTGGATCCGGCAGACCTTTACGTCACTGTATTTGAAGGTTCACCCGAAGAGAATCTGGAGCGAGACGATGAAGCGGAGAAATATTGGCTTAAGCATGTCCCCGCAGACCATATAATCAATGGGAACAAACATGATAATTTTTGGGAAATGGGCGATACGGGACCTTGCGGTCCTTGTTCTGAAATCCATCTGGACTCCCGCACTCCCGAAGAAAAAGAAAGAATTCCAGGACGTGAATTGGTGAACAAAGACAACCCGCAAGTCATAGAAATATGGAACTTGGTGTTCATGCAATACAACCGTAAAGCTGATGGCTCTTTGGAAAAACTGTCCATGAATGTAATCGACACGGGCATGGGATTTGAACGTTTGGTTCGCGCTTTGCAAGGCAAGCACTCAAACTACGATACTGACATTTTCCAGCCAATCATCCAGGCTATTTCCAAAATGTGCGGCAAAGAATACGGGAAAGACGAAGATGTGGATGTTGCGATGCGTGTGGTTGCCGACCATCTGCGCGCAGTAGCATTCTCCATTGCCGATGGACAGCTGCCGTCAAACGCCAAAGCCGGATATGTGATTCGCCGGATTTTACGTCGCGCCGTCCGGTATGGCTATACCTTCTTGGGTTTCAAAGATGCCTTCATTTACAAGTTGCTTCCGGCATTGATCGAAACGATGGGGGATGCTTACCCTGAGTTGGAAGCTCAGAAGTCTTTAATCGAGCGCGTCATACATGAGGAGGAAAACTCTTTCTTGCGCACCTTGGAAACCGGCATCCGTTTGTTGGAGAAAAAAATGGAAGAGACAAAAAAGAGTGGCAGCAAGACATTAAGCGGCGTGGACGCTTTCGTCCTTTATGACACATACGGTTTCCCTTTGGACTTGACAGAATTGATTTTACGGGAAAATGGCATGGATGCGAACATTGATGAGTTCAATGTTGAAATGCAAAAGCAGAAAGAACGTGCCCGTAACGCAGCCGCTGTCGAGACAGGCGACTGGATTACCATCAAGGAGGGAGAAACAGAGTTCGTCGGATATGATTTCTTCGAGTGCGATGCGGAAATCTTACGTTATCGTCAAATCAAACAGAAGAACAAGACACAATATCAGGTCGTTTTGGACAAATCGCCTTTTTATGCGGAGATGGGTGGACAAGTAGGAGATACCGGATGGCTAATCAACGGCGATGAAAAGATTGCTGTTGTCGACACCAAGCGTGAAAACAACTTGCCTATCCATATCATTGAGAAATTGCCTCAAGACATAACAGCTGACTTTGTTGCCAAAATTGATGTAAAGAAGAGAATCCAATGCGAGTGCAACCACTCGGCGACCCATTTGTTACATGAAGCTTTACGCGAAGTGTTAGGGAAACACGTCGAGCAGAAAGGTTCGTACGTATCGCCTGACGTGTTACGCTTTGACTTTTCTCATTTCCAAAAGGTGACGGATGAGGAAATCCGCAAAGTGGAACAAGCGGTTGGGGAAAAGATTCGGGCAGACTATAAGTTGGAAGAATATCGCAATATGCCTATCGATGAAGCCAAGAAATTAGGGGCTATGGCTCTCTTTGGTGAAAAATACGGCGACAAGGTGCGTGTCGTCAAATATGGTAACTCCATCGAGCTATGTGGTGGAACCCACATCCCTTCTACCGGCATGATAGGTTCGTTGCGGGTGGTCTCTGAAAGCTCTGTCGCTGCAGGCATCCGGCGTATCGAAGCTGTTACTGCGGAGAAAGCGGAGGACTATACCTTCATGTTGCAAGATACTTTGAAGGAGCTTCGTGCTTTATTCAACAATGTCCCGAATCTGGCCCAGACAATCCGCAAGTCAATTGAAGAAAATGCGGAATTGAAGAAACAAGTAGGCGAATACATCAAAGAAAAAGTCCAAGCGCTGAAGAAAGAACTGATTGCAAAAGCAGTCGTTCGTAATGGTGTAAAACTTATCGTTTTCAAAGGCAAGGCGAGCGTGGATGCCATCAAAGACCTTGCTTTCCAAATTAAGGGAGAAGCTCCTTCCGATGAAAAGGTATTCTTCGTCGCTGGAATCAAAGACGGTGAAAAATGCGCTTTGATGGTTTCCATCTCCGACTCTTTGGTGAAGGAGGGCTTGAATGCCGGCAAATTGGTCAAGGATGCTTCCAAATTAATTCAAGGAGGCGGGGGAGGGCAACCTCATTTTGCAACTGCCGGAGGAAAAAATGCCGATGGTCTCGATGTAGCTGTGGACTCGATACTGAAGGCTGCCGAATTAATTTAAGCAGACGTAGCACGATGTAATTATAAAATCATCACATAATCGGGGGCAAGAGAAACGATTTGTAATCTCTTGCCCTCTGTTTTTTTATCGTAAAAACTTGTGAAATTTTTCTTTCCTAAACAGTTGCCCTTTCTTTTATAAAATAGTACTTTTGCGGAAAAAATAAAGGGGCAATTTTGCTATTGCTGAATATCTTAACGGATTGTTCTATGAGCACCCAAATTTTGTTAGCGCATTGTAATATACTTGTAATGCAAAAGCGACATGCGGAGTGCCCTTTAATGAATATCTTTGCATACATTTTTAACTAAACATTTATCAATATGCTTAAACAATTACACAGTTTGTTTTTACTGAGCTTGTTCAGTATTTTGTGTACACTTTCTGCCGTTGCCCAAATAACGACGGCAAGTATGAGCGGTAAAGTTCAATCGAACGGGGAAGCAGTCATTGGTGCAACGATTGTCGCTGTGCATGAGCCTTCCGGTACGACGTATGGAACTGTCACGAATGTTGATGGCCGATTTGACCTCCAAGGTATGCGTACAGGTGGTCCGTACAAAGTTACGGTCTCTTACGTTGGTTACCAATCTTCAGTTTACACTGGGGTGCAACTTCAATTAGGTGAAACTTACAGTTTGAATGTCGAATTGAAAGAATCTTCGGAAGCATTGGAAGAAGTTGTTGTCACAGCTTCCCGTTCCAAATTCAGCAATGAAAAGACGGGTGCCACGACTAATATCTCTTCTTCACAGATTACACAATTGCCAACAGTAAACCGTAGCATCTCGGATATAGCACGTCTTTCCCCATACGCTTCTGGCATGAGCATGGCGGGTGGTGACGGCCGTTCTACTAACTTCACCATCGATGGTGCCAATTTCAATAACAATTTTGGTTTGTCTTCCAATCTGCCGGGTGGCGGTAATCCTATCTCCATGGATGCCATTGAAGAGGTGCAGGTGGTTATCGCACCGTTCGATGTACGCCAGACCAACTTCATCGGTGGTGGAATCAACGCCATTACCAAATCAGGTACAAATACTTTCAAAGGTACAGCTTATACCTATTACCGCAACCAAGATATGCGTGGTAACCGCATCGACGGGGAAGATTTGGGAGCACGTGCCGATGAATCCAAGACTACTTACGGTTTCACTTTGGGCGGACCGATCATCAAGAACAAGTTGTTCTTCTTCGCTAACTTTGAGCACGAAAAAACTCCGGGAGAAGTGATCAAATACCGTGCACGTGAAGCTGGGGAAGAAGCAGGTGGGATGATTTCCCGTACGTATGCTTCCGACTTGGAAAAAGTTTCAAAGCATTTGAAAGAGAAGTATGGCTACGACACGGGTTCATATACCGATTTCCCTGCTGATGAGAAAAATATGAAGATTTTGGCTCGTGTTGACTGGAACATTACAGACCAGCATCGCTTGAGCTTGCGTTATAACAACACGAAGAATACTGCATGGAACGCCCCTAACGGCAACTCTTGCGATACAGGTTACCGTTTGTATGGGACTTACCGTGTAGGTCCTCAATCCATGTCTTACGCCAATTCGATGTATTCAATGGATAACAAGGTGCAGTCTTGGTCTGCTGACTTGCACAGCCGTTTCAACGACAAGATTTCAAACCAGTTGTTGTTCACTTATACCAATATCGAGGATGTGCGCGGAAGCAATTCTTCCCCTTTCCCGTTCATCGATATCATGTATACCGATGAAAACGGTGTCAACCAATTGGAACCGTACATCAGCGCAGGTTATGAATTGTTCACATGGAACAATGGTGTAAAGAACAAAGTGACCAACATCACGGATAATTTTACTTGGTTTGCCGGCAACCACAAGGTGACTGCAGGTTTAAGCTTTGAACATCAGTTTGCCAACAATGCATATATGCGTAACGGTACGGGTTATTATCGTTATGCAAGCCTGGATGATTTCTTGAACGACCGTACGCCGGAGTCATTCGCTATCACATACGGATTCAACGGGAACAAGAACCCTAACGCACAGGTTACTTTCAACCAATTTGGCTTCTATGCACAAGATGAATGGAACATCCTTAAGGATTTCAAATTGACATACGGTATCCGTATGGATTATTTGGCATTTGACAATAGCGATTTGGAACGCAACAATGCCATCTATGATTTGGACTTCAGAGGCAAGCACATTGACACTGGGAAATGGCCGAACAGCCGTTTGCAGGTTGCTCCTCGTTTAGGTTTCAACTGGGACGTGTTCGGTGACAAATCGCTTACGGTACGTGGTGGTTCCGGTATCTTCACGGGACGTCTGCCTTTAGTGTACTTCACGAATATGCCTACCAACGCCAACATGGTTCAAAACTCCGTCCAGTTCAAGACTTCTTATAAGGATGGCGTAGCAACTGGATATGACTCTCGTCTGGATAAATTCAAAGGCGGCATGATAACTAACGTGGATGAAATGATTTCTCAGTTAGGCTTGCCGACTACAAATGAAAAGCATACTGCCAGCTCTAAGATTTCAGGAGTGGCTGAAAACTTCAAGATGCCGCAGATTTGGAAATCTTCCATCGCAGTTGACTATCAGTTGCCTGTTTCATTCCCTATGACCGTAACCGGTGAATTCATTTACAATAAGAACATCAATGCGGTAACCATCACAAACATCAACATCAAAGACCCATCTACATGGGAACGTTTCAACGGTGCCGACAATCGTCTGATTTATCCTACTCACACAGTAGTATCTGCCGATGGTAAAAAGAAAACTACCATCTACGATTACCAATATGTGCAAGGCAAGAACGCAGTCGTGTTGGACAATACGTCCAAAGGCCACGGTTATACTGCCAACATTACTTTGAATGCGCAGCCAATTGAGAACTTGAACTTGATGATGGCATACACGCATACCGAGTCGAAAGAGGTATCCGGCTTGCCAGGTAGCGACCCTGTTTCTACTTGGACAGGTCTCAACACAATCGATGGTCCGAACTTTGCGACTTGCCAACGTTCACAATATGTCGTTCCTGACAAATTGATTGGTTCTCTCAATTGGTACATTCCTTTCACTCATAAAGGCTTGCTCCGTGGAACTCACCTGAGCTTGTTCTATCGCGGATATTCCCCATACGGGTACAGCTACATGTATTCCAATGACATGAACAACGATGGCAACAACAACGACTTGATGTACATCCCGAGAAACGACGACGAAATCAAGTTCAAGACAGATGCCGACCGTGTCGCTTTCTGGAACTACGTAGAACAGGATGGCTACCTGAAGAACCATAAAGGACAATATGCCGAGGCTTATGCTGCCCGTGCACCTTGGGTTCATCAATTCGACTTCCGTTGGAGCGAAGACTTCGAGTTCAAAGTGGGCAATACCAAACATTGCATCCAGTTGAGCTTGGATATCATGAATGTCGGCAACTTGCTGAACTCCAAATGGGGTGTTGCGAAACGTAATTTCTTGAATGATACAAGCAGCAGCCGTATCTTGAAATATGAAGGCATGGATGAAAGCAGAAACCCAATCTTCTCCATGGTTAAAAGTGACGGGGAGTATGTCTCTAAATCTTACGACTACTACAAAGATTACGGGCAGTGCTGGAAAATGCAGGTGGGTATCAAATATATCTTCAATTAAAACGGAAAAGTAAAAACTTCGTTTCATAATCCTTAAAAGGCCGCCGCCCCGCTGAAAAGTGGTCGGCGGCCTTTTTTATTTCTACGGTGTGCCTTCCGTAAAATAGGTATATTCTGCTTGCATTTATATACTTGCCGTATCGAAATATTTCGGATATTTGCAACTGGAAAACGAATGAAAGGAGATAATTATGATTATTGAAAAAATCAAAGGTCCGGCAGACGTGAAACGCCTCTCGATGGATGAGATGGTAACATTGGCTGCTGAAATGAGAAATGCATTATTGCATAAGGTAAGTGCCCATGGCGGCCACTTCGGCCCCAATTTGGGTATGGTGGAAGCCACCATTGCCCTTCATTATGTGTTCAACTCTCCGGTAGACAAAATCGTGTTCGATGTGTCCCACCAAAGTTACCCGCACAAAATGCTTACAGGGCGTGCGGACGCATTCCTGTACCCGGAAAAATATGATGAAGTTTCCGGGTATTCCGAGCCGACAGAAAGTGTCCACGACCATTTCGTCATCGGGCATACGTCTACCTCGATAAGCTTGGCGAGCGGGTTAGTCAAAGGACGTGACTTGCTGGGCGGGAAGGAAAATGTAATCGCAGTGATAGGAGATGGGTCGCTCAGCGGCGGGGAAGCATTCGAAGGGCTGGACTTCGCCGGAGAATTAGGCACCAACTTCATCATCATTGCCAACGACAACCAAATGTCTATCGCGGAGGACCACGGAGGTTTGTACAAGAGCCTTAAAGAATTGCGTGAAACCAACGGGAAATCTCCTAATAACTACTTCAAGTCTTTGGGGCTGGATTATATGTATGTGGATGGCGGAAACGACATCGGACAGTTGATTCAGGCATTCTCTGAAGTTAAAGATATCGACCACCCGATTGTCGTCCACATCAATACGCTGAAAGGAAAAGGGTACAAGCCGGCGGAGGAAGACAAGGAGCGTTTCCACTGGACTATGCCTTTTGACATAGCGACAGGGAAGCCATTGAAGGAAAGCACAAGGGAAGACTATGGCGACCTGACCGCCCTGCACTTGCTGGAAAAGATGAAAGAAGACAAAGGATTGGTCGGCATCACTGCCGCAACCCCGGCCGTGATGGGCTTCACGAAAGAACGCAGGGAAGCCGCAGGAAAGCAATTTGTCGATGTCGGCATTGCGGAGGAACAAGCGGTGGCAATGGCTTCGGGCATTGCCAAAGCGGGCGCACGTCCTGTGTTCGGCGTGTTCAGCACGTTCATACAGCGTGCGTATGACCAGCTTTCACAAGATTTGTGCATCAATAACAATCCCGCCACCATCCTTGTGTTCTGCGGCTCTTTAAGTTCCATGAACGATGTGACGCACCTCTGTTTCTTTGATATCCCATTGCTCTGCAATATCCCTAATTTGGTTTATCTGGCTCCTGCCACGGCAGAGGAGTATTTCGCCATGATGGACTGGAGCATCCGCCAAGATGCTCACCCGGTTGCGATACGCGTCCCGGTCGCTTACGGAGTGAAACATGCTTCCGGGAAAGTAGATGCGGACTACAGCGACTTGAATCGTTACCAAGTAACGCATAAAGGAAGCAAAGTCGCCATCTTGGGCTTGGGCTCTTTTTATTGGCTGGGCGAAGAGGTGCGGCAAGGACTGGCAGAAAAAGGTATCGATGCCACATTGATCAATCCTCGTTACATCACGGGAACTGACGACGCTTTGTTGGATGAACTGAAACAAGACCACGAAGTCGTCATCACGTTGGAAGATGGCGTGTTGGATGGTGGGTATGGAGAAAAGATTGCCCGCTTCTACGGCGCTTCCCCCATGAAAGTCTTGAACTTCGGTGCCAAGAAAGAGTTCGTGGACAGATTCAAGCCTTCTGAACTTTTGAAGAAGAACCATCTGACCAAAGAACAGATTGTGGAGGATGTCTTGAACGTCCTATAAAGGAATGTAGGAAGCCGGGGGAACAGGCGATAACCTTTTCCCCCTTCAGTCCCGTCCAATAGAATAAAAGGATGCGGCCAAAGTCATAAACGGCCGCATCCTTTCTTTCCTTCCTTGCCGACCATTTTACAGGCGGGATGCAGTGCGATTCATGGCTAATGGGTTCATTTATCCCAACGAACGGAATTATTTGTCAAATTGTGTTGCATGCTAACAAAAAAAATCATATTTTTACGGCAAATTAAAATCAAGTATTTACAAACAAAAGACCTACTATGAAAAAGAATGTTCTCTATGCCTTTTCAGCAGGCGTTTTGCTATGCCTTTTCTCTTGCTCGGAAGAATCTGCCTTGGATAATCCGATAGTCGACAACCCGGTAGCTACCGTCAAGTTCAAATTGGCCTTGCAGCAGGAAATCTCATCGTTTCAAACGACCCGGAACATGCCTGGGAACCTGCCGGTCCGACGTCCAAAGGCGGCGAAAACGAAACTCCTTCCGTACCATCGGGAGAAGAGCCGGCGGTGCCTACCACCGATTTGGCTTTCATCGAATACGCATTGTACAAAAATGACGACAACTCTTTCATAAAACATATCCAAGCCGATCTGACAGCCAACGAAGACGGCTCCTATTCAACCAGCCTGCAAGATGGAATCAAACCGGGAACGTACAAGGTTTGCTTCATCGCGCATGGCATCAAAGCGGCAGCATTCGATGAATCCACGGGAATGGTGACTTTCCCAAACGTAGGGGACACTTTCTGGGGAAATGACGAATTGGAAGTGACGGCGGAGGAAAAAGACAAAACGGTCACCGTGGCATTGGCGAGAGCCATTGCCGGAATCGAATTCAAGGCTACGGATGCCGTTCCTTCCAATGTCTACCAGTTCACCATTGGTTCCAGTGGTTTGTACAATACCTTGTCCATATTGGATGGGACTGTCGGCAACGGCACGATTGAGATTCCCTATTCCTACCTTTTCAAAAGCGAAGATTATGCGGAGGACCAACGGACAAGCCATCTCATATACACACTCGCGCCCGGCAACGGGGCAGCCAGCATCGGAAACATGTCCATCGCGGCTAAAGAAGAAGGAGGGGTGATTGTCCGGCAAAAGCAGATAAACGACATACCTATATACAGGAACAAGATCACCCGCTATTCGGGAACGCTCTATACACCCAATATCACCGATTCTCAGTTTGTCATCTCGATTGACAAATCATGGGGAGGGTACGAGGAGAAAGAACTGGACATATTGTGATGTCATAGGCATCATGCAGCCGTTTCATTTATCATCAGCACATGCAGCGTTTTGGGTTATCCTCACGTCTATTCAATCAGAAGATAGAATCATTCGTGTCTTTACATTTATCATTATGAAAAGAAAGATTTGGAAAATACAGAATGCTGTATGTGCGAGTGTCTTGTCCCTGTTGGGCTTTGGCGGCTGTGGCGACAATGTCGGCGTGGATATGTATGGAACTCCCCATGCCGACTATTCCATCAAAGGGGCAGTTCAGACAAAAGAAGGTAAGCCTATCCAAGGAATAAAAGTTTCCGTGGCATATGAAACCGACACTTTGGGAACAGCCCTCAGTGACGAGAAAGGAACATTCGCCATCCGAAAAGAGGCTTTCCCATACAACAAACTGAAAGTTTCCGCAGAAGATATCGACGGAGAAAAGAATGGCTCTTATAAAGATACGAGCGTGGACTTGGAAATCTCCCAACAGGATTATAAAGGTGGGGAAAGTTGGTACAATGGAAAAGTGGAGAAAGAGGTAAACATCCAAATGGAAGAGAAGAACCATGAGTAAGGAAATCGGATTGCGCAAGCGCATCGGATTGGAACTGTACCGGAAAATACATCAGGAACGGGTCAGGAAACATGAACTACGGACGCTCTTTTGGGAATGCACGCTGCGGTGCAACGTGGCTTGCCGCCATTGCGGAAGTGATTGTAGGGTATCATCCGTGCATCCGGATATGCCGATGGAGGATTTCCTCAAAGTGGTTGACGGCATCCTGCCACAAGTCAACCCCAACAAGGTGTTGGTCATCTTTACCGGAGGAGAGGCATTGGTCCGCCCCGACATTGAGCAGTGTGGAATGGAACTCTACCGGAGAGGATTCCCGTGGGGCATTGTTTCTAACGGATTATTCCTTGACCGCCGGCGTCTGGACGGATTATTGAAATCCGGATTGCATGCGGCAACCATCAGTTTGGATGGCTTCGAAGAGGCGCATAATTGGTTACGCCGTCATCCGCAGAGTTACAGCAAGGCCGTCGAAGCCATACGGATGTTGAGCGAGGAGAAAGAGATTGTTTGGGATGTCGTAACCTGTGTAAACAGGAAGAACATAGATGATTTAGGAGAGTTCAAGGAGTTTCTGATTGCAAACGGAGTGAAGAACTGGCGGCTGTTCACCATTTTCCCTATGGGGCGGGCCGCACAAATGCCCGAATTGCAATTGGACGACGAACAATTTACCCGGACTTTGGATTTCATTCGTGACACGAGGAAGGAGGGACGCATCCATGCCAGTTATGGTTGCGAAGGCTTTTTAGGTGGTTATGAGCATGAGGTACGTGACAATTTCTATGAATGCAATGCAGGAATCGACTCCGCTTCCGTCTTGATAGACGGGTCTATTTCCGGCTGCCCAAGCATACGGGCCAACTTCCATCAGGGAAATATCTATCGAGACGACTTCATGGATGTTTGGAACAATCGTTTCCAACCTTACCGAGACCGTTCTTGGGCGAAAGAGGGAATTTGCAAAGATTGTTCGCTCTTCCGTTATTGCGAAGGGAACGGGATGCACCAACACGACGACAATGGCAAATTGCTGGTTTGCCACCACCGACGGATTTTGCCGTGAAAGAGGAAGGGATAAAAAAACCGGCTAAAGGCGGGGTTACGAGCTTTCCGCAAAATGCCGTGCTACCTTTTCCAAAATAGCATTCCATGCGCCAAAACAGTGGCACGAAGACGTTGGAATCTTCATGCCGCTGTTTCCCTTGTCCTCCCGTTCGGTCTTATTCCCAAGACGGAGGCTCTACTCCCATCAAGTTCTTGACGAAATAGTCATTCATCTTGTGCATTTCAAACGGCCCTCCCAGGCTATGTGTCTTGCCCGGCAAGTAGAGCTGGTCGAAATTCTTATTGGCTTTCATCAGCTCGCTTACCACCTGCAACGTGGAGGCCGGATCGACATTGTCATCCAATTCCCCGTTAATCAGCAGGAGTTTCCCTTTCAAGCGCCAAGCATTGTCCACATTCGATGAAGCGCTGTAGGATTCGTCAATCGGATAACCCATCCATTGTTCATTCCACCATATTTTGTCCATCCGATTGTCATGGCAACCACACAGGGCAACTGCCACTTTGTAGAAATCATTATGGAACAACAAGGCAGCCATTGCATTCTGTCCGCCTGCCGACCAGCCATAAATGCCGACACGGTTGATATCCATATACGGATATTTGGCCGCCGCAGCTTTGATCCAAGCGATACGGTCCGGGAAACCGGCATCTTTCAGATTCTTCCAGCAAACATCGTGGAAGGCTTTGGAACGGTTGGCCGTACCCATCCCGTCAATCTTTACTACGATGAATCCCAGTTCTGCCAATCGGGAACAAAGATGATCGGTCGCCCGGAAGTATTTCTCGACATGCGAGTCGTGCGGCCCGGCATAAATCATCTCGACAATCGGGTACGAGCGGGAAGCATCGAAGGTGGAAGGACGAATGATCTTTCCCCAAATATCCGTCTTGCCGTCACGTCCTTTGGCATGGAAAACTTCTGGCAATTGCCAGCCGTATTCGACCAAGGCGCTCACATCGCTCTTTTCCAACGATGCCACGACAGAACCGTCCGATGTTTTACGCAAGACCGAAACATAAGGCATATCGGCACGTGAATAAGCATCTACCATATATTGACGGTCGGCCGAGAATGTCACTTCATGGTTGGCAAGTTCCGGAGTCAGGTCTTTAAAGCCGCTACCGTCCAGATTGACCCGGCAAAGGTGCAAATGATAAGGGTCTTCTTCCCGGTTTAAACCTGAAGCAAGGAAATAAATCGTACCCGCTTCTTCATCTACATATTCGACTTTCCGAACCACCCATTCACCTTTCGTCACCTGCCGGATGACCTTCCCGTCATTTCCAAACAAATAAAGATGCCGCCAACCGTCGCGTTCAGAAATCCAAAGCGTTTGTTTCCCATCCTGCAAATCATAGCGGAAGCGATTGTTATAATAGAAGAAAGTAGGTACTTGTTCATCCACCAAATGAGTGATTTTTCCATCCGAAGCATTGACTTCCCCTACAATATACCGTTGGTGGCCGCGCTGGTTGAACTCGAACGTAAACGCCCGGCTATCACTTCGCCAGCCAGTCAGGTATAATTCAAATTGATTCTCATACAACGAAGTTTCCAATGGAATCTGTTTCTTTGTTTCCCAATCAAACAAAACAGGGACAGTAACAGGCAAAACATCGCCCGGCTTGGTATAATCACGCCATTGCAAGATCGGTTGCAACTGGGTGGATGGACGTGATTCCAACAACGGAATACGCCGTTTTTCCACATCCCGGGTCTTGACAGTAGCAATCTTCTTCGAGTCGGGCGACCATAGAATGCTGCTGCCGTAGGCATAGTTCCGGATGCCGTCCATTGTCAGGACTGTTACCTCCCCTTTGTTCTTCCGGCTACGCACATGAAGATTATTGTCCTGAATATATGCTTCCCACAAACTGTCCGGAGAAGCTACCGGTTTATCGCTCTGCCGCCAATAATTCCTCCGGGGCTTCATTTCTTCTTTCATCAGTTCATCTGCAAGTGGCTTGAGCTTTCCTTTCAGGAAAACGGTCAGGCCTTGCTTATCCGCAGCTTTGTTTTTCTTCCCGGTCTCGGCATCCACCAAATAAAAGACCGTCCCAGTCTTTTCCCGATTCTGATACCAAAAGAAATGCGAATCACCCAGCCAATGAGGCTTGACCGCCTGTGAATAAACCAGATTTTCTAACTTCGTAATGGTGTCGGCCCGCTGATAATCGGCTTTTGTCACTTGTGCCCTCCCTGCTGCCCATGGAAGCAAAAGTGACAAACAACATACATGCAAAATTCGTTTATACATACATCTTTATTCAATTAGATTTATTGAGATTCAAACATTATCAAGTAATCGTTTGGATACGGGGCTTTTCAGTGCGGATGCCCCCTTCGGAG
>CALBYC010000147.1 GCA_937890135.1 uncultured Parabacteroides sp.
AAAGACTTCGATTCCGTTTACGTATACTATATTTTCATCGTAACTTCCGCCTCTGACCGAATATTGCGAGCTTAGTTCGTTGTTGGATGACACGCCGGCAAAAGTGACCACCAGGCTTTCGATGCTGCCCCCTGCGGGGTCGGGCAACAGTTTCACCTTGTCGGCTTGCATGGTCTCCATGGTAGATGTCTGCTTCCGTATGGCCGAAACGGAAAATTCCCCCAAGTCGATGGATGTGTAATTCATCTGCACGTTCAGGCGCAGGTCTGCTTGCAGGGAGGGAACGATGCGTTCCGCCTTGTTGTATCCAATGCATGAATAAAGGAAAACGACCGAATCGCCGGTCGCGACATGTAGAGAGTAGAAACCTTTCTCATTTGTCATGGTGCCGTTCAATGTGTTTTTGACCAGCACATTGACCAATTCTAACGGGTTTCCTTCGGCGTCACGGACATAGCCCGTGACTTTTACTCGCTTTTGGGCGGCAAGCGGGAGGGAGAACATTATGGATAGCCAAACAGCTACGATGCGAACCAGCATGGGTTTTGTCGATTTATCTTGTTTCACGATTTAATTATTTCTAATAACGTCAAAAAAGGAGAAAGCGTATAAATGCTCTGATATTTATTCCTATCTTTGTCCGAAATGTAATTTTTTGCAAAGATAGGAATAATGAAAGATTTTGCATCATTAATCAAGAACAGAAGAAGCACACGCAAGTTCACGAGCCAGTTGCTAAGCCCTGACCAGGTAGCTGCGATATTAAAAGCCGGGCTGATGGCGCCGGCCTCCAAAAGGAAGAATCCGTGGCAGTTTGTCGTCATAGAAGACAAGGAGATGCTGGGGAAATTGTCCCGTTGCAAGCCCCATGGCGCAGCCTTCTTGGAAGGATGCGCTTTGGCCGTGGTCGTCCTCGCCAATGTGATGGAAAGCGACGTGTGGATAGAAGACGCATCCATCGCTTCTATTTTCATGCAACTGCAGGCCGAGGACTTGGGGCTGGGGAGTTGCTGGTGCCAAATACGAAACCGGCAGACCGAGCAAGATGAAGATGCGGCACAGTATATCCGCGGATTACTGGACATACCTTACCAATTGGAAGTGCTCTCCGTGATTGGCTTTGGTTACAAGGAAAGCCCGAATAAGCCTTTTGATGAATCCCGTTTGCAATGGGAAAAGATACATTTGGGCAAATTCTCATGGCCGGAACCTAAATCGAGCGAAGGATGAACGTGGTGATGATGGGGTCCGGCAACTTGGCGACCCGTTTGGCATTGGCACTGCGACGTTTGCCCGGCATCCGTATAACGCAGGTCTACAGCCGCATGCGATGTCATGCGGAAGCCTTGGCGGAATGTCTGGGCGCGGAGGCTTGCGACAACCCCTCTGCGGTTCGTCCTGATGCCGACCTGTATGTCTTCTCCTTGAAAGACACGGCGCTGGAGAAAGTGGCATCCTTTGTCCCGGCCAATGGCGGGCTTTGGATTCATACGGCAGGCAGTATGCCGATGGATCTATTCGCCGGATACACGAAAAGGTACGGCGTTTTGTATCCTTTGCAGACCTTCTCGAAACAGCGGGATGTCGATTTCGCATCCGTCCCTCTTTTCTTGGAATGCAAGCAGGATTCGGACCGTCCGGTGCTGGAAGGCCTGGCGAAACAGTTGTCCGGCAATGTGCGTTTCTTGCCTTCCGAATCGCGCAAGTACCTGCATCTGGCTGCCGTCTTTGCTTGCAATTTCACCAATCACATGTACGCCCTGGCAGGCCGGATAGTGAAGGATGCCGGCATACCGGAGGAGGTGCTGCTCCCTTTGATTGACGAGACTGCGGCCAAAGTCCATTCCATGCCGGCCGAGGAGGCCCAGACAGGCCCTGCCGTCCGCTATGACGAGAATGTGATGCGGAAGCATTTGGACTTGCTGGCGGATACAAATTCTCCGGAAATGCGGGCCGTTTATCAACTATTAAGCCAGAGTATTCATCAACACTCAAAGAAATGAGCAGTATCAATTATGATTTGAAAAAAATAAGGGCTTTTGTTTTTGATGTGGACGGCGTTCTTTCCCGGGATGTCGTTTCATTGCATCCCAACGGGGATCCCATGCGGACGGTCAACATCAAGGACGGTTATGCCCTCCAGCTGGCGGTCAAGCTGGGATATGCCGTCGCTATCATTACAGGAGGGTATACCGAGGCTGTCCGCCTTCGTTATTCCCGGTTGGGGATAACCCATATTTATATGAAGAGTGCCGAGAAAATCCATGATTACCATGATTTTTTGCAGAAGACGGGGATACATCCCGATGAAGTCGTTTATTGTGGCGATGACATTCCTGATTATCATGTGATGGAAGAGGCGGGGCTGCCCGTAGCCCCGGCGGATGCGGTGCCGGAAATAAAACAAATAGCGAAATATGTTTCCCGCTTCAACGGGGGGGACGGAGTCGCGCGGGACGTGATCGAACAAACTTTGAAGGCTCAGGACCGCTGGATGCGGGGGGAGGCTTTCGGATGGTAATGAATGCTTATGTTAGAAGAATATCATATTATATTGGGGTCCAACTCCCCGCGCCGCAGGGAGTTGCTTGCCGGGCTGGACTTGGATTTTGAAGTGAAAGTGATTGCCGGCTTGCAGGAAAATTACCCGGACACCTTGCGGCCTGAAGAGATTCCGCTTTTTTTGTCCAAGTTGAAGGCCGAGGCCTATATGCCGCTTTTGCTCGACGACTCGTTGCTGATTACGGCGGACACGGTCGTGTGGAACGGGGACAGCGTGATGGGGAAACCCAAAGGCCGGGACGAGGCCATCGGGATGCTGAAGAGCTTGTCCGGGCATGACCATCATGTGGTGACGGGGGTCTGTCTGACGACAAAACGGAAGCAGGTAGCTTTCTCGGTCACGTCCACGGTTCGTTTCGCAAGCTTGACGGAAGAGGAGATTACCTATTATGTCGACAAATATAAGCCCTATGACAAGGCCGGTGCTTATGGAATCCAAGAATGGATAGGCTATGTGGGGGTTGAAAGCATAACGGGAAGTTTTTACAATGTCATGGGGCTTCCTGTCCAGCGGTTATATCAAGAATTAAAAAGGTTTTGAAGGAAAAATGGAAAAGGTGTTGGAATCCATTACTTTGCCTGCGGAATGGGCCAGGCAGGATGCCGTGCAGTTGACATGGCCCCATGAAGGGACGGATTGGGCTTCGTTGTTGGACGAGGTGGTTCCCTGTTTTGTCTCTGTCGCCAAGGAGGTCATGAAACGGGAGAATCTATTGATTGTTTGCCCCGATGCGGAGGCTGTGAAACGGCAGTTGGGGGAATATGACGCCGCTCGTGTCCGCTTTGCGGAAATAGAAACGAACGATACATGGGCGAGGGACCATGGGGGGATTTCGGTGCATGATTCGTTCGGACCGACGCTTTACGACTTCGTTTTCAACGGCTGGGGCATGAAATTCGCGGCGGCTAAGGACAACTTGATTACACGGACTTTGCATGCGGGCGGTTTCTTTGCGGACCAAGTGCAGGTTGCCAATATGGCTCCGTTCGTCTTGGAGGGGGGGAGCATCGAGTCGGATGGGAAAGGGACGTTGATGACCACTGCCGAGTGCCTTTTGTCCGTCAACAGGAATGAATACTTGCAAAGGGAAGAGATTGAGAACTATCTGAAAGATGTGTTCGGGTTGAAAAGGGTCTTGTGGATTGAGAATGGATATTTGGCGGGGGATGACACGGACAGCCACGTGGACACGCTGGCCCGTTTTTGCGATGAGCATACCATTGCGTACGTGAAGTGCACGGATGAATCGGACGAGCATTTTGACGAGTTGAAAGCGATGGAAGAAGAAATAATGAAGTTCCGCCAAGAAAACGGGGAGCCTTACCGGTTGGTCGCTCTGCCCATGGCGGACAAGGTGGAATGGAACGGCGAGCGTTTGCCTGCCACGTATGCCAATTTCTTGATCATGAACGGGGCTGTGCTGCTTCCGTTCTATGGCTCACCCAAGGACGAGCAGGCCCGCGCTTTGCTTCAGGAGGTTTTCCCCAGCAGGGAAGTCGTGGGGATAAATTGTTTGCCATTGATAAAACAGCATGGGTCTTTGCATTGCATCACCATGCAATATCCGGAAGGATTTGTAAAATAAGTAAGATAGGATGAAAGTAGGATTGATACAACAAAAGAACAGTGCCGACAGGGAAGGCAATGTTGCCAAATTGCAGGATAGCATCCGCAAGGCGGCTGCGATGGGGGCGGAGTTGATTGTTTTGCAAGAACTCCACAATGGTTTATATTTCTGTCAGACGGAGGATACGCGGCTGTTTGACCAGGCTGAACCCATCCCCGGCCCTTCCACCGAATTGTTCGGGAAGCTGGCCAAGGAGGTAGGTGCGGTGCTGGTGCTTTCTTTGTTCGAGCGCCGCGCGCCCGGACTATGCCATAACACGGCGGTCGTGATGGAGAAGGATGGGACAATCGCAGGCAAATACCGCAAGATGCATATACCCGACGACCCGGCTTATTACGAGAAGTTCTATTTTACTCCGGGCGATTTGGGATTCAACCCGATTGACACGTCTGTGGGCAGGTTAGGGGTGTTGGTCTGCTGGGATCAATGGTTTCCCGAAGCGGCCCGCTTGATGGCCATGCGAGGGGCCGAACTGCTGGTTTACCCGACTGCCATCGGATGGGAGAGTTCCGACACGGAAGAGGAGAAACGGCGTCAGCTGGGGGCGTGGGTTACCGTCCAGCGCGGCCATGCCGTCGCCAACGGCCTGCCAGTGGTTACTGTGAACCGTACCGGGCATGAACCGGACCCTTCCGGGCAAACGGCCGGCATCCGGTTTTGGGGGAATAGTTTCGTTGCCGGGCCTCAAGGGGAGTTGTTGACGGAGTTCCCGAATGATGAAGAAGAAATCCGTGTGGTGGAAATCGATAAAGCACGCAGCGAGAATGTGCGCCGCTGGTGGCCTTTCTTCCGGGATCGCCGCATCGATGCTTATGAAGGGCTTGGCAAACGTTTCTTGACAGAATGAGGTTTCATGCGGCAAGCGAGGCTGCTTCGTTGATGAACCGGTATGGGAAAGAGAAGCGGCCCTTTCTCTTTATAGTGGATTATGAGGTTGGACGCATATACGTCGAACGCTTGGAGCGGATAGGCCCGGATGTCCTATTGTATGATTTTAACGGGGTTTCGAATGCGGAAAGCTGGGAAACGGGATGCGAATCCCCTTCTTGTGCCTCTTCGGATTGGATGGATGTCCATCCGGTTGACAAGGAAGCGTACAGGCGGTCTTTCGAGATCGTGCGGCGTCATATATTGGCGGGGGACACCTATCTGGCGAATCTGACCCATGCGACCTCCATCGACCTGCGGCTCTCTTTGGTCGATTTGTTTCATTTGGCAGAGGCCAGATACCGCTTGTGCATACCCCGGCAGTTTGTGGTCTTTTCTCCGGAGACATTCGTCCGCATACGAGATGGCTTCATCTGCTCCTATCCGATGAAAGGCACCATCTCCGCTTCCGTGCCGAATGCCCGTGAAGTTATCTTGTCGGACGAGAAAGAGTCGGCCGAACATGCCACCATTGTTGATTTGATAAGGAACGATTTGAGCCAAGTCTCCGCCCATGTGACCGTCCCCCGCTTCCGTTATATGGATGAAATCCACACGCATACGGGGGAGACGTTGTTGCAGGTCAGCTCGGAAGTGAGAGGGGAGTTGGCCGGCGACTGGCAGCAACGTGTAGGGGACATATTGCTGCCCTTGCTCCCTGCCGGGTCCATCACCGGTGCGCCTAAGCCGAAGACGGTACGGATTATCCGGGAGGCGGAAAACTACCGGAGGGGTTTTTATACCGGCGTGATGGGGCTGTTCGACGGGGAGTCGCTGGACAGTGCCGTGATGATCCGGTTCATTGAGCAGACCGATACGGGTTTCCTGTTCAAGAGCGGGGGAGGCATCACGTCTAAGAGTGAATGGCAGAAAGAATATGAAGAGATAAACCAGAAGATATATATTCCTTTGAGGAGAGGAGGCAAGCGGTAGAATGGAACAATTTTTGGAGACCATACGGATTGAGGGGGGCGTGGCTTTCCATCTGCCTTATCATGTCCGGAGGATGAATGAAACGCTTTCCCGCAAGTTGGGACTTGCGGAGGGGTTGGATTTGGTGGCTGCGCTGGGCGACGTGTCTGCTTTCCGGCAGCGTACCCGTTGCCGGGTCGTATATGACAGGGCTGTGCGGAGCGTCGAGTTTTTCCCATATCGAATCAGGCCGGTGAAATCACTGCTTGTGGTAGGGGACGACCATGTTGACTACGGATTCAAGTATGCCGACCGTTCCGCCTTGGATGCCTGTTTCGCCCGGCGAGGGGAATGTGACGATGTGCTGATTGTTCGGGACGGTTATGTCACGGACACTTCCATCGCGAATGTCGCCTTTTTGAAAGACGGGGCATGGTACACCCCGTCCGTGCCCCTGCTGAAAGGGACCATGCGTGCTTCGCTCTTGGACGAAGGGCGAATATGCGAAGCACACATTGCGGTTGACGACTTGCGGCAATACTCCCGCCTCAGGCTGTTCAACGCCATGATTCCTTTCGGGGAAATAGATCTGCCTATGCGGTCAGTTTGGGGAGTTTGAGCACGAAACGGATCAGGGCGACAAATACCCGTCCGTATTTCTCCAGCTTGATTTGCCCCACGCCCCGTATGGAGTTGAAGTCCCCCAGCGTGACGGGCTTTTGCTGCACCATGTCTTCCAGCGAGGCGTCTGAAAAGATATGGTAAGCCGGCACGCTTTCCCTTTCCGCCAATTGTTTGCGCAGTTGTTTGAGGGCGTCCCATAGTTGTTCGTCCAGGGACTCGCTTTGCTTGGGGCGGATGGGCTGTGCTTTGAAGCTGCCCCTTTTCCCTTTTTGCTCCGTGTCGGCGGGCGGCACGTACTTGGCGAGTTGGGCTTGGCTTTTGCCATACAGGATTTTGTTTCCCAGAGCGGTCACTTTCAGTTTGTTCCCGTTCGTGTAGTCTATCTCGATGAACCCGAGTTGTATCATCTGGTAGATATACTCTTTCCATTCGTTATAAGACAAGTCCCGTCCCGCGCCATACGTCTTGATGTGGTGGTATCCTTTTTCTGTCAAGTCCATGCGGGCGGAGCCCCTGAGTATCAGGATGAGCATTTCCACCCCGATTTGCTGGTTCGTCCGGATGATGGCGCTTAACGCCTTTTGCACCAATATGCTTCCGTCGAATCGGACGGGAGGGTTTTTGCACACGTCGCAGTTCCCGCAATCGTGTTCCGCCTCCTCGCCGAAATAGCTGAGCAGGATCCTCCTCCGGCAGATGTTCGTCTCGCAATATCGTTGCATCCTGTTCAGTTTCTCCAGATTGATCTCTTTCTGCCCGCTTTCTTCCGCGAACTGCCGCAAGACGATCAGGTCTCCCAGGGAATAAAAAAGCAAGGTGTCGCTTTTTGCCCCGTCTCTTCCCGCCCTTCCTATCTCTTGGTAATAATTCTCAATGCTTCCCGGCATGTTGAAATGGATGACCCACCGGATGTTGCTTTTGTCGATGCCCATTCCGAAGGCTACCGTGGCGCAGATGACCTCTACCCGGTCGTTTATGAAGTCGTTTTGTGCCTGTTCGCGGACATCGGGAGAAAGGCCGGCATGGTAGGCCGTCGCATGGATGTTGTAGAGGGACAGCTCCTCCGCCAGCATTTCCGTGTCGCTCCTTTTCATGCAATAGATGATGCCGCTTTGGCCTTTGTGCTGGCGTATGAAGCGGACGATCGTCCTTGTCTTTTCCTTTTTGTTCAGTCCCCGCTGCACGGTCAGCGAAAGGTTGGGGCGGTCGAAGGAGGAAATGAACGTCCGGGGATTGTCCAGATGGAGCTGGCTGGCGATGTCGCCGCGCGTCACTTTGTCCGCCGTCGCCGTCAGGGCGACGACGGGAACGGCCTGGAAACGCTCCTTGAGGATGGCCAGCTGGGTGTATTCC
>CALBYC010000148.1 GCA_937890135.1 uncultured Parabacteroides sp.
CTACGTCATTTTCTTAGGTATATTCTGCGGACTGGTTTCGCTCTATTTCACCCGAGTCATGAACTGGACAGAAGGGCAATTCCGCAAATATGGCACCACCTTTTGGCGCAAGTTCATGATGGGCGGCATCATCCTGAGTTTGCTGATTTTCCTTTTCCCTCCGCTCTACGGCGAAGGTTACGACACCATCACTCTCCTGCTGAACGGACAATTTTACGGGTTGATGGACCACAGTATGTTCTACTCATTGAACACATCCTACTTTGGCATCATCATCTTCCTCAGTTTAATTTTGCTCACCAAAGTGTTCGCATCCAGTGCCACGAACGGAGGTGGAGGATGTGGTGGTATTTTCGCGCCGAGCCTTTATTTAGGGTGCATCGCAGGCTTCATCTTTGCACATACGTCCAATTATTTCCCGGCCACGATGTACCTTTCAGAAAAGAATTTCGCCCTCTTGGGCATGGCTGGAATCATGTCCGGTGTCATGCATGCCCCCCTGACCGGAGTGTTCTTGATTGCGGAACTGACCGGTGGCTACGATTTGTTTCTACCTCTGATGATCGTGTCCATCGTTTCCTACATCACCATCCTGATGTTCGAGCCGCACAGCATCTACTCCATGCGTTTAGCCCAAAAGGGCAAATTGCTGACCCACCACAAAGATAAAGCCGTATTAACGTTGCTGAATGCGGACAGCATTATCGAAAGGGATTTCCAAACCGTAACCCCGGACATGTCGTTGGGAGACATGGTAAAGGTGATTTCGAGAAGCAACCGCAACATGTTCCCCGTCGTAGACGAAAGAGGGGTTTTGCTGGGCATCGTATTATTGGATAATATCCGCAACATCATATTCCGCCCTGAATTATATAATCGTTTCCACGTATCCAAATTCATGGTTTCTCCACCCGCCAAGGTCATCATCAACACACCGATGGATCAAATCATGAAGACATTCGATGATACGAAAGCTTGGAATCTGCCAGTCGTGGACAACACTGGGCGTTACATGGGATTCATGTCGAAATCAAAAATATTCAATTCATACCGAGAAGTGTTGGTTGATAACTTCTCCGGGGATTAATGTTTCAATGAATTTATAAAAACAAAAGCAAGATGGACAAGAAAGATTTACGTATCGTATATATGGGAACGCCAGACTTTGCCGTAGCGAGCCTGAAAGCTCTGGTCGAGGGAGGATATAACATCGTGGGAGTCATCACCATGCCAGACAAACCGATAGGAAGGCACGGAAGCGTGCTTCAAGCAAGCCCGGTCAAACAATATGCAGAATCCGTCGGACTGCCCCTTCTGCAACCCGAAAAACTAAAAGACGAGCAATTTTTAGCATCTTTGCGGGCATGGGAAGCCGACTTGCAAATTGTCGTCGCTTTCCGAATGCTTCCCGAGGTCGTTTGGAACATGCCCAGGTTAGGCACATTTAACCTTCATGCTTCCCTATTGCCCCAATACCGAGGAGCAGCACCTATCAACTGGGCTGTAATCAACGGGGATACAGAAACGGGGGTCACCACCTTTTTCCTAAAACAGGAAATTGACACAGGAATGATCATACGCCAGAAGCGCCTGCCTATTGCCGACACGGACAATGTCGGGACAGTCCATGACAAATTGATGGCAATGGGTGCCAGTCTGGTGACAGAAACTGTTGACTTGATATTGGAAGGGAAAGTGGAAACTTTACCCCAAAACCGATTATACAAAGACGAAAAAGAGTTGCGCCCGGCTCCCAAAATCTTCAAGGAGACATGCCGTATCAACTGGATGCGCTCCTTGAAATCCATTTATGATTTCATACGCGGTTTGTCGCCTTATCCTGCAGCATGGACGGAACTGGTACCAAACGACAACAGCTCAAAACGGCAGGTGGTCAAGATATACCAAACGGAAAAACACATGGCTTCCCATTCGTTTGCCATCGGCTCCATACATACCGACAACAAGAACTACATCGATATAGCGGTGAACGGCGGGTTCCTTAGGATCCTTTCCTTGCAGTTGGCTGGGAAAAAACGAATGTCCGCACATGATTTCCTGAACGGGTTCAAACAACTATCGCTCTTCCACGTGGAATAAAAATCACTACATATAGTGATTGACCGTGTGCTTATTTTGCAGTTCCTTTGCAACCGATTTTTAATGTATACCGCAAATGAGAAAAATATACTGGACTATCGTATGGGGGTTGTCAATAAGCACACAAGTCTTTTCGGCTAATGGAAACAATATAGTGAATGACACTATCCGTACTTACAACTTAAACGAAGTCATTCTGACTTCTTCCACTAAGGAGACAAATGATCTACGTTCCATCCCGGCAGCGGCCTCTATTTTTTCACCTCAACAAATCATCAGCAAGCAAATCAGCTCCATCAAAGAGATCAGCACCCTCGTTCCCAATCTTTACATGCCCGACTATGGAGCCAAACTGACATCCGCCATTTATATCCGTGGAATCGGAACCCGTAGCAGCGGGCAATCCATCGGGGTTTATGTTGACAATGTCCCCTATCTAGACAAAAGCACTTTCGACTTTGAACTGATGGACATCCAGCGGATTGAAGTATTGCGAGGCCCGCAAGGAACCCTTTACGGACGTAATTCTATGGGAGGCATCATCAATATTTACACCATATCCCCTTTCGACTTCCAAGGGAAAAAAGTCTCCGTTTCCACAGGAAACTACGGACAGATAAACGCTAAAGCCTCACACTATGGCGTGATAAACGACAAATTCGGGTTCACGGCAGGGGTTTATTACGACCGTACCAGCGGCTATTTTACAAATGAATACACGGGTGACAAAGCCGACCACATGCAATCAGCTGGCGGGCGAATCCGTTTGGAAGGCCACTTCCACCCCCGCTTCAAGATGGCCTATACCTTTTCAGGCGATTACACAGATCAAGGCGCTTTCCCTTATGGCCTATACGATGCTACCAGCGGGAAAGTGGCCCCGGTAAACATAAATGACCCCTCATCATACAGGCGAGCCATGCTCTCCAACAGTTTGCTGGTCGAATACAAAGGAGAAAACGTCTTATTCAGCAGCACGACAGGCTACCAATATCTCAACGATGACATGAAAATGGACCAAGATTTCTCACCTAAATCCATCTTCACGCTCAACCAACGGCAAAAGCAGCATGCCATCAGCCAAGAGTTCGCATTGAAAAGCCTCACCCAATCGCCCTATCAATGGTCGTTTGGCATGTATGGCTTTTATAATCATCTCAAGACAGACGGTCCCGTCACATTCAAAGAAGATGGGATAAAAGAGGTGTTGCAACCTATATTCGATCAAATCAAAGAAAATGCCAACAACCCCAAAATGCCCAACTTAATCATAACAGACAAGGAATTACACATTCCCGGGACATTCCAAACCCCATCCTATGGGTTTGCCATTTTCCACCAATCCACCTATAATGACTTGTTTACTGAAGGACTGTCCCTCACGGCAGGCATCCGTTTGGATTACGAAAAGCAAAATTTTGGTTACCAATCCGAAGCCAAAATGAATATATCTGCAAGCTTCGGCAAAATAGAATTCCCGCTGGGCAGCATGTACGAACCTACCGTCATGGACGTGCATTCCCATCAAGATTTCTGGCAAGCACTGCCCAAAGTTTCCTTGAAATACGCTTGCACTCCTTCTACATACACCTACTTCTCTGTGTCCAAGGGATACAAAACGGGCGGCTACAATGTACAAATGTCAGCAGATGTCATGCAGAGCCAAATGAAATATGACATGATGAACGCATTCAAGGACATGATTCCTGGAGAAATCCAAAAACCGTTGCCTGTAGAAGAGGTAGCAGCCTATAAGCCGGAACAAAGTTGGAATTATGAAATAGGAACACGTTCCGAACTGCTCACTAACCTATTAAATGCCGAATTGACCTTGTTTTATATGGATATAAAAAACCTACAAAACACCCAGTTCGTGAATAGTGGAAACGGGCGTATCCTGACGAATGCGGGCAAAGCCAAGAGCATGGGTATCGAGACTTCGCTTCGGGCAAGGTTGACGCCAGAATTGACAGCAGATTGGAATTACGGCTATACCCATGCATCATTCAAGGATTATGACAATGGCAAAGAGAATTTCAAAGGCAATCATATACCTTACACACCCCGCCATACCTCCTCGCTAAGCTTACAATACGTACATAATCTGAAGAAAAGATGGATTGACCAGTTGTATGCTTCGACACAACTCAACGGTGCTGGAAAAATCTATTGGACAGAACGGAACAATATCAAACAGGACTTCTATTTGACTTTAAACGCCAGAGCAGGCGTAAGAAAAGGGAAAATCAATCTCTGCCTTTGGGGAAAGAATATGACAAACACACGTTTCGCTGCATTCTATTTCGAATCATTCGGCAACCCATTCATCCAGTTAGGGAAACCGCTGCAGTTCGGAGCGGAAATTTCCCTTACCCTGCAGTAACATTACGCTACTGCCTGCACAGAAACAGGAGCTATTTATCAACATTAATCAAAAACTAAAGGTGAAACTTTTTTTCTACGGATATTATTTTTATCTTTGCCCGATAAATTCATATTAGATGAAAAAGATTGTATTTTTATGGATGATGAGTGCTTTCTTGTTCACTTCCTGCGGGGAATACAACAAGATATTGAAAAGCACAGACTATGAATTGAAATACTCTTATGCAAAGAAATA
This sequence comes from uncultured Parabacteroides sp., assembly GCA_937890135.1. Taxonomy (GTDB): domain Bacteria; phylum Bacteroidota; class Bacteroidia; order Bacteroidales; family Tannerellaceae; genus Parabacteroides. Next base: position 4,721 of record CALBYC010000148.1, read on the forward strand.
TTTTAATGCAAAGCAGTATTCCAAGTCAGCGACGCTACTGGATGAATTGGTTACAATCTTTAAAGGAACGGCATACGCTGAAGAATCCCTCTATCTCTTAGCACAAAGCTATTACGGGCAGAAAGATTACCAAAGCGCGTCACAGTATTTTGAGAC
>CALBYC010000149.1 GCA_937890135.1 uncultured Parabacteroides sp.
TTCAGTGGCCAGCTTACCGCCATTGTCCAGGCGGAAGAGGAGGCCGGCGAGATTGTTTTCGAAGCATCCGCACCCGGAGTGAAATCGGCTAAAATCAGGATAGCAGTAATCCGGTAGGATATAGGGGAGTATTGGCCGGATGGAAAGAGTTCGAAAGACAGGGCAGGTCGCACGCCCGAAATGGATGCGGCGATTTGCCTAAAAGACCGTGATGATTTGTCAAAAAGGTAGTGGCCCCTTGCCGAAAAGGTCACTGCCTTTTGGGCAAATCGAATGCAGTCTTACTTGGAAACATAGCTTCCAAACCTTTCATCCACCGGTTTCTATTCTGACGTTTATCGTGAATTTGTGCCTTCTGCAATGTGATGATTGCGGACAAAGGAAGGATGGAATCAAATAATAATGGAGCGCTATGACGAAAAGAGAAAACAATTGGATGGATAATTATTGCTTGCTTAAGGATTATGTAAAGGAACACCACCATCTTCCCGATAAGAAAAAGATGGAATACAGGAGGCTGCTGAATTGGTGGAAATACAACCGCAAGGTTTTCAAGGCGGGGAGGATGGACAAAGAACGTGCCAAGATGTTGGAAGAACTGAGTAATATGAGAGACGGCGTGGAAAAAGGCTTTTGCGATGACGGTTTATGATTTGCGCGGGCGATTACGCAACTTTTCGGCCAACAGCTTGTGCTTTTCAGCCGTTTCCTCGTCTCCTTGCAATGAGAAGAGTTCCGCCAAATAGTCATGTGTGGCGGCATGTTCCCACTTCAAGTCCGCAGCCATTAAGAAATCGGACAATGCCTCTTCATGGTACTTTTGGCGATAATAGCATTTTCCGCGGTTGTAGAATGCTTTGAACGACTTCCTGTCCAAACCGACCGCTTTGTTGAAGCATTGCAAGGCCTCGAGGTTTTTGCCTGTGTCAAACAGGGTCACTCCTTTTCTTACCCAGGCATCAACATAATGGGGGTTCAAGGTCAAAGCCTTGTCGAATGAGCGCAAAGCGGCTTGTGCGTCATGGGCTTTGGTGATGCATTCATTGCCCATGAGATAATATTCATGAGCCAGTTCCTTCATCGACTCGCGGATTTGGTGCAGTTCTCCCTGCAATGATTTGACTTTTGCTTTTTGCACGGAAATCTCCCGGTTCAAATGTTCCAGTTTCATGGATACCAACCGGCGCACTTTCGGGTTCTCCATTTCATTCCGCTTGAGCAGGGCGGACGAAAACGCATTGACGGCATCGGACATCTTCCGTTGGTCGAAATATCGAGAAGCCTTTAGATAGAGCATTTCTGCCTCGCCTTCTTGCAGGCTCTGTGCTATCAGAGCCTGGTCGTTGAACTGTTTGCTGAACTGGATGATTTCCTTGCGCACGAATATGTCACGCTGGGTCACTCTTGATTTCAAAACCAAACCGTCCAGCGAAGTGCAGCGGCTAAGTGCCACATAAGTTTGCCCTCCAGCAAAGACGCCCCCCGTCAAATCCACGACGGCCCGGCTAAATGTCAGCCCTTGGCTTTTGTGCACGGTAATGGCCCAAGCAAGCCGGACAGGCAATTGGACGAAAGTTCCGACTATTTCTTCTTCGATCTTCTTCTCCTGTTCGTTGTATTTGTATTTGTAGTTGCTCCACAACGAGGGTTCCACCAAAACCTCCTTGCCGTTTTCCAATAAGACATAAACATGATTCTCACCATCTATTCCTGAAATTTTGCCGATAGATCCGTTGACCCAACGCTTGTCCCGGTCATTTTCAATGAAGATGATTTGAGCCATCTCCTTCAGGGCCAAGTTCAGCTGGGTCGGCAATGACGATTCGGGGAAATCGCCGGAAATATGGCCGACGGAAATATATTCTTTGCCTGGCAGTTCCGCCAATTTTTTCTCGTTGATGAAATTCACCTGGTCACGGCGAGTGGCCAGCGTGATATACATCTCGTCATTTTTTGGCTCAAACTGGGGAAAGCAACGGGCGTTCAAAGCATTCAAGTCGCTTGTCTGGGCAGTATTGTTCCGTATGTGGTCTAATATCCCGACGAAAATAGCGTCTTTTTGCCGGTAGACCTTCTGTAATTCGATGGGGACGAGATGAATTTCCTTGAAAACCTTTGCGGAAAAGAAAAAAGGATTTGGATAGAAGCGGTTCAGAATGTCACGCTCGTTGGAAGTGACGACTGGTTCGAGTTGAAACATGTCCCCTACAAACAACATCTGTTTGCCACCGAAAGGACTGCGCATGTTTTTGGAATAAACGCGTAATATATGGTCTATGCAATCAATGATGTCCGCTCGCACCATGGATATTTCATCAATGATGACCAGTTCGACATCTGCCAGGATTTTCCGGCGTTCGCTGTCATATTTGAAGAACTCGTAGATACGTCCTTTCCGTAAGCTCAAATCGGGGTCATCCGGCAGGATAGGCCGGAAAGGAAGCTTAAAGAAAGAATGCAAAGTCATTCCGCCGACGTTTATGGCAGCGATGCCTGTCGGAGCCAAGACGACATGTTTCTTTTTCGTGTGTGCACAGATATATTTCAAGAATGTCGATTTTCCCGTTCCCGCTTTTCCCGTCAGAAACACGGATTTCTTTGTAAAGGATATAAGTTGTAAGGCTTCTTGAAATTCCTTGTTGTCTATGTCTACTGTAAAATCCACTTCTGCTCCTTGCTTTTAAAGCAGGCTGTTATCGGCAAATAAACAACCATGCATCCTTGTGTTTGGTGTTTTCCCTCAAATCGGCCATATACTTCTCCGCATCTGCCCGATTGTCGAAACATTCCGCGTATACTCTGTATTTCCCGTTATTGAATAGGATGTCCATGTGCGGGCATACGTCACGTCCGGTTTCTTTCAAATACTTTTCCGCTTGTTCTTGGGTAGGGAAACTGCCAATGACCACATTGTATTTCTTATCAGTTTTGGCTTGTGCTTTTTTCTCACTCGAGGGCATGTGCGTTCGAGTGGGGATGTCTTTGTTTGGTAAAGAAGCCATGGCCGTTTCAGCTTGTGCACCTTTTCCCAAATTTAGCATGGTGATTCCTTCCGATGATTCCGTAGGACTGGACGGATTGTTTCGTTGCCATGTCGATGGTTGCGTCATATCTACGGGAATGAAGCTGGCTGTATATGCGGTTGGGCTGATTTCTTTAACTGAAAGCGATGTGCTTAAAAACAGAACGATGGCAATGATAGATGCAACTGCCAAGCGCAAGAATTGCCGGCTGATAGGGATATAATATACTTCTTTTCTCGCATCCCTTTCTTTTGTGGGAAGATTTTCGGGTATTTGTCTTGGAAGAGGCTCGAATGTGAATTCAGACAATCCATAATTGTCTGCGTTTAACCATTCTTGGTCTCCTGATTGGAAAATCAACTGGTTTTCTTCTCCAATTATGAAATTCCCAATCTTTTCGAATGAAACCTTTCGCTCATTTCTCAAGGACTCCTTTAGTGAACGGACATCACCTTGCACCAGTTCTCGAGCGGCTGGGTAGTCGCACCTCTCTGATTTCATATATGAACCGATTAATACCCCGTCATTGTACCGTAATGTTTCATTGAATACGATCTCTTTGTATGAAGGGATGAATAGGTGCGTGTTTGTTTCGATATGGGTGGCAACATCCTGTAATACAAACCCTCCGAAGTCAGGTATGATAACACAATCGTGTTCGGATAGTAACGATTTAATATGTTTCACAATTCTAAGCATAAGACAAAGGTAGATATCTTTCTCTAAAAAGCAATGTGTTTTCTTTTTTTTCTTTATTTTTGTTGGTCAAAAAGATAAAATAAAATGTTGTTTTCGGGTGATGGATTATGGATGAATGCAGCTGTTCCTTTCTTGATAGGTTGGCTTGCCGACCGCATGTGGGGAGACCCTGTGAATTTGCCGCATCCAGTAGTTTGGTTTGGTAAGGCAATAGCTTCTGGAGAAAAAAAATGGAATCAGGGAACTGACAAAGTTTGGAAAGGAGGACTGATGTCGGTCGGATTGATTGTTAGTGTTTATATGATAACGAATGGATTGCTTCATTTGGCTGGCCTTATCCACCCGGTTCTCCATGGTTTCGTGATAAGTGTGGGCGTTTTTTATTGTTTGGCGGGAAAGACACTGATAGATGAAGTGCGCGAAGTGTTTTATGCGGTGGATAGAAGCTTGGAAGAGGGAAGGGTACGTGTAGGGAGGATAGTAGGACGCGATACCACGCAGCTGTCGGCTCAGGAAATTCGGACTGCTGCCTTAGAGACGTTGGCGGAAAACCTGAGCGACGGGGTGATAGCTCCGATGTTTTGGTTTCTTCTTTTGGGATTGCCCGGGATGATGGCATATAAGATGGTCAATACCTTGGATTCCATGATAGGTTATAAGAATGAACGGTATTTGGATTTTGGACGGATTGCTGCCAGAATTGATGACATGGCAAATTATATTCCGGCTCGTTTGACTTCTTTCCTGATGCTGGCAGTCTCGGGCAATTGGGCAAAACGTGATTTTGTCCTTAAGTATGGAAGGGCACATGCCAGTCCCAATTCCGGTTATCCGGAATCGGCTTTGGCTGCTATTTTGGATTGCCGTTTTGGAGGAACGCATGACTACTTCGGCAAGCCTGTTGCAAAGCCTTATATAGGAGAACATGAGCGAGACTTTACGACGGAAGACATGCAAGTGGCTATACGTGTGAACAATCGTACGGAAATGGTTATGGGAATGATTGTATTGGTCGTTTTAGCTCTTTTTTGAAGATGATGATTAGGGAGTTATATAAATAACAAGTTTAAAGAAAGAAATGGAAGTAAGATTAAACAAGCTGATAAGCGATTCCGGGATTTGTTCCCGGCGCGAAGCTGACAAGTTTATCGAAATGGGGCGTGTTACTGTCAACGGAAAACTGCCGGTTATGGGGCAGCGCGTGACAGAAAAAGATGTTGTCCTGGTGGACGGTGAATTGGTTCGTATGAAGATAGTGGGCATGGATGTTGAAAAGGCGGCTTCTCCCGCATCTGGCCAAAACCTCCGGGCGGGTTCACCCTTGCATGGTGGCAGGCGGGAGCATTACGGGAAATATAACAAATATGCCGCTGCAAGAAAAGCGGCCAAAGAACGGGATGGGCAGAATGGCAAGCCTAAGCCTGACAGGGATGAGGTTTGGCGGGAAGCGACACGGCCTAAGTTTGGTAAGTCCTTGAGCCGTTCTGCTGTCGCTCAGCGGATGGCGGCATCTCCTAAATCGGCCGCGCTGCGTAAGACGAGCCGTAATAACCCAGCTAATAAAGCGAAACGGAATGGAAGAAGGGGACAATCATAAATCGGGAAAGCATATATTGCTCGTTACCGGTGGGCAGCGTTCTGGCAAAAGCAATTTCGCTCAAAACCGGGCATTGGAATTGAGCGACAATCCTGTTTATCTGGCTACTTCGCGGATATGGGATGACGAGTTTCGCCAAAGGGTATTGAGGCATCAGGCGAACCGCGGACCGGAATGGACGAACATTGAAGAAGAGAAATACTTGAGCCGTCATGACTTGTCTGGGCGCATGATAGTAATAGACTGCGTGACGCTTTGGTGTACGAATTTCTTTTTTGATAATAATAGCGCAGTTGATGTGTCTTTGCAGCAGGTGAAAAATGAATTCGATGCCTTCGTGCGGCAGGACGCTTATTTTATATTTGTGACGAACGAATTGGGTTTGGGTGGCATTTCTGCGGATGACACCCAGCGCCGTTTCACAGACTTGCAGGGTTGGGTGAACCAATACATTGCTTCAATGGCTGATGAGGTCGTCCTGATGGTCAGCGGCATACCTGTTCCTATTAAATAATTAAGTTTTTATGATTACGTTTGACATACATAAGCCGGACACTGCCATTCGTGAAGCTTTGCGCCAACGCATCGACAGCTTGTCGAAACCGAAAGGTTCGTTAGGTCGTTTGGAATCGTTGGCCTTGCAGGTCGGGTGGATTCAGCAAACATTGAAACCGGTGTTAAACCACCCGGTTAATGTGATTTATGCAGCTGACCACGGCATTGCCGATGAAGGTGTCAGCCAATCCCCCAAAGAGGTGACAAGGCAGGTTATTTATAATTTCCTGAACGGCGGTTCCGGTGTTTGTTTCCTTGCCCGCCAACATGGTTTTGAGTTGAAGATTGTGGATGGAGGGGTTGACTATGATTTCCCGGACAACCCCCGCATTATCAGCCGAAAGGTAAGGAAAGGCACACGGGATTTCCTGCATGAAGCCGCCCTGACAGCCGATGAGGCCTGTAAAGCATTGGAATGGGGTGCTGACATAGTGAGCGATTGTCATCGTGAAGGATGCAACGTCATAAGTTTCGGCGAGATGGGCATCGGCAACACGTCTGCATCCAGCATGTGGATGAGTTGCCTGACTGGCATTCCCTTGCCTGAATGTGTCGGGGCGGGAAGCGGTTTGAATGCCGCGGGCGTACGGCATAAGTTGGATGTGCTGCAAGCTTCATTGGCCAATTACAATGGGACTGGCGACACATTTGATATAATGCGATATTTTGGCGGAATAGAAATGATCATGGCGGTGGGGGGGATGTTGCGTGCCGCAGAATTGGGAATGATTATCTTGGTGGATGGTTTCATCATGACAAATTGCGTGCTTGTTGCATCCAAATTATATCCGGAAATGCAAGACTATTGTATCTTTGGACATTGCGGCGATGAGAGCGGCCATAAGAAACTATTGGACTATCTCCACGCAGAACCCCTTCTCTATCTGGGCATGCGTTTAGGTGAAGGTTCCGGTTCGGTCTGCGCTTATCCGATTGTGGATTCCGCCGTGCGCATGTTGAATGAAATGCATACTTTTGAAGAAGAGGCGATAACCAAATATTTTTGAATTGGGTATGTTACAAGTATTGGCAGCCTTTGTCTTTTTTACACGCCTCCCTTTTTGGAGAATAGCGGAAGTGCCGGCCGAAGCATTCCGGCATGTCGTGTGCCGTTGGCCTCTTGTCGGATGGCTGACGGCGGGGCTTAGTGTATTGGTGCTTTATTCCGCCTCGTTGGCCTTGCCCGATTCCGTCGCTTTGATGCTGGCCATGCTGGCCCGTTTGTTAGTGACCGGTTGCCTGCATGAAGATGGTCTTGCCGACTTTTTCGACGGGTTTGGAGGAGGGACGGACCGAGATCGCATCCTGAGTATCATGAAGGATTCGCATATCGGAAGTTATGGAGTCATAGGTTTGATTGCCTATTTTTCCCTTTATTACGCATTGCTCCATGAGCTTCCTTTATTTGTAGCCGGAGCGGTGATGCTGGCTGGCGATCCTTTCTCGAAGGGCGTCGCGGCAATGATTATCAACAGGCTGCCTTATGCGAGGACGGCCGAAACGGCCAAGAACAGGACGGTCTATAGCCGGATGTCATTGCCAGAGTATGCTTGCTGCGTATCGTTTTCTGTCATTCCTATGGTCTGGTTGCCGGAGGCATCTTATTTGTGGGCAACCCTCTTCCCGATGGCGGTTTGGTATTTGTTGACTTCGTTCATGCGGAAGAGAATAGCTGGTTATACGGGTGATTGCTGTGGGGCGACTTTTTTATTGTGTGAATTGAGCTTTTATGTGGGAGTGGTGCTCATATACCAAATGAATGGATGATGGTAGTGTATCTTGTGAGACATACATCGGTCGATGTACCCGGCGGATTTTCATACGGACAGACCGATGTCCCTTTGAAAGAAAGTTTTCCGGCGGAAGCGGAAGCAGTTTCCCGGCAATTGGACGGGGTGGCGTTCGATGCCGTTTATGCCAGTCCTTCGATTCGTTGCGTCCGGCTTGCCGAAGCGTGTGGTTTTCCCGATGCGCAAAAAGACGAGCGGCTGATGGAATTGGACTTTGGCGAGTGGGAAATGAAGAGTTGGGACGAAGTCGCTGCCGACCCATATTCCCGGCTTTGGTTCGACGACTGGGTCAATGTCCCCACGAAAAACGGCGAATCCTTCCGAGATCAATATGACCGGGTGGCTTCGTTCTTGGACGGCCTGAAGCTGTCCGGCCACGAATGTGCTTGCCTTTTCACGCATGGAGGAGTCCTGGCGTGCGCCAAAGTGTATTCCGGCCTGTATGGTTTGCATGAAGCGTTGAAACATGTGCCACCGTATGGGGCGGTGGTCCGCATGGAAATATAAAAAGGCCGCACCCTCCAAGGAAAAAGGCCGCAATGTTTTCGGATAATCATTGCGACCGTTTCTTCGAGTGGATGGGATGAATGACTCCAATATTCGAGAGAAATATATATCTTTGTCGCAATTAAAAAAACATAAGCAAGAAATGCAAGAATCTGACTACATTATCAGGGTAGAACATGTCTCAAAGAACTTCGGGGACAAGGCCGTTCTGAATGATGTAAGCTTACATGTCCGAAAAGGCGAGTTCGTGACGATACTGGGACCTTCCGGTTGCGGAAAGACCACCTTGCTACGTCTTATAGCCGGCTTCCAGACCGCTAACGAAGGATTCATTACCATCTCGGGCCGCGATATCACACAGACACCTCCGCATAAGCGTCCGGTAAACACCGTCTTCCAAAAGTATGCACTTTTCCCGCATCTGAATGTTTATAATAATATAGCTTTCGGCTTGAAGCTGAAGAAACTGTCCAAGGCAGTCATAGAAAGGAAAGTCAAGCAGGCGTTGAAGATGGTCGGGCTGACGGATTACGAGTTCAGGGATGTCGACTCCCTCTCCGGCGGGCAGCAGCAGCGGGTCGCCATAGCAAGAGCTATCGTAAATGAGCCGGAAGTGCTGTTGCTGGACGAGCCGCTGGCGGCGTTGGATTTGAAAATGCGTAAGGACATGCAAATGGAATTGAAAGAGATGCATAAATCGTTAGGCATTACCTTTGTATATGTGACGCATGACCAAGAGGAAGCGTTGACGCTTAGTGATACGATTGTAGTCATGAGCGAAGGGAAGATTCAGCAAACGGGGACGCCGACCGACATATACAACGAACCTGTCAATTCATTTGTGGCGGATTTTATCGGGGAAAGCAACATATTGAACGGCATTATGGTGAAAGACAAAGTTGTCCGTTTCGCAGGCCATACTTTTGACTGCGTGGACGAGGGGTTTGGGGAAATGGCCCCGGTTGATGTCGTGTTGCGCCCGGAAGATATTTACATATTCGAGTTGTCCGAAGCAGCGATGCTGAGAGGAGTCGTGACATCTTGCATTTTTAAAGGAGTCCATTATGAAATGACGGTGCAAACGCCTGAAGGATATGAATTTGTCGTGCAGGATTATCGCATGTTCCCTGTGGATGAAGAGGTGGGATTGCGTATCAAGCCTTTTGACATCCACGTCATGAAAAAAGAGCGTATATGCAACACTTTCGAGGGTAAGATGATTGATTCCACGCATGTCGAGTTTTTAGGGTGTTCGTTTGAATGCAAGGAACAGGCCATGGAGGCTGGCAGCGCGGTAACAGTCGAGGTGGATTTCGGGAAGGTAACACTGGAAGATAATGAAGAAGATGGGACTTTGACGGGTGAAGTGAAGTTTATTCTTTACAAAGGCAATCACTATCATTTGACCGTCTTATCCGATTGGGATGAAGATATTTTTGTAGATACAGATGACGTTTGGGATGATGGAGACCGTGTCGGAATCCGGATAGCCCCCCAAGACATACGTATTTATTCATCAATAAAAAAGAAAGGAAGTGTTGGGTAGTAGAATTACAGCTCTTTTGGCTAAGCGTAGGAACTGGGTGATTCCGTATGTCGTCTTTATGATGATTTTCGTAATTGCCCCCTTATTTTTAATTGTATATTATGCTTTTACAGATGCTGATGGCGCATTTTCGTTGGTGAATTTCCGCAAATTCATGGTTCACCCTGAGTCTGTCAATACATTTGTTTATTCGGTCGGCATCGCTTTGATAACGACTCTTGCCTGTTTGGTGCTGAGTTATCCTGCTGCATGGATATTGAGCCGTTCGGACAATAGTACGTCGCAGACAATCGTCATGTTGTTCATCCTGCCCATGTGGGTGAACATTTTGATTCGCACTTTGGCGACTGTCGCTCTCTTTGACTTCTTGAATATGCCCTTGGGGGAAGGAGCTTTGATTTTTGGCATGATATATAACTTTTTGCCATTTATGCTTTACCCGATATACAACACTTTGCAGAAGATGGACAAGAGTTTGATCGAAGCGGCCCAAGATTTGGGCGCTACCCCGTCGCAGGTGTTTTTGAAAGTAATATTCCCGCTCTCCATGCCCGGTATCATGAGTGGTGTAGTCATGGTATTTATGCCGACAATATCGACATTTGCTATTGCTGAATTACTGACGATGAACAATATTAAATTGTTTGGTACGACTATTCAGGAGAATATTAATAATGGCATGTGGAACTATGGAGCAGCATTGTCTTTAATTATGCTGTTATTGATGGGGGTGACTTGCCTGCTGGGAGGTGATGATGACAATGAAACTAATGAAGGAGGGCTGATGTGATGAGATATATTTCAAAAATCTATCTGTGGTTTTTATTGGCTCTTCTTTATTTGCCGATTGCTATCATCATATTTTTTTCGTTTACCGATTCAAAGGTATTAGGCAATTGGACGGGCTTCTCCCTTAAGTTGTACTGCTCTTTGTTCGCAGGCAATGTGCAGCATTCGTTAGTCGGAGCTATTTGGAATACATTCGCCATTGCTGTCATAGCTTCAGCCGCATCTACTTTTTTGGGTAGCATCGCTGCTATAGGAATTTTTAATTTACGGAACAGGACTCGTCAAATTGTCAGTTTTATGAATAGTATTCCGATGATGAATTCCGATATTATTACGGGTATATCATTATTCCTTTTGTTTGTCAGTTTGGGCATATCGCAAGGATTCACCACGGTAGTGCTGGCACATATTACTTTTTGTACTCCTTATGTGGTCTTAAGCGTACTCCCCCGATTACGCCAGATGAACCCAAACATATATGAAGCGGCTCTTGATTTGGGTGCTACTCCCATTCAAGCGTTACGAAAAGTGATTTTCCCGGAGATACGCCCGGGCATGGTAAGTGGCTTTATTTTGGCATTTACGCTTTCTATTGATGATTTCGCCGTGACAATCTTCACGATTGGAAATGAAGGACTGGAAACTTTATCCACTTTTATCTATGCTGATGCGCGTAAAGGCGGATTGACACCTGAATTACGTCCTTTGTCCACTATCATTTTCGTCGCAGTACTGGTGTTGCTGTTGATAATCAATAAACGTTCCGAAAACAAGTTTGCTAATAAATAGGAGATGGAAAAAATGAAATATTATATGGTCGGGTGGTTGGCTTTGTTTGCAGCTTTGTTTGCTTTTTCTTCTTGTGGAGATAACAATGAAGAGCGATGCAAAGTGTTGAAAGTCTACAATTGGGCCGACTATATAGATGAGGATGTTTTGCGGGAATTTCCTGCATGGTATAAGGAGCAAACGGGCGAGGACGTTAGGATTATATATCAGGTTTTCGATATCAACGAAATTATGTTGACCAAAATAGAACGTGGACATGAGGACTTTGATGTGGTATGTCCTTCGGAATATATCATTGAACGAATGATGAAAAAGAAGTTGTTGAAGCCAATAAACCGTAACTTTGGAAAAACTCCTGACTACTTGGGTAATTTGTCTCCTTACATTCAAGGCCAGCTAAATAAGATGAGTTTGCCGGGAATGAGAACGACCGATTATGTCGCTGCTTATATGTGGGGTACCACAGGACTGTTATACAATGTGAAAGAAGTGAAACGTAAAGATGTCGAGAGCTGGTACTGTTTGTGGAATCCCAAGTTCCGTAACCGTATCCTAATGAAGGACAGCTATCGCGATGCGTTCGGGACAGCTGTCATTTTTGCTCATGCGGCAGAATTGGAGGCCGGAAAGGTTACCGTCGAGGATTTGATGAACGACAATTCCCGTGAGGCAGTTGATTTAGCGGAGAAATACTTGAAAGAAATGAAGCCAAACATTGCTGGTTGGGAAACTGATTTTGGAAAGGAAATCATGACGAAAGGAAAGGCGTGGATCAACTTGACTTGGAGTGGGGATGCTGTCTGGGCAATGGAAGAGGCCGAGGCAATAGGGGTTCAGTTGGATTATGTTGTGCCAAAAGAAGGTAGTAATATTTGGTATGACGGATGGGTTATTCCAAAATATGCTAGGAATGAGAAGGCTGCCAGCTATTTTATCAACTACCTTTGCCGTCCGGACATCGCATTACGCAATATGGACGCTACAGGCTATGTCTGTGCAGTGGCCACGCCGGAAATATTTGAAGCAAAAGTTGACGATGGAATAGAGCAGGTGAGCGACCTGAGTTATTTCTTTGGTGAAGGCATGGGGGCCGACAGCGTCCATATTAACCCTGTCCAGTACCCCGATAGAAAAGTGGTTGAACGCTGCGCCATGATACGAGATTTTGGCAGTGATACAGAATATGTTTTGGAAATGTGGAGTCATGTAAAAGGTGACAATTTAAATAGTAGCTTGGTCGTTTTCATCTTTGCCGTATTCGGCGCACTCTTCGTTTGGACGATATGTCGCCGGTATAAGGCATATCAGCATAAGAAAAATAGGCATCGCCGGTGTAAACGTAGATAATGAGGTAGACTATGGACAGAATAAAGAATCTGATATTTGATTTCGGGGGGGTGCTGATCAATCTTGATCGGACTGCTTGCCGCATGGCATTTGAACAGCTGGGAATTGACAGCATACATGAAAGTGTCCTTGATGATTACAGGCAGAAAGAGTTGTTTATGCAGTTGGAATCGGGCAACATTTCTGCAGCTGCATTTCGTGCAGGAATGCGTCGATTGTCCGAACGAAACTTGACTGATGCTCAAATAGACAAAGCATGGAATGCGATGTTGGCTGATATTCCATCCTATAAATTGGAATGCCTCTTGCATTTGAAGCATCGTTATCATATTTTATTGTTAAGTAACACAAACTGCATTCATTGGCAGTGGGCAGTGCAGCATAGTTTTCATTACAAAGGGTATGAGGTGGACGATTTCTTCGATAGAATTTACCTGTCTTATGAGTTGCACATGCAGAAACCCGATGTGGAAATATTTAAATATGTATTAAGAGATGCAGTAATACTCCCGGAAGAGACCTTTTTTTTAGATGATTCTGCATCAAACTGCAGCGCTGCGGAATCATTGGGAATACAAACTTATTGTTGCCCTGCTAGTTCGGACTGGACATTCTTGTTTGAATAAATGACTAATTCACATTCATTATACCGTATCATTTTATTAAGCCGTCAAAACATAGTATATTTGTCCACAAATAAGCAAAAGCAGAATATGTCAGTAAAACATTCACCATTAACTTTAGGAACAGAACCTATCGGAAAGTTATTAACTAAATTTGCTTTGCCTTCTATTATAGCGATGACGGCCTCTTCGCTATACAATATGACAGACAGCATATTTATTGGCCATGGAGTTGGCCCATTAGGGATTGCCGGGCTGGCATTGACATTTCCGTTGATGAACTTAGCGGCCGCATTTGGTTCCTTGGTGGGAGTCGGTGCTTCTACATTGGTATCTGTCAAATTAGGCCAAAAAGATTATGATGGAGCAAACAATGTGTTAGGGAATGTGTTTACTTTGAATTTGATAATGGGTATCGCTTTTTCTATTATATTTTTGTTGCTGTTGGAACCGATACTCTATTTTTTTGGGGCTAGCGCGCAGACTTTGCCATATGCCAAAGACTATATGGAAGTCATCCTTTATGGTAATGTGATAACCCATATGTATTTAGGCTTGAATGCAGTGCTCCGTTCCTCAGGTTTCCCACAAATGGCAATGGGTGCAACATTGGTATCTGTTGTAATCAACTGTATGCTGACTCCTTTTTTTATTTTTGTGTTAGGTTGGGGAATCAAAGGTGCGGCATGGGCAACTGTATTGTCGCAGGCTATATCTTTGACCGGACAATTAATCCATTTTGCTCGCCCGTCCCAACTGCTACATTTCCATAAAGGCATTTATCGCTTGCATAACGAATTAGTCCGTGGGATTATCTCGATAGGCATGTCTCCTTTTTTAATGAATATGTGCTCTTGCCTGATAGTCCTTTTGATTAATTTAGGTTTGAAAGAACATGGAGGAGACATGGCCATTGGAGCATATGGCATCGTTAATCGTATTTCATTCCTTTTCGTGATGATTATTATGGGATTTAATCAAGGAATGCAACCAATTGCTGGATACAATTTTGGAGCACGCCTTTTCCCCCGTGTACTTGAAGTGACGCGTTTAACAACCTATTGGGCAATAGGAGTCGCCTCGACAGGTTTTTTGATATGTGAATTGATACCTTCTGTCATAGTGGGATTATTTACCAGCGATAGCGAACTGATGTCTGTTTCCATTCATGGGTTACGTATCGTGTTTGCGGTCTTTCCTATGGTCGGTTTTCAAATGGTATCCACAAACTTCTTTATGTCTGTAGGTCTATCCAAGAAAGCTATTTTTTTGTCACTGACTCGTCAAATGCTTTTTTTAGTACCCTTGTTGATTGTATTGCCGAAAATTTGGGGAACTTTTGGCGTTTGGGTCAGCTTGCCAATATCTGATTTGATAGCGACCATAGTTACGGCGATTGTATTGATTCGCCAGTATCGCCTATTTACGAAAGTTGAATATTGATTAGGAAGCTTGGAGGTAAATAGGATTGCTTATTAAAACATAAAACGTATGCTAATATCTAAACAAACATGCAAGGCATTTATGCCTGCATGCCTGATTGTTCTTTCTCTGATTTGTGTTTCTTGTAACCGGCCAGTTGAAACACAAATAAATATTATTCCAGAACCAGCAGAAATGACTGTTCGTTCTGGGTATTTCCCAATTGACAGTATAGGATTGTTTGGAGGGGAAAACAAATTGGTAAAATATACGATTGACTCGGCTGCTTCTGATCTTGGAGCAGAAGGTTATCGCTTAGATGTGAACCATGCGGGAGTATCGTTGACTGCTCATACAAGTGCCGGACTATTTTATGGTAAGCAGACATTAAAGCAATTACTTGCCCCTCAAGGTTTGCCTTGCATAAGGATAACAGACTCGCCACGTTTCTCTTACCGAGGATTACATCTTGACGTATCTCGCCATTTTTTCGCTAAAGAGGAAATACTTAAATTGTTGGATGTTATGGCTTTTTATAAACTCAACACCTTGCATTTCCATTTGACGGATGGAGGAGGCTGGAGGGTGCAGATAGATAAATACCCAAGGCTGACGACCGATGCCGCTTTCCGTACACAGTCGGATTGGCGCAAATGGTGGGATGGTCAGGACCGAAAATACGTGAAGGAAGGTTCTGCAGGCGCATATGGAGGTTACTATACGAAAGAGGATATCCGCAGAATTGTCTCTTATGCTGCTGAAAGACATATTAATATAATTCCGGAAGTGGAATTTCCTGGACATTCCGACGAAGTATTTGCGGCCTATCCGGAACTGTGTTGTAAAGGCAAAAGTTATACTGGAAGTGATTTTTGCATTGGCAATCCCAAGACATTCCAGTTTATGGAAGATGTTTTGACTGAAATCATGGATATCTTTCCTTCTGAATATATTCATATAGGAGGAGACGAGGCTGAGAAAGTGAATTGGAAAAGTTGTCCGAAGTGCCAGACATTGATGGAAAAAGAAAATCTGAAAGATGTGGATGAATTGCAAAGTTACATGGTTCATCAAGCCGGGAAGTTCCTTGACTCAAAAGGAAGGAAAATGATTGGATGGGATGAAATCTTGGAAGGGGGAGTGCCTCCCGAGGCGACTGTGATGTCGTGGCGCGGAGAAGCTGCCGGTTTCAAATCGGCCCGCATGGGACATGATGTGATTATGACTCCTGATAGATGTATGTATTTTGATTTTTATCAGGCCGACCCTCGTAGACAGCCTTACGCCATAGGTGGCTATACTCCGGTAAAAAAAGTATATGGTTATAATCCCATACCTAAAGACTCGCTCACAGAGAAGGAAAGCAAGCACTTTTTAGGGGTACAAGCAAATACATGGACAGAATATATCCAGACTCCTGAATATTTAGAATACATGATGTTCCCTCGTGCTTTAGCGGTTGCGGAAATCGGATGGACTCCACAAGCAAAACGAGACTGGAATAGCTTCAAAATGCGCCTGAACTCACATATCCCCTTATTGCAGCATATGGGTGTGCACCCGTTTACTCTTTCCTATGAAATAGATTTCTATTCCGGTGTCGACACGGTGGATAAACAGATAACAGTTCTTTTGGATGCTGAGAAATATCCTGCGGAAATTCATTATACGACTGATGGCACAACGCCTACTGTTTCGTCTCCGCTTTATTCGGGAAGGATTATCGTGAAAGATTCAGCTAATATTTGTGCTGCAATTTTTGAAAAAGGGAGATTGATGGGGACGACTTCAAAAAAAAGAATAGATTACCATCGTGGAATCGGCAAGTCTGTCCTGTACAATAGCAAATTATTCCCACGTTATATGGCGGGAGGGAAACACGCTCTTGTGGATGGACTGAGGGGAGGGTTGACCTATTTGGATGGATGCTGGCAAGGATATTTGAATGATCTGGATTGCATCGTGGATATGGGGGAGGTGACAGATATCCATTCTGTGACTTCCACTTGGATGCAGTTGAAAGGGCCATGGGTTTACCAACCGACATATGTGGAGCTGCTATTGTCGGAAAATGGCAAAGATTTTGCTTCATGTGGCATTATTCCGACCCACGTGTCCCTTGATAATCCGGAGTTGACATTTCAAGATTATGCTTACAAAGGAAATTGGAAAGCACGGTATGTCCGTTTGAAAGCCAAAAACGGAGTTCCCGGTGGTGGCTTTATTTTTGCGGATGAGATAGTAATATGGTGAAATTTAAATAATGAGAGTAATGAAGAAACAATTGCTGGCATTGTTGTTGTGGGGCGGAATGGCTTATGCACAGCAACCAGTCGATTACGTGAATCCGTTCATCGGTACGAGTAACTTTGGCACGACTAATCCGGGGGCGTTATGCCCTCAGGGGATGATGAGCGTTACCCCGTTTAATGTGATGGGTTCTGAGACGAATACGTTTGACAAAGACAAACGGTGGTGGTCTACACCCTATTCTTCGGACAACGATTTTTTTACAGGGTATGCGCATGTTAACTTGAGCGGGGTGGGATGTCCCGAGTTGGGGAGTTTGTTGTTGATGCCTACATCCGGGGAATTGAAAGTGGATTATGCGGAATATGGAAGCCATTACGACAAAGAAATGTCCCGTCCGGGCTATTACAGCAATGTACTGACTAAATATAACATCAAGACGGAAGTGACAGCTACTCCACGTACTGGTTTGGCTCGTTTTACGTTTCCGGAAGGGGATGGAAACATCTTGTTGAATTTAGGGGAGGGATTGACGAATGAGTCCGGCGCCTCCGTTCGTTTTGTCAGTGACACGGAAATAGAAGGTTCAAAGCTGATGGGCACATTCTGCTATAATCCTCAGGCTGTTTTCCCGATTTATTTTGTGATGAAGCTCGACAAGGCTCCAAAGGCGAAAGGATATTGGAAAAAACAAAGAGAAATGGCCGCCGAAGCAGAGTGGGACAGTGATGCCGGAAAGTACAAGCTTTATTCCAAATACACTCGTGAAATGAGCGGGGACGATATTGGTGTCTGGTTTAAGTACGACGTGGAGGCGAAAGAGCAGATCCAGGTAAAGATAGGTGTTTCTTTCGTGAGCATTGGAAATGCGCGTGAGAATCTGGAGAAAGAACAACCAGGCTTCGCATTTGACCAAACGGCACAAGCCGCCCGTGAGGCATGGAACAAGGATTTATCTCGTGTCACGGTAGAAGGAGGCACAAAAGATGACAAATCCATCTTTTATACGGGGCTGTACCATTTGCTGGTACACCCGAACATTTTACAGGATGTCAATGGAGAATATCCGAAGATGGAAAGCCTTGAGGTTGGCAAGACTTCCGAAAACCGTTATACCGTATTCTCGTTGTGGGATACTTACCGCAACGTCAGTTCTCTGATGACATTGCTCTATCCTGACCTCCAGTTGCAAATCATCCATACCATGATAGATATGTACAAAGAAAACGGCTGGTTGCCGAAATGGGAATTATATGGCAGGGAAACGTTGACAATGGAGGGTGACCCGTCCATTCCCTATATTGTGGATGCGTGGATGAAAGGGTTGCGCGGCTTTGATGTGAATACCGCTTACGAAGCAATGCGCAAAGGTGCGACAACTCCTGGCGAGTACAATCTGCTCCGGCCCGATGCGAATGATTATTTTTCTTTAGGCTATTGCCCCATGACCAGCCAGTTCGATAATTCTGTTTCTCATGCTTTGGAATATTACATTGCAGACTGGAGCCTGAGCAAATTGGCGGATGCGTTGGGGAAAAAAGAAGATGCCAGATTGTTCTATGGACGTTCATTGGGTTATAAACATTATTATAGCAAAGAATACGGGACATTGCGTCCCATTTTGCCCGACGGTTCGTTTTATTCTCCTTTCAATCCGAAACAGGGGGAGAATTTCGAGCCTTCGCCCGGGTTTCATGAAGGGAATGCCTGGAACTATACCTTTTATGTTCCCCATGACATCAAAGGCTTAGCCAAGTTGCTGGGGGGAGATAAGAAGTTCGTGGCGAACCTGCAACGAGTGTTTGACGAAGGTAACTATGACCCGGCGAACGAACCGGACATTGCTTATCCATACCTTTTCAGTTATTTTAAAGGGGAAGAATGGCGTACGCAAAAAGAAGTTCGTAAGGCACTGAAAGCCGGCTATCATAATGCCCCGAACGGCGTGCCGGGAAATGAGGATGCAGGAACCATGTCGGCTTGGGCTGTTTTTTCCATGATGGGATTTTACCCAGCATGTCCCGGGAGCGCGGACTATGTGCTCACTTCTCCCGTGTTTGACCGGGTGACGATTCATCTGGACAAGAAATATTACCCCAAAGGCGACCTGGTCATTACCTCAAGGCGCGACGACCCGGAAGCGATTTACATTCAGGATGTACGGGTAGGTGGAAAGGAATGGAAAGGATATGCTATTTCGCATCAGGACCTTGTCAAGGCGGGGACTTTGGACTATTCTTTAAGCAGCGAGCCGAAGAAATAAGTATGTGCGGGCAATGATGCTCGCATCTTTCCCCCAGAAAGGATGCGGCCTCTTCCGGAAAAGGTCGTATCCTTTCTGGGGAAAGGTTGCGACCGATCTTGGGAGAAGCCACAGGGATAGTCCGGAAACGATGGGGGTGAAACCTGGTTTCGACTTTGCGGAGGTAAAGAATGCATAAGGGATATGATACCTCTTCTCTCAATCGATCAGCTTCGGATTGAATAACAAGTAGCCTATGTTCAGGCCAAAATTGAAATTCTTGTCAGGGTAACTATATCCGTTTGCATATAAACTGATGCATGCGAATGGCAGGTGGACGACCAGCGCGGCTTCTCCCATGTACCGGAAAGTATGCATGAATTTCCCATAATACGGGACGCTCATCTCCGCGTTGTTTTTTACGATTGTCTGTTTCTTTATTTCGTACAATGGCGAGAATCCATACATGTCCAGACGGAAGTGGAACAATTTCCCAAACTTCAAGATAGGCGAAACACCCAGTGCCAGGTATTGGTTCGCCCTGAAAGCTTCGTTGAAGACAATCGTGCTGTGCGGGGTAGGAGTAAAAGCCGGAGCTTGCAAAACGGACGCAGTGTAGTTGTCCAGCAGATTTTTGCTTGACAGGACCAGTTCTCCCATGTAACCTAAATTGAATAGCGGGTTCAATTCGTGATATTGCTCCCAGTGCCCCTTCATCTGCAGCCAATTGACTTTGCCGGACGATATGTCGAGTCTTTTGTCATTGGGCATGTATTTTTCATTTCCTAAGATATATTGTGCGTTCAACGTCCGTTTTGTCCCGGTGATCGGATAAATCTTTGCCCCCAATGAATTCTGTTCAATATTGATAGAACCTGCGAAAATATTGTACCTGCTATGTTCAAAATCAGTTTCGGAGAAAGAGACATTCGAGTTTTGATAATAAAAGTCATTGAGTTGTCCGTAGGCGAAACCTATTTCGGCTTTCGCCCTGCTTAGGAAAGGGAATCCGAATTTCAGTTTCGCATATAATTCTTTTTGCTTGATGAACGCAGGTACTACGTCTTCATAAAAAAGCGATTGGCTTTCTGAATAACGTTTATAAGAAAAGACACCTTGCACATTGATGTAGGTAGGGATGCGCGTTTGTAAATACATCCTGCCATTAAGTATCACCCCGCTGAATGAATTTCCTACCTGGAAGTCGGTGTTGAAGTCCGCTGCATATCTGCCCAAGTATCGGTATCCTAGCCCTAAGTATAATTGGTTGGCTTGGTGGGACGAGACGTTGCCTCCTAAACCTACATTGATTTCGTCCGTCATCTTAACGTCAAGGTACAGGTCGAAACTTTTGTTCATCCGATTATAGATGGCATGAGGCATAATCTCCTTGATTTTGGAATAAGTAAGGATTTTGAAATAGATTCGTTTGAACTCTTCCATCGGAAATTCATCGTTGAGGTCGCGGTGAATCAGCGATTCGATGTATTTCTTTTGCGATTCGGACACACCTGTGACATATATGTTTTTAAAAATGAGAGGAGGGAGGCTTTCTCTGTATGCTTTGCGTCGTCGTGCCAGTGAGTCCAAAGGCAGCTCCCTTGGGACTCTTTTCTTGATTGAATCGATGATGGTTAATGTCCGCTTGTATCCCACCTCCATGATTTCTTTGGCTTTGGGAAAGTCCAATAAGGAAACGTCCGGGAAAAGGAATCGTTCCACCATCCCTTTTTCTTCAGGAATGTCATATTCCGTTTTTTGCATGATCATGGTCTCGATTTGGTTATACGGATTTTCCGAAGGCTTGTTATTCCCTCCCGCCACGATAGACCCGAAGATGAAATCCGGATTGAAATCCTCTATCATGGGTTTTACTGGAAAGTTGTCATAAATGCCTCCATCGAACAAAGGGACATTGTTTTTCCAAATTGGTTTGAAAAAGAAAGGGAAGGTCATGGATGCGCGGACTGCTTCTCCCAAGTCTCCACTTTTGAATACAATGGCTTTCTTGTTGTAAATGTCGGAACCTACGCAGCGGAAGGGTACGAACAAGTTATTAAAATTCCAGCCGGCTTTTGCAGTCGCTTGCGCATAAAGCCCCATGAAAGCTTGGTTCATTTGAATTGGATTAATCAAGCTTTGGGGTAAAATGTTCGTCTTGATTTGCAGGGAGTCAGACATGTCGATGGAAAAGCGAGCCATCTCCGGTGTAGGGTCCGGCTTGCGGAAGTAATACATGTAATCCTCTTCCACCGTCCCTGTCTGCCAATATCCGAATTCCTTGGAAAGAATCAATTCCAACATCTCGTCTGGTGTGTATCCCATGGCATACAAACTGCCAATGATGGCACCGATGGAAGTCCCTGCCACATAATCAATCGGAATGTTGTGTTCTTCAAGGGCCTTTATGACACCGATATGTGCGGCTCCTTTGGCCCCACCTCCACTCAATACCAGCCCGACTCGCTGCGCCTGCATTTGGCATAACGACCCTATAAGCATAATGATAATAGCAAACTGTTTCATCCCTTTTCTTTTCTTGTTTCCAAAAATACGGATATTTATTTGGATACGGCTTTCTTTTAGTCCAAAAATATGTTTAAGAATTTTTTTTGTTAAAGTCTATCTCGTTTATTTGCTAATCTAACAATTTTTCTATTACTTTGCTTGCAGAAAAGAAAAACAAAGGGGTGCTTTCTGGACGCAGGAAGCTGAGATTATACCCTTGAACCTGATGCAGCCAATACTGCCGTAGGGATTGTTGCTTGAGTATAATCGTAGATTCCTTCCTTAAAATAGTTCCTCTTTGTCCATAGTATTCATCCTTAATAAAACATACAATGAATATCAAGGTAAATAACAAAGAGATGATTGTGCCCGAAGGTTCTTCCTTGTCCCAATTAAGCCAGACATTGAACCTTCCGGAAAAAGGCGTGGCGATTGCCGTTAATAATCAAATGATTCCTCGTCAGAACTGGCTTGATAAAAAGTTGGCAGAAAATGACCAAATAGTGGTAATAAAAGCTGCTTGTGGTGGATGACATATTGAGTAAAAGAACTTGCAATTATTGATGATATGGAAAAATTAGTGATAGCAGGGAAAGAGTTTTCTTCCCGTTTGTTTTTAGGTACAGGCAAATTCAAGTCCAATGAAGAGATGGAAAAGGCGATTCTGGCTTCCGGAACAGAAATGGTCACAGTTGCCATGAAGCGCATAGACTTAGAAAATGAAGAGGATGACATGCTTAAGCATATTGTCCATCCTGGCATACAATTGTTGCCTAATACATCGGGAGTGCGTGATGCCGAGGAAGCTGTTTTTGCGGCGCAGATGGCACGTGAGGCTTTTGGCATCAATTGGTTGAAGTTGGAGATTCATCCGGATCCTCGTTATTTGTTGCCTGATTCAATTGAGACATTGAAGGCTACGGAAGAATTGGTGAAACTGGGTTTCGTCGTTTTGCCTTATTGCCAGGCTGACCCAGTGCTGTGCAAACGGTTGGAGGAAGCAGGTGCCGCTACCGTCATGCCTTTGGGTGCACCTATTGGTACAAACAAAGGCTTGCGTACACGTGATTTC
This sequence comes from uncultured Parabacteroides sp., assembly GCA_937890135.1. Taxonomy (GTDB): domain Bacteria; phylum Bacteroidota; class Bacteroidia; order Bacteroidales; family Tannerellaceae; genus Parabacteroides. The sequence continues at coordinate 22,760 of CALBYC010000149.1, forward strand.
CTCCAGATAATTATCGAGCAGGCTGGCATTCCGGTTGTCGTGGATGCGGGGATAGGAGCGCCGAGCCATGCTGCAGAAGCCATGGAAATGGGTGCGTCTGCTGTCTTGGTTAATACGGCTATTGCCGTAGCATCTGATTCTGAACATATGGCTGTGGCATTCAAAAAAGCAGTGGATGCCGGGCGGGAAGCGTATGAGGCCGGATTAGGAAGTGTCTCTTTCTCGTTGGAAGCAAATGCTTCTTCTCCTTTAACTGCATTTCTTAACCATTAATCCGATGCAATATGAACGATTTGAATGATAAGAAAGCATATGCGCAACGTGAAAAGGCTTATCTGAATGGGGTGATGTTCCCTTTTATCCGAGTTGGAATGCAGAAAGTAAACTTGACCCCTACTGTACAGGTAGATGGGGAGAAAGTGATGACACCGAATTCTCCTGTTTACATATATGACACGAGCGGTCCGTTCAGCGACCCAAACATAAAAGTCGATCTGAAAAAGGGGCTTCCTCGCATGCGTGAGGCTTGGATAACGGGGCGAGGAGACGTGGAACAGTTGCCTGCCGTCTCATCGGAATATGGGCGAATGAGGCGTGACGATAAATCTTTGGACTATCTTCGCTTTGAGCATATTGAACTGCCATATAGGGCTATCCCCGGCAAATGCTGTACGCAGATGTATTATGCCAAACAGGGCATAATCACGCCTGAGATGGAATATGTGGCCATACGGGAAAACATGAATTGTAAAGAACTTGGCATCGAAACCCACATTACTCCTGAATTTGTTCGTGACGAGATAGCGGCGGGTCGTGCTGTTTTGCCTGCAAATATTAATCATCCGGAAAGTGAGCCGATGATTATCGGTAGCAAATTCTTGGTGAAAATCAATACCAACATCGGAAATTCTGCCACTACGTCCTCTATTGAAGAGGAGGTGGACAAGGCTGTGTGGAGTTGCAAATGGGGAGGAGATACATTGATGGATCTTTCGACGGGTGCAAATATCCATGAAACACGGGAATGGATTGTCCGCAATTGCCCTGTCCCTGTTGGTACTGTGCCTATCTACCAGGCACTGGAAAAAGTAAATGGAAAAGTCGAGGACTTGACATGGGATATCTATAAGGATACGCTTATCGAGCAATGTGAACAAGGCGTGGATTATTTTACTATACATGCAGGCATACGCCGCCACAATGTACATCTGGCAGACAAACGTCTCTGTGGGATTGTCAGCCGTGGAGGTAGCATCATGAGCAAATGGTGTTTGGTTCATGACCGGGAGAGTTTCTTGTACGAGCATTTTGATGATATTTGTGATATTCTTGCACAATATGATGTGGCCATATCTTTAGGCGACGGATTACGTCCAGGTTCTATTTACGATGCGAATGACGAGGCTCAGTTCGCCGAACTTGATACAATGGGCGAATTGGTTGTCAGGGCATGGGAAAAGAATGTTCAGGCATTTATTGAAGGGCCTGGCCATGTGCCATTGCATAAAATCAAAGAAAATATGGAACGCCAGATAGAAAAGTGCCATGCAGCGCCCTTCTATACGTTGGGACCGTTGGTTACGGACATTGCGCCAGGGTATGACCATATCACATCCGCAATCGGAGCTGCTCAGATAGGGTGGCTGGGAACTGCCATGTTATGTTATGTCACCCCTAAGGAGCATCTTGGTTTGCCAAACAAAGAGGATGTCCGTACAGGTGTGATTACATATAAAATTGCCGCGCATGCAGCGGATTTGGCAAAAGGGCATCCGGGGGCTATGGTCCGGGATAACGCATTGTCGAAAGCTCGTTATGAGTTCCGTTGGAGACCAATTCCATTTGAGCTTGGACCCTGACCGTTCGCTTGAATATTTCCAAGAAGGTCGGCATACGGATGGAGAGTATTGTACGATGTGCGGTCCGAATTTTTGTGCCATGAAGCTTTCTCGTGATTTGGCTTCCCTTAAAAAGTAAAATGAACATGTTCTCAGAAGAATTAGAAAAAATTGATTGGGATGAAACAACGGCTGCCATCTATGCCAAGACAGATGCTGATGTCCGTTGCGCTTTGTCCAAAACTCATTTAGACGTAAATGATTTCATGGCATTGATATCTCCGGCGGCTGAACCTTATTTGGAGGTTATGGCAAGGTTGAGCTATAAATATACGCGTGAACGTTTTGGAAATACGATGCAGATGTTTGTGCCTCTTTATTTGACCAATTCATGTACCAATTCCTGCGTGTATTGCGGCTTCCATGTCAGCAATCCAATGAAACGCACGATTCTGACGGAAGAGGAAATCGTAAATGAATATAAAGCAATAAAGAAATTGGCACCTTTTGAAAACTTGCTTTTGGTTACGGGTGAGAACCCCGTGAAAGCAGGAGTGACGTATATCGCCCGGGCATTAGACTTGGCTCGTCCTTATTTTTCCAATTTAAAGATAGAGGTTATGCCCCTTTCTGTGGATGAGTATGAAGAGTTGACGCATCATGGCATGAATGGGGTGATTTGTTTTCAAGAAACATACCACAAGGCCAATTATAATATTTATCACCCGAGAGGCATGAAGTCTAAATTTGAATGGCGCGTAAACGGCTTTGACCGAATGGGGCAAGCCGGTGTCCATTCCATCGGCATGGGTGTCTTGATAGGGCTGGAAAAGGAATGGCGTACTGACATCACGATGATGGCTCATCACTTGCGATATCTGCAAAAGCATTATTGGAGAACGAAATATAGTTTTAACTTCCCCCGCATGCGTCCTTCTGAAAATGGAGGTTTCCAGCCGAATGTAGTGATGACGGACCGAGAACTGGCCCAAGTCACTTTTGCGACTCGGATTTTTGACCATGATGTGGATATTTCTTACTCGACCCGTGAAAGCGAAGCCATTCGAGACCATATGGCCCTGTTAGGGGTGACGACCATGAGTGCGGAAAGCAAGACGGAGCCTGGCGGCTACTATTCTTACCCGCAAACGTTGGAACAGTTTCATGTCAGTGATGAGAGGACTGCTGTACAGGTGGACGCTGCACTGAAACGTATAGGGATTGAACCTGTATGGAAGGACTGGGATCAATCATTTGATGAAATATCGTGTAAACAAGCATGTCTATGATAGAACGGTACAATCGGCATATTATTTTGCCTGAAATAGGAGAGGAAGGGCAACGAAGGTTGTCTGAAGCGAAAGTTCTTCTTGTCGGAGTAGGTGGCTTGGGTTCGGCCGTATCTTTGTATTTGACCGCTGCCGGCATAGGGCGGTTGGGATTAATAGACGATGATGTGGTCAGCGAGTCGAATTTGCAGAGGCAAGTATTGTATACGGAAGCTGAAATAGGATTGCCTAAAGTGGAATGTGCGGCAAAGCGGTTGCATGCGCTTAATCGTTATGTGCATATAGACGTTTATCCAATGCGGCTCACAGAGGAGAATGCGGCGGATTTGATGGCTCGGTATGATATTGTGGCGGATGGCTCTGACAATTTTGAGACTCGGCATTTGATAAGTAAAGTGTCATCAAAATTAGGGAAGCCGTATGTGTATGGGGCTATCCGTGAATTTGACGGACAGGTCTCTGTGTTTAATCTTCCCGGCGGGAAAAAATATCAGGACTTGTTTCCCGAAGAGGAGACTCATTCCATGCCCCGCCCGCCCAAAGGCGTTTTTGGTGTATTGCCCGGGATGGTAGGTTGTGCGGAGGCCACTGAAGTGATAAAGCTTATTACCCACTGTGGCGAGAGCCTGAGCGGAAAGCTGTGGACGATAGATTTGTTGACGATGCAAAGTCATACGCTGCTTGTCTGATTGGCTGTCTGCCTTACTTGCGACGAGCCTACCTCTCTTTCCCGCAAAAGAAAAGGAGGTAGGCTTTTGTTTTATTGCTTACCTCTGCTTTTGAAGTCTCATATATAATCCATAACTTTGCCATGTGAACACAAATATCAAGCAATATGAATTGGTACGGATTATTAATCGGAGTAATTACTTTCTTAGTCATAGGTCTTTTTCACCCTATTGTCATCAAAGCCGAATATTATTACGGGACAAAATGCTGGTGGGCTTTTTTGCTTTTCGGCATAATTGCTGTGGTGGCCTCTGTTTGCATTGAAAACATTATCGGCTCGACCGTATGCGGTGTTTTCGCCTTTTCGTCATTTTGGTCCATCAAAGAAGTCTTTGAACAAGAAGAACGAGTTATGAAAGGATGGTTTCCAAAGAACCCGAAGAGAACATATAAACAAAATAAATAAAGTCATGGAAGTTCATTATCACATCCGGATAAAGTTCATAAACGCCATTCTTTTTCTATGGTTATTCGCACCTTGTCTTTCTTTGTCCGCACAGGAAGATGCCCAATCAACTAAAGCGACTCCTGAACGCCTTTTCCATATCGCAAGAAGTTTGAATAGAAATTTAGTCTGTTATGATGTCCGCCTGACAAACGGGAAGTTAGATAGCAAGGAACCGGTTAACGTATATTGGTTAAACCGGGAAGAGAATCCAGGCAAGACCAATGGCATCAGTTTTTTCCAAGAAAGGGCTTACGGCTATAAAGTCATTCAAAAAGGTTCAAAAGAAGAGGATAATTGTGTAATATCCCTTTACGCCTATCCGAAAAAGGAGCTGAACATTTGCAAGAGAAATGGAAAATATGTTTGTCTTGTCTCCATAGACAACAAACAATCCATACTCCAGTCGTTATATGTGAAAGCTAATCCCAATAATCCATTAAAAGTCGAGTATGTCGAATTATTTGGGATAACGGCAGATTCTTCACAGCCAGTATCAGAAAGAGTGAGCAAATGAAATCTTTACATTGTAAAAAAGAAACCTGCCGAGGACAATCCCCGGCAGGCTTTCTTTTAGTAGCATACGGATTTCATCAATAAGCCTTTTCCAAAATCCAAGCGTCCTGGAAGTTCGGTGCATACTTGGCCTTGATGGCGTCACGGCTCGCAGCGGCATCGGCTTTGTCATCAAAACTGGATACGATTACCCGTAACATGCCGCTTTCGTTTTCACCTAATACCGCATGGTATCCTGCATTTTGCATTCTTTCCTTCAAGGAATAAGCGTTTGTCTTATTTTTGAAACTTCCTATTACTACGCTGAAACGTTTCAAACGGCTTGCGTCTTCTCCATCTGCCACATTGATGCGTTCAGAGCGAGTGGAAACGTTTGATGAAGTCCGAGGTTTTGAAACCGGAGCCACATCTTCTTCTGCGTAAGAATCATCATCGGAAACTGGAGCGGATGTTTCTTTGTCTTTTGCCTGTTCATATGCAGCTTTGTAAGCACTTTGTTTAGGCTTACATGAACCGAATGCCACTAAAAAGCAAACGGTTGCTGCCATTAACCAAATCTTGTTCATGTCTTTACTTTATATTTAAATACTGTATTAACTCTCCGATAATGCAAAGATATAAAAACTCGCTCAACATTTGGATAGATTTTACAAGAATAATGCAAACCGCTTGAAATCAAATATAAAATCAGCCCGCAAGTGTGAAATCAGGACATTACATCCTTTTTGGGGAAAGGCTGCGACTGATTGCTGGAAAGGTTGCGAGCAAATGGGAAAATGGTAGGGACGTTTTGTCAAGAGGGTGGCATGCGTTGTGTCTGTGGGTGGAAATAAAAACGAGAGGATATTCACCGTCCGAAATGGCAGAATTATGCCATTTACGCATTGCTTGCGGGAGGCATCTCTTTGTTCCTTTGCAGCATTGGACGTAATGGTGACATGGGGAAGGATGGAAAA
>CALBYC010000150.1 GCA_937890135.1 uncultured Parabacteroides sp.
CAGCGAAAAATGGACAAAGAAGCAACGGGAATACTTTGCTTAAGATTTTCAGGAATGCTGCAAGGAACGACAGCCCTTCGTGCGGTTCAACAAAAGGGAACAGCAAAGGGACTGCGACAGCAGCCAGAATATTTGACAGCAACGTATAAGTCGTGAGGGCGGAGACGCTACCTCCCAATTTCCCCGTGATGACAGCGGCGGCTGTAGCAGTAGGACAGATGAAGCATACCATTGCGCCTTCTATGACTTCACGATAAGACAAAGGCATATTGCCAAACAGCAGCAAAGACAACATCAAAAAACAGAATAGCAGCTGGAGGAATAGCAGCCAACCATGCCACCGGGCAGGCAATAAGTCACGGGGATTGACTTTGCAGAAAGTCAACAACAATTGCGCAAATATAAGTGCCGGAGTAAGAATTGCCGCCAAACGATTCATAAAAGGTTTCGCGGGTTCCAAGACGGGGATGTCCGCAAACATAAAATAGCCTATGACCCCGGCCAGCATGGCCAAGGGCAATGTCCAATTCTTTATAAAACTAAGCATGATTCCTTTTTCTATTAAATATGCTGCAAAGTAAATACTTTCCTGGCAAATTATTCTGTTATTTTAAGCAAAACAATACAAGGATGCAAGAAAAAACAGTCAAAAAGTATTGATATGTAAAAATATAATCTTACTTTCGTGTCCAAATTAACCATTTAAAATTAAATGTTATGCAAAACAGACGTGACTTCCTGAAAAAAGCATCCTTATTGCTTGCTGGAGGATTGGTTACTCCTCAATTATTGACCTCCTGCGGAGGCAAGACCGGCTCGGCTACTGCTGAAGTTGCTGAACAAGCTACAACAGCAGCTAAAAACATTGGCTTGCAACTTTTTTCTCTGAGAGACTACGTAGGCAAAGAAGGCATCCAAAAGACATTGGAATTGGTAGCCAAGATGGGGTACAAGAACATGGAATCTGCCAACTACAATGAAGGGAAGATTTATGATTTAGCTCCTGAAGACTTCAAGAAACGGGTGGAAGACTTAGGTATGAAGTTTGTAAGCGCCCATGTAGGCCAACCTTATTCAAAAGAAAAAGATGCCGAGATAATGGCTTGGTGGGACAAAGCCATCGAAACCCATCAGAAAGCAGGTACCAAGTTCTTGATCCAGCCATGGATGCCTGTCGACGACAAAACGACCTTGGACGATTTGAAACAGTATTGCGACTATTACAGTGCCGTCGGGGCCAAGGCAAAAGCTGCCGGCATCATCTTCGGCTACCACAACCACAATTTTGAGTTCAAGAAGATTGAAGACAAATTGATTTATGATTTCTTGTTGGACAACGTGGACAAGGATGTCGTTAAATTCGAAATGGACGTATATTGGGTTCAAAAGGGAGGTGCTGATCCGATTGCCTACTTGAAGAACCGTCCGGACCAATTCAAAGCTATCCATATCAAGGATGAGACCGAGATAGGCGCAAGCGGTGAAATCAACTTTGAAGCCATCTTCAATCAAATGTATGCCAACGGCATCAATGATTGGTTTGTTGAAGTGGAACGCTACACGAACAACGACCCGGTTGCCAGTGTACAGCAGAGCTTTGACTATTTGAACAAAGCTTCGTTTGTCAAGTGACATTAGCAACAACTTAATTAAAAGCAATCTTCCGATTTTTTTGCGGAAGATTGCTTTTTCCTCCATTCATCATTGATCTGTCAACGAGTGCCTCTTTTTATACCACGCCCTGAACCTGTAATCAGCCCATAAGAGCAGCAAGACAATGCCCCCCGCTTCCATGCATAAGACGAAGAGGCTTTTTTCCTGATAAGTCATCGTCAAATCCAATCGGAAAGCAGACTCCAAGTCATAATACCAAACGCAAGCAATCGCCGTCCCAATCATGGACAGAGAAGCCGCAATCATAACCACATAATTCCAAACCAACTGTCTGCGAGACTTCCGCACGGCCTCTTTTTCTATCCGTGACATCATGCGTTGACGGAAGCCTTCAGGCAAACGTTCGTCTTTCAAGTTGCCAAACAACATTTTTAGTTGCTCGTCCCCGTTTTGTGTATTTCGATTCTCCAAATTCCTCATTCTTTATAAGTATTTACTCTTTTCCTCATGAATGATTTCTCCTAATTTCTTCCGTATGCGATGCAGCTTCACTTTCGTATTCGCCACAGTCAGCCCGGAAATGGAGGCGATTTCTTCAATGTTTTTTCCCTCCTTATAGAAAAGCAATATCAAAGCCCTGTCGTCTGCGGGCAATGCGTTCAATGCCTTTTCCAACCATTCCAATTGCCGATGATGCGCCGCTGTGTCGTCCGCCGATTCATCCAACATGTCGGAAGAGGCATTGGTCAATTGGAAATCATCGATAGCCAAGAACTCGATTTTCTTTTTCCGCACGGCCGTAATAGACATATTGTATGCTATCTTATAAAGCCAATTGGAAAAATCGCCACGCCCTTCGAATGATTCTAATTGTTGAAATGCTTTCATGAATACATCCTCCGTCAATTCCTCCGCATCTTCCTTGTTCCCGACGATACGGTAAATCAAGTTGAAGAGCGAATGGCTGTACTTGTCCAACAAACAAGCGAAACAGGAAGTATCACCTTCCAAGATTCTATGTATGTAATATGTATCCGACAAATTTCTCATTATGCCTTATTGACGTTGCTTTGGCAAAAAGGTTACATTTGCCAAGGTCAAAAATACATTTTTTGCAGGTTGCGCAATGAACGAAATATTTTCTGTTTTTTCTTTCTCCCATCGTTGTAACCTCATCGCCCTTCTTGCGTCAATACATTGAAAGCTTTCAAAAGTAAATATTAACAACATAAAAATATAATAACCATGTTTGATTTTTTAACACCTACATTTGTCCTTGGGATTATTACCTACGGCATTTACAAACTCATTGAATTGTTCGTTTGCAAAAAAGAACGTGTCATGCTGATAGAGAGACTCAGTGAAAAAAATTTAAGATTCCCCGAGAATAACCTGCCTGATGTCAGTGCAATGTTCCACAAAAACATATCCTTTAATGCGCTCAAAGCAGGATGTCTCCTTGCCGGATTAGGATTAGGTCTTCTTATCGGCTATATCTTGAACATTGCCAATTATGCCATGCTTGCGGACAATTATGAACTAAGGAGCATCGTCTATGCAGCTCCCCTTCTGCTTTGCGGTGGTGCAGGGCTGCTAATCGCATTCGTCATAGAAACCAAGATGGACAACAAAAAAGAGTGACACGTCACCATACGCTGTAAAAAGGAAGGCTCTTACTCATCCATGGGATAAATAAAAGCCTTCCTTTATATAACGCAGTGCATGGTTATTTCACCGGAATCTTATCTATTCGTCTTTGATGCCTTCCTCCTTCATAGGGAGTACTCAGAAAAGCGTCCAAGATCTTTACCGCTTCTTCTTTCGTAATGAATCTGCCTGGCATTACCAATATGTTCGCATCGTTATGCGCACGCGCAAGGGCTGAGATTTCTTCCATCCAGCAAAGAGCCGCGCGAATATGCTGGTGCTTGTTCAGTGTCATGCTAATGCCGTTGCCAGAACCGCAAATTGCAATGCCCGGATAGACTTCGCCTGCTTCAACAGCCAAAGCCAACGGATGGGCATAATCGGGATAGTCGCAACTGTCCGTGGAGTATGTCCCAAAATCTTTTGACGGGATATTACGTTCCGCCAAAATCTGCTTGACAAACTCTTTCATTTCAAAACCGGCATGGTCACTACACAAACCAATTGTCTTCATATTCCTATTCAGCTAACAATTCCTTTACTTGTCTGTACACGTTTTCAGCATTAAAGCCCAACTTTTCATCAAGCACTTTATATGGAGCCGAATAACCGAAAGAGTTCATTCCCCAAACTTTCCCGTTTGAACCAACCAAGCCTTCCAAGTTGACAGACAAACCGGCAGTCAAGCCGAATAACTTGCTGCCCGGTGCAATAACTGAATCCTGATATTCCTTACTTTGGCTGCGGAACAAGCCCTCTGACGGAACAGACACGATGCGGACTTTTATGCCTTCTTTACGTAAGAGGGCAGCTCCATCCACCAAGGTCGACACTTCAGAACCGGAAGCGACCAACGTAACATCGGCGTTGGTGTCCTCATTCACAATATATGCACCCTTTTCCGCTCCCAACGCCTCTTGATAGCGGTCGGTTGCAGCAGGCAAATCCATGATATTCTGACGAGAAAAAATCAAACCGGTCGGTGTGGACTTATTCTCCATTGCCATCTTCCATGCCACCGTAGTTTCAAAAACATCAGCAGGACGGAGGACTAACATGGCATTCTTTCCTTTATGGTTCTTCACTTTTTCCAATAAGCGCACTTGTGCTTCCTGTTCAATCGGTTGATGGGTCGGACCATCCTCGCCGACGCGGAAAGCATCGTGCGTCCAAATAAATTTAACCGGCAATTGCATCAACGCCGCCATGCGCAATGCCGGTTTCATATAATCGGAAAACACAAAGAATGTACCGCATGCGGCAATCACACCTCCATGAAGAGTCATGCCGATGCATATGCAGGCCATGGTCAGTTCGGCTACTCCGGCTTGGAAGAAAGCACCGGAAAAGTCCCCTTTCTTTAATGCGTGGGTCTTTTTCAAAAAACCGTCCGTCTTATCCGAATTAGACAAATCAGCCGACGCACATATCATGTTCTCTACATTCTCTGCCAACACGCCCAACACTTTTGCCGACGCAGCACGTGTCGACTGGTTGGCTTTCTGTTCGATCGCAGCCCAATCGATTGCCGGCAACTTGCCTGCAAACCAGTTCTCCATTTTAACGGCTAAGTCCGGATGCATTTTAGCCCACGCTTCCTTTACCGCTTTCTTTTCAGCTGATATGGTTTTCAGTTCCTCTTTCCTGTTGGCATATAACTGGGCCACTTCAGGGAAAATTACAAATGGATTTGACGGGTCTCCTCCCAAGTTTCTGATGGTCTCTTCTATGCTGGCCCCGGCTGCGGACAAAGGTTGCCCGTGAGTAGAAACTTTGTTTTCATAGCTGGCATCATCAGCACCCCTTGCGCCTTTGCCCATGATCGTATGGCCGATGATCAAAGTAGGGCGTTTGTCCTCGGCTATTGCTTCCGCCAATGCTTGGCGAATCTGGGCTACGTCATTGCCATCGATGGTCAAGACTTTCCAGCCCCAGGCTTCATATTTCATTGCGACATTCTCGGAATCCACCTCTTCGACAGTGGTGGAAAGCTGTATGTTGTTCGCATCGTAAAACATTATCAAATTATCCAAACCTAACGTTCCGGCGACACGTCCCGAACCTTGAGAGATTTCTTCCTGGATACCACCGTCGGAAATGTAGGCATATATGGTTTGATTCATAACCTCTTTGCCTAAACGTGCTTGAAGGAACTTGGCAGCAATGGCAGCGCCCACGGCATACGTATGTCCCTGTCCTAAAGGGCCGGATGAGTTTTCAATGCCGCGCTGGAAATTCACCTCCGGGTGACCGGGAGTAGCACTGCCCCATTGACGGAATTGCATCAACTCTTCGATTGTGAATTTTCCAGCCAATGCTAAAACAGAATATAGCATCGGAGACATGTGACCCGGGTCAAGGAAGAAACGGTCACGTCCTTCCCATAACGGATTTTCCGGGTCATAGATTAAGAACTCGGAGAACAATACATTCACAAAGTCCGCACCACCCATCGCACCTCCGGGGTGACCGGACTTGGCTTTTTCCACCATAGACGCAGCCAAAATACGAATGTTATCAGCTGCTCTGTTCATTAATTTAATATCGTTCATATAGCCATTTATTCGTTACATGGTACAAAAGTAGGCATAAATAATTATCAAAACAATTATCTTAGCGCATATTTGATTCCGCCGGCTGGCATTAAATGGAAAATGTCGGAATCATGGCATCAAAGGATGTCCATCCGCGAAAAAACTTCCAAAAATTTCCAAAAACTTTTTGGGAGTTTTTTCGCAGCCGGGCGGTTTTCTCGTCCGGAATGCCCCCGTCGGATTACGCCTCCGGCTGGGAACAAATGCCCAAAAGCCTACGACCTCTCCGGGAAAAGGTTACGACAAATTGCACGACAAATTGCGATGAAATATTTTGCAGATAAAAAAAAAGCAGTATATTTGCATTATAAAAATGAATCGAGAGCTTAAAGAGTTAAGCCGCACTTGTTCGATTGGGAAACTCATCAAATTTTATTTAATTCCGAGACAAAGGCTTTTGCCGCCAATGGCGGGCCGCGCCCTTCGGGGTATGCTTAGCACGGCGGATTACAAAGGCGGCAAGGCGCTCAAATCCTGTCATACGGAGTTTGTTCATATCTACGGTGCGGCTTTTATTTATACAAAAGGCCATCCCCAAAAAGGATGGTCTTTTTGCGTAAATCCCTTCTTCATCGCTTTCATGCGGATTAGAGATATGGGCAGTCCCTTGGCTCATTCGTTTGTCTCATTGTAAATTAAATAGGACATGGATTTTGTCAATTACTTATATATAGCTATTCGGGTGGCTCTTGATGCTGGCAAGTCCATCATGGACATTTATACAGACCCCCATGCGGATTTTGGAATAGAACGCAAGGCGGACAATTCACCCTTGACGCGGGCTGACCGTGCCGCTAACCGATTGATCATGGAGGCGTTGCCTGTTACGCCTTTCCCTATCCTGAGCGAGGAGGGAAAGCATGCCCCTTATGAAGAGCGGAAGAAATGGACTACTCTTTGGGTAGTTGACCCCTTGGATGGAACAAAAGAGTTTATCAAGCGTAATGGCGAGTTTACAGTCAACATTGCCCTTGTGCATGAAGGGACTCCCGTGCTGGGGGTTATTTACGTGCCGGTTCGTAAGGAACTGTACTTTGCGGCGGATGCAGTGGGCGCTTACAAACTGGAAAATGTAGATTGTTACTGCCAACCTTCCATGGATGAAATGAAGTCAAAGGCAGTACGCTTGCCACTTGCCAAAGGGCATCAGGGGGTGGTCGTCGTGGCTTCCAGGTCCCACCAGTCGGAAGAGACCACTTACTATATCGAAACACTTCGTAAAAAAGGTCAACCGGTAACCTTGATAAGTAGCGGAAGCAGCTTGAAAATCTGTTTGGTGGCCGAAGGCACGGCGGATATTTATCCTCGTTTCGCGCCGACGATGGAATGGGACACAGCGGCAGGCCATGCCATTGCGAAGGCGGCAGGTTGCGGCGTGTTTCATATCGATGAAAAAACGCCATTGACGTATAACAAGGCTGATTTATTAAACCCTTGGTTTGTGGTTAAGCATGAGTCTTGAGATATTGTTCGTGCTGCTGACCCTGATAGGGATGATAGTCGCCTTGGTTTTGGACAAGATGCGCCCGGGAATAATATTGTTGAGCGCGACTGTCTTATTCTTGTGCACCGGCATTCTTTCCCCCACGGAAATGTTGGAAGGATTCAGCAACAAAGGGATGATTACGGTAGGGATGCTTTTTTTGGTAAGTGAAGGCATTCGTCAAAGCGGGGCATTGGGGCAGCTGATAAAGAAACTTCTGCCGTCCGGCAAGACTACTGTATTCAAAGCACAGCTCAGGATGTTACCCCCAATTGCGTTTATTTCCGCTTTCCTCAATAACACGCCGGTCGTCGTTATTTTTGCGCCGATTATAAAAAGGTGGGCTGAATCCGTACATCTCCCGGCCACCAAGTTCTTGATACCTCTTTCTTTTGTCACGATATTGGGCGGAATATGCACGCTTATAGGGACATCGACCAACTTGGTAGTCCATGGCATGATATTGGATGCAGGCTATGCTGGTTTTTCCATGTTTGAATTGGGGAAGGTGGGTGTCTTTATCGCTTTGGCGGGCATTTTATACATTTTCCTCTTTTCTAAATATTTACTTCCGGATGACAGGACGGACAGAATAAATGAAGATGAGGACGAACAGCTTGGGAATCTGCACAGGGTGGATGCTGTGCTGGGTGCCCGCTTCCCCGGCATTAACAAGACATTGGGCGAATTTAATTTTACGAGGCATTACGGTGCGATTGTCAAGGAAGTGATAAGCGGGGACAAGCGTTTCACGCATGATTTGGAACATGTGAGATTAAGCGAAGGCGATACGCTCATCCTCTGGGCTGATGACTCGTTTATCCAGACGTGGGGCGAATCAAGTGTTTTCCTGATGCTTGCCAATGGTAAAGATAGCGAAGAACCTGTGTCGGAAAAGAAACGTTTGCTGGCTTTAGGGCTGTTGGTCATGATGATTGTTGGTGCGGCAATAGGGGAATTACCCATAATGAGGGAGATGATACCCGGGCTGAAATTGGATATGTTTTTCTTCGTATGCGTCACGACAGTCATTATGGCGTGGACCAAAATATTCCCGGCCAAGAAATATACGAAATACATATCTTGGGACATACTGATCACCATAGCCTGTGCGTTCGCCATCAGTAGGGCGATGGAAAACTCCGGCTTTGCCTCATTGATAGCCGAGCAGATAATCCGGTTGACTGACACATGGGGTCCTTACGCTCTCTTGGCTGTTATTTTTTTGATAACGAATATATTCACGGAAATGATAACGAACAACGCCGCGGCAGCTTTGAGCTTCCCGGTGGCTTTGTCGGTCGCATCACAGTTAGGGGTTGATCCAAAACCTTTTTTCGTCGTGATATGCCTGGCCGCGTCGGCCAGCTTCAGTACGCCGATTGGTTATCAGACAAATTTGATTGTGCAGGGGGTAGGTGGATATAAGTTTATGGATTTTGTGAAAATAGGCCTGCCTTTGAATATCATCACATTCATCATATCCGCCTTCGTAG
>CALBYC010000151.1 GCA_937890135.1 uncultured Parabacteroides sp.
TATGGCCTCCGAAATTTCCCAACAGATCCCGGCAACTTTCCACCGCCTTATATATGTCAAAGTTAGAGACCGAACGAGCAGAACCGGTTATCAGCCCGGAAGATTTGGTCAGGACAACCGCCGGGCGATTATACTTCTCCGTCAAACGCGATGCCACTATCCCGATGACGCCTTTATGCCAATCCGGATTATACACAATAATTGCTTTATTGTCCTCGTTGCTTTGAATGCTGCTGATGATGGCATTCGCCTCATCAGTTATTTTTTTATCCAACTCACGGCGCTCCTCGTTGTACTGATTGATGTTTTCGCTCTTTTGCCTCGCAACCGCACTGTCCTTGGCCAAAAGCAGCTCTACCGCTTCCCTGCCATTCATCATACGCCCTGACGCGTTGATGCGAGGGCCGATCTTAAAGACAATGTCACTAATGGTAATTTCTTTGCCACTCAACCCGCATACGTCAATAATCCCCTTCAGCCCCAAACTTGGATTGCTATTGATCTGTTTCAACCCGTAATAGGTAAGGATACGGTTTTCACCCGTAATCGGGACAATGTCAGACGCAATGCTAACCGCTGTCAACTCCAGCAGCTTCTCCAGCTCGGAGAAAGGGAAACCGTTGTCTGCCGCAAAGGCTTGCATGAACTTGAACCCCACACCACAACCCGACAGATGTTCGTATGGATAGTGAGAGTCCTCCCGTTTGGCATCCAATACAGCCACTGCGTCCGGCAACACATCGTCTGCAAGGTGATGGTCACAGATGATGAAATCAATGCCCTTTTCTTTTGCATACTCTATCTTGTCGATTGCTTTAATGCCGCAATCCAAAGATATGATCAAAGTCACCCCTCGCTCAGCAGCGTAATCAATGCCCTTGGTGGATATCCCGTACCCTTCATCATAACGGTCAGGGATGTAGTAATCCAAATTGGATGTATATGAACGTAAATACTTATACACCAATGACACGGCAGTAGTCCCGTCGACATCGTAATCGCCATATATCAATATTTTTTCCTTCTCGCCCAATGCCCTGTTAAGACGCTTCACCGCCTTGTCCATATCTGGCATCAGGAACGGATCTTCCAAATCGTTCAAGCTGGGCTTGAAAAATTTCTTCACCTCTGCAACGGTTTTCAGCCCGCGCCTTACGAGGAACAAGCTGATGACCGGGTCAAGTTCCAGTTCTGCAGCTAAAATGTCCCGCTGTTCTTTTTCTTCCGCTGTAGGAGGTTGATAGTTCCATTTGTTAGTCATTTATATATTTTTTCTTTCTTTATCTTAGCTGTAAATCACACGTTCACTTTTCCGATGTTCCTCACCTGATTACCTCTGTTTCCATGGCTTTTAACAAAAGGGAAGGCATACCTGCATGATTCAATCGGTAAAGTTATATAAATTAATCAGCATTAATTCCATTATCTCTATAAAATAATGTTTTTATTTTTTTCTATTCCTTCCAGAACAAGCAGCGGCAGGCATCCTCCTTTACAATCAGTTTCCAAATTGAATACGGCATTTCAAGGAAAAGGATGCGAAAAGATCAAGAAATGGATGCCATGGTTCCTAGAAACGGACGGGAAGAAATTTTCCATTTTGCCTGATACAAAAAAAGACGCTTCCGCCACCCTCCAAAAGAGGCAAGCGGAAGCGTCTTTTTCATGCTTGATGGTTATTGGGAGACAAGGGATGCCTCGCCATGCGGCATCCCTACAACGTGCCCTGCTTCAAATGCTCTACAAAGTCATCGATACGCCGCATTTCCTTGGGCACGTCTATGCCTTGGGGGCAATGCGGTATACACTCCTTGCAGCCTATGCAATGATTGGCTTGCCGCAAGCGGGGAACCGAGCGGTCATAGCCTATCAGAAAAGCGCGACGAGCCTCTTTGTAGTTTTCAGCTTGCCGGCTCTCCGGCACATTCCCTTCGTTGACACATTTGTTATAGTGCAACAAGATGCCCGGAATGTCCAAACCATAAGGACAAGGCATGCAATAGTTGCAACCATTACATCCGATGGTGGGATACTGCATCATCAAATCCGCCGTGTCGAACAAATACTGCTTTTCCTCATCTGTCAATGGCTTTAACGGGCAAAAAGAACGCAAGTTATCCTGCAAGTGCTCCATATATGTCATGCCGCTCAATACGGTCATCACTTTCGGGTAGCTCCCCACAAAACGAAAAGCCCAAGAGGCGACGCTCCGATTGGGCTCGCGCTGCTTCAACCGGGCAACTATATGATCGTGCACTTTGGACAAACGACCGCCCAACAAAGGTTCCATGATTACGACCGGTATGTCACGCTTCGCCAACTCATTATACAAATATTCCGCATCCGTATTTCTCGGATTCAGTTCTTTCGCATGCTTCCAGTCTAAATAATTCATCTGAATCTGCACGAAATCCCACTTGTACTTGTCATGGCCTGCCAGCAGGTAGTCAAACACCTCAATGTCTCCATGGTAAGAGAATCCCAGGTTGCGGATGTTCCCTTTTTCCCGCTCCTCCAGCAAGAAATCCAAGATACCATTGTCAAGGTAACGGCCCCTCAACGCATCCATGCCGCCCATGCCAATGCCATGCAGCAACATGTATCGATATAATCCACTTGCAATTCCTTGAATGAATTATGATACATCCTCAACGAGGCTTCCCGGCTCCACGTATCGGGTGAAAAGTTGGACAGTTTTGTCGCAATGAAAAATTCATCTCTCGGATGGCGTTTCAAGGCGATACCAGTGGCCCGTTCGGAAAGTCCCTTGCAATAAGCAGGAGATGTATCGAAATAGTTCACACCATGTTCAATGGCATAATCGACCAGGCGATTCACCGCTTCCTGATCGATAACTCCATCTTCGTCTCTCGCGCTCCCCCCTCCGATGGTAGGCCAGCGCATGCAGCCATAACCCAATATAGACACTTTCTCTCCAGTCTTCGGATTTTCCCTGTATGTCATCCGATCGGTAGGAATTTCGCTCAAATCCGCATCTGAAACATTCCCTTTCGAACCACAACCGGCAAGGGTGGCGGAAGCCATAGCTCCCGTGCCAAGCTTTTTAAAAAAGCTACGGCGGTTTATTACTTTATATTCACTTGATTTCATCGTTTCTTGGAGTTAAATATATTTATGACGTTCATGGCCTTCCACATATATCGCACTAAACGGGCGAGCAGGACAGAGATTCTCGCAGGCACCGCATCCGATGCAGCGCTCTTCGTTTACTACCGGTATTTTCAGGGATTCAGGATTGTCCGGGTCGGACAGCACCATGGTAATAGCGTGAGTCGGGCAATGGCGCTCGCAATTGCCGCATTCTTTTCCGTCCGTCAACGGGACACAATTCTCTTTTACCCATACGGCATGCCCCACCTGGATGGAAGACTTCTCGGCTTTCGTTATCTTCAAGATAGCTCCTGCGGGACAAACTTCAGAACATTTGGTGCATTCCGGGCGGCAATATCCACGTTCATAAGACGATTCGGGCTGCATCAATGTTTTCAAACGGGAGGATGGGCGCAACACATCGTTTGGACAAACCGACACGCATAGCTGGCAACCCGTGCAATGCGTTGCCATGTTCGCCAAGCCCAATGCTCCGGGCGGGACAATCGGCGTCATTCGTTCCGGCACTTTCTTGTCTACGATAGTAGCGTATCCGCCATCTACCTTTTTTTCCTGAGCTTTCAAAATAGAGGCTCCAAGGAACATTCCGGTACCGGCCAAGAAATTTCGTCTGGAAGAGTTTGCATCATTAGTAGTTTTAGGGCCTGTTTCCTCGTTTGCCATTGCAGATGTTTTAAATCGATTTGCGTAATGTATGGCATGATGCTTGCAAGCATCAACACAATCCAGGCAAACCACACAACGGCTATAATCAATTTTGTGGTTCTTGGAATCGATACATGCAGCCTTGCATTGACGCGAACAAAGCGTACAAGAGTTACACTTTGACGTATCTATGACCGGACGGAACATGGAATACTTGGCCACAAGGCTCAATACCGTCCCAACAGGGCAAATGGTATTGCAATAAGTTCGTCCATTTTTCCAAGCCAAAACAACCAAAACGGCAAAAGTAGCCATTGCTATCAAAAAGACAGGCAGGCTCTTTAACCATATCTCTTTTTGGTAGAAGGCATAACTATCCACCCGCTCAGCCAAATAGGCCAATATATTATTACCCAAATCATACATTGGAGCAAAAAGGTTCTGTGCAATCCGCCCATAAGCACTGTAAGGTGCCAACAATGCCACAAACGAACTAATGCCCCCAAAGGCCATTACAACAAAAAGCGCAAGAACGGCATAACGCAACCAGAATTTCGCAGGAGAGTAGGAAAACCGGAACTGTTTCTTCTTCCGTTTCCCACTCATCCAAGAGATAATATCCTGAAATATGCCCAATGGGCATATTACCGAACAATAAACTCGTCCGCAAATGAATGTCAATAAAAGCATGAAAAGAATCACTCCGACATTCAAAGCCAACACCGCCGGCAAGAATTGAATTCTCGCCAGCCACCCAAACCATCCGTGGACTGTCCCCGTAAAGTCCAAAAATAAAAGAGTGGTTAAGGTAAACAATACAATCGCTAACGCTGTCCTAAATTTACGTAACATATTTTGAAAGTTATTTATTATGCAAATATATGGAACCCAATCCTTATGTCCTTGTCCTATTTACCTTTTATTTTATCATTTTTACAGAAAACATAAATTAAAACTTATAGACAAAGTAAATCCCTCCACCGCCCGAGACTATGGATGGAGACACAACCATTTCCTTTCCTGAACGCAAGTTAATCGCCTTCGCTATGACATTGCGAACGGGGAAATAAATCAGATATGAAAGTTCTGCCGACAATATTCCAAATCCTGCACCAGCAACCACATCCGCAACCCAATGACGATTGTTATAAAGACGTGAACTACCTACTAAAAGGCCTATTGCATAGCCGGAATAAGCCAGCCACGGATTGCGGCCCTTAAATTCCTTGTACGCTATGTGTGCACCTAAAAAAACATTAGAAGTATGTCCAGACGGGAATGAGCGGCTGCCGCCATCCGGACGGGTCTCATTAACTATCGTTTTCACTCCATGCACCAATCCTGCGTTGATCATCTCTCCCAATCCAACCAAGCAAAGCTGATCTGCCCAACTATGCTCTTCCTCCCCCATCAAATCACAAAGAAAAACCCAGCCCAACATGCCCCATTCAAGATAATTATCCACTTTGATTTGTCGGACTGAATCTTTGCGGGAAAACAGATGAAAATCGTTCATCCCATCAATGGCTGTGCCTACAACACCAACAGTTATCAACGAGGCCGGGAGTATCAATGATTTCGGGCTGAAGGCATAATCAACAACAGGCATCCTTCGGGATGAATCTACCTGAACCACCGGACTCTGATGGCAACTGTCATCTTGACCACCCGACTGCTCCCAATATCCACTTATTTGTGGTATCTGAGCATTTCCCGCCAATATGCATGAAAACAGAAGTACAAAATTTATTACTCTTCTCATACCATTATTATTCCTCCATTCCAACCACCAAGTGCAATCTCGTTCATATTCACCATTGGCTATCATCTCATTCGACACTTTCGACATTCAATTATAAAGAACAGCTATACTTTCCGCACAACGTTCGCCGTCGATAGCTGCAGAAACTATCCCCCCCGCATATCCTGCACCTTCGCCGCAAGGGAACAAACCTTTCACCGCAACATGTTGCAAAGTGTCTTTATCTCGAAGGATACGGACTGGAGAAGAGGTTCTCGTCTCAACACCTATCATCAGTGCACTATTCGTCAAAAAACCCTTAGCGATTTTGCCAAAATGGATAAAACCATCCTGTAACCGGGAAGAAATGAACGGAGGCATCCAAAAATGCAAAGGAGAGGATATTACACCTGGAGCATATGATGTCTTTGGCAAATCTTTGGACAAACTGTTATGGATAAAGTCATCCATTCGTTGCGCTGGTGCCGTTTGTCTGCAGTTCCCGTTCGACCAACATAGTTCTTCTAATTTTTCCTGAAATTGCATCATTCGCAATTCAGGAACTGTCGGTCCATCCATTTCACTCGGCAAATGCAAGGCCTTATCTTCCAAATCTTCCGGATGAATCTCCACAACCATACCAGAATTTGACCAATAAGAACCACGATCGGAAGGAGACATGCCATTCACTACGATTTGGCGCAGTCCACTTGCTGCAGGGACTATAAAACCTCCGGGACACATGCAAAAAGAATAAACGCCTCTCCCTCTTACTTGCGTCACAAAACTATATTCGGCTGCAGGCAAATATTCGCCTCTGCCTTCTCTCCTATGATACTGGATTTGGTCTATCAAATGTTGCGGATGCTCCAAACGGACTCCCACAGCCAGCCCTTTGGCTTCAATCTGAATGTGTTCCATTGAAAGATAGCGATAGACATCACGGGCAGAATGACCTGTAGCCAAAATGACCGGTCCCAAAAACGTTTTGCCGGTATTGGTTTCAATGCCAATCACTTCGTTTTCTCTCATTACCAGCCGATCCATGCGCGTTTCAAAGTGGATCTCACCCCCACAGCGAATTATCTGTTTGCGCATATTTTCTATCACTCGTGGCAGTTTATCCGTCCCAATATGCGGATGGGCATCGGAAAGAATAGAGGCACTGGCGCCATGCTGGCAAAACACATTCAATATTTTATCGACAGACCCTCTTTTCTTACTCCTCGTATATAGTTTTCCATCCGAATAGGCACCCGCACCGCCTTCTCCAAAACTATAATTGGACTCAGGATCTACTATCTGTTCCCTGCTAATCAAAGCCAAATCTTTTTTCCTATCACGGACATTTTTGCCTCGCTCCACAACAATAGGACGGAAGCCCAATTCTATCAGCCGCAAAGCAGCAAACAGCCCACCCGGTCCCGCTCCAACAACAACGACAGGTTTCCCTTCCGATACATCTTTATACACCGCTGCCTGATATTCAGGTTCTGGAAGCTCATCGATGAAAGCACGGACCTTCAAATTGACGTAAAGGACTCGCTGACGAGCATCTATGGAACGTTTTAATACCCTGACAGCATGGATGGAAGTCATTTTTGCTCCTGTCTTTTGTGCGACAACTTGTTTCAGTGATAGTTCATTTGCTGCTTGTTCTGGCAAAATGCGTAATTGCAGTTCTTGTATCATCTCTTTTCTGGGTATTTAAAATGGAGGGACATCATTGTTATTCCCTTGAGCCAAAAACTCCGGAGGCACAGATGCCATCAGAGATGCATCCGTAGGAGAAGAAAAACTTCCTCCGGAAGGAAACTCATATATAGGATTATCTTCTTCGATGTTCATAAACTTAGCAAATTCACTCTTGAAGCGAAGGCGCACATCCCCTGTAGCACCATTACGATGCTTAGCTATTATTATTTCCGCAAGTCCCACCAATGAGTTACCTCGTTCATCCTGAGTTATCTTATAATATTCAGGGCGATGAATGAAACATACCATATCCGCATCTTGTTCAATCGCTCCCGATTCACGCAAGTCGGCCAACTGCGGGCGCTTACCTTCAACGCCTTGCCGGCTCTCAACACTACGATTTAGCTGCGACAATGCAATGATAGGGATATTCAACTCCTTTGCCAGCCCTTTCAAAGAACGGGAAATCATGCTTACTTCTTGTTCTCGGCTACCAAAATTCATTCCACTGGCGTTCATGAGCTGAAGGTAGTCTATGATAATGCATTTAATGCCATGTTCACGAACCAACCTTCTCGCCTTAGTTCGTAATTCAAAAACAGACAAACTCGGGGTATCGTCAATAAAAATAGGAGCATCATACAACTCCTTTATCTTGAAGTCCAACTGTTCCCATTCATAATTCTCCAAACGTCCACTCTTGATTTTCTCGCCAGGAATCTCGCAAACATTCACAATTAGACGGTTTACCAACTGGACATTGCTCATTTCAAGAGAGAACAATGCAACGGGGATATTAAAATTGACCGCCATGTTCTTCGCCATAGAAAGGACAAAGGCAGTCTTACCCATTGCAGGGCGGGCTGCGATAATTACCAAATCTGAGTTTTGCCATCCAGAAGTTATCTTGTCCAATTTTTCGAAACCTGTTCTCAGGCCACTTAATCCTTCCTCCTGACTTGCCGCTTTCTTCAACATTTCAAGAGCATCATGGATGACCGGGTTAATTTGTGTAACATCTTTCTTGACATTTCGCTGAGAAATCTCAAACAATTTTCCTTCTGCTTCTTGCATCAAATCATCCACATCAGAAGTCTCGTCAAAAGCTTTGTTTTGTATTTGAGAAGAGAAAGAAATCAACTCCCTCGCCAAATATTTCTGAGCGATGATTCTGGCATGGTATTCTATATGGGCACTGCTTGCCACCTTTCCCGTCAGTTGGGAAATATAATAAGCGCCTCCTACTTGCTCCAAATCCCCCCGTTTACGTAACTGCTCCGTTACCGTCATCATATCTATCGGGAGCTGTTGCACCGCCAAATCCACAATAGCAGCATAGATAAGTTCATGAGATTTCTCGTAAAAACATTCCGGTTTCAATATCTCGCTAACTATCGAATAGGCATCTTTCTCCAACATCAACGCACCCAACACGGCTTCTTCAAATTCTCTTGCCTGAGGCTGCATCCGTCCCATTTCCGGAACGACAACAGCCTTCTTCCGAGCACGTGGTTCTGATCTTCTTTCAGCCATATTATTCCTTAAATGTATAATACTTATTAAATATAAAATTAATCACTGTATAAAATGCCATGGCAATCAACTGTATGTAATAACCATCGATCGGCAAAGCCGCATCCAATATAAACAACAAAGCCAACTGAAGCAAATAACAAACGGCAAACACAACTCCAAACCGAGCCCCACTGCTTTTCCATCCAGCGCTACTGCGGAATGTCCATTGTTTATTCCATATGAAGCTATTCAATACGCCCGCGACATATCCTATCACGTTTGACACGACATCTGACAATCCCACACACTTCATCATTACCCAAATCACGACGGCAGTTATCAACGTATTGCTTGCCCCTACGATTCCGTATTTAATCGCCTGTTTCAAGATTTTCATTTTTCCGATAAATCGCTATTGCTTCCTTTACTTCTTCTTCGTCCAACTCTTTCACATTCGTGATGGTATAGTGCTCCGATAAGAAATTACCATATTCGTTACAATTGTCAACTGCCTCTGCCATTATCTGACGTATATTCGCACGAAAAGGGATATAAAGCAGTAGTTTCACATAGACATCGCCCACCTCGATCCGATCGATTTCGCAATCTCGCCGAGGAAAGAAATACTCGAGTTCGCGTTCTATAATATCACATTGATATGGCTCAAACGGCGTGAGCGTTCGGGAATATAACAAGATACAGAAAAGCAGCTTTTCTCCTTTTCCCCCTAATCCTGTCGCAACAAAAACCTGCTTTTCTCCAGACAATTCCGACTCAAGAGCCATTTGTATGTCTACCGTCGCCATGTATATCCAATTCTTCAGTTCCGGAATCTCACATAATTCAGCCAGCCGTTTCAAGTACGTATATGCTTTGGGAAGCCTTGAATTGGCCAGTCGTATTATATAAGTTTTCTGTTCTGCTTCATCTTCACCAGATAGAATCTTATCATACCATATCCGGCAATTTGACTCATCAGGAAGCATTTCTTTCTGGGCCAATACTTTCCATTCTTTCGATTTACGGAAATAATCCATTTGTTCCTCCAATGGAATCTGATGTTCCAAAATATGAATCCTTCCTTCCATATTCTGAAACGACTGTTGGTATTTGTCTAAATCATCACGCATGGAATCCTTATTCCTTTCTTTCATTGTCAAGTTTCTTTAAATAAGCTGTTTCCACTTTCTCCAATCTGTTTTTCAAACGTTCAGCTTCACCTTTGCGAATGCGTAACGTCATTTCGCAATCCATATCAAATTTCTGAGAGATGATGACCGGGCCATCCTCTTTCACTATCCTCATTATACTGTTTAAATATGGATACTCAAAAATGACCGTTATATCTTCATCGATTGTCCTTTCAACGATGGTAGCCGCAGCAATTGCTTCAGCAGCAGCCGTTCGATAAGCAACAATCAAGCCGCTTGTGCCCAGCTCTATGCCTCCAAAATAACGGATTACAACAATTAACACATCTGTCAATTCATTTGAATTGATTTGCCCGAGGATGGGTTTCCCCGCAGTAGAAGAGGGCTCCCCATCATCATTAGCGCGGAACGTCTTTCTGTCTGGACCTAACATATAAGCCCAACATACATGACGGGCATCATAATATTCCTTTCTGTATTTTGCTAATTCAGCCTTGACTTCTTCGACTGTCCGTACAGGAACTGCAAACGAAATGAATCGACTTCGTTTCTCGGTATAATACCCCTCCGCCCGTTCGGTTATCGTTTTGAAT
>CALBYC010000152.1 GCA_937890135.1 uncultured Parabacteroides sp.
GCATCAGGTTTTGCTGTAGAACGCATGTTGAAAGAGCGCTTAAGGCAAGGATGTTCGACGATACTGGCTGACATGCTTGAAGAGCATGGGGAGTTCCTCTTGTCCGACTTCGTGGAAGCTGTGTCGAAAGAAGACGTATTGGCGATTGAAATGGTCGAGCATATCGGACATGTGCTGGGACGGTGGATTGCCGGTTTCATTAATGTGCTCAATCCTGAGCTTGTGGTCATCGGAGGGCCTTTGTCGGCGACTCAAGAATATCTTCGTCTGCCTATGCAGAGTGCTATACGGAAATATTCATTGAATTTAGTTAACCAAGACACGAAATTAGTGGTATCTCAATTAGGGGAAAATGGCGGATTGATGGGTGTATGTCTATTGTCCCGCAGCCATTTGTTGGGCATGATATAATGTGGAATAAATGCAATCAGTGAAAAATCTGACGGAAGGGCCGATCCGTAAACAATTATTTCAGTTGGCAATACCTATCATGGGCACTTCTTTTGTCCAAATGGCTTATAGCCTGACAGACATGGCATGGGTGGGACGACTGGGCAGCAAGTCTGTTGCCGCTATAGGAGCGGTCGGCATATTGACGTGGATGCTTCAATCTTTTTCCTTGCTAAATAAAGTAGGTTCGGAGGTAACGGTAGGGCAGGCAATAGGTTCTGGGAGTCAAGAAGAGGCAAAAGCCTATGCTGCGCATAACCTGACGATTGCCTTGATAATGTCATTGGTGTGGGGAGGCCTTTTCTTTTCATTCGCTGTCCCGGTTGTTTCGCTATATAAACTGAGCCCAGACATATCAGCAAAAGCTGTAGAATATCTTCGCATCGTCAGTACCGCATTCCCTTTTGTGTTTTTGTCATCGGCTTTTACGGGAATCCATAATGCGGCAGGACTGAGCAAGATTCCTTTTTATATCAGTAGTGCGGGATTGGTATTGAACATGCTGCTGGACCCGTTATTCATTTTAGGCTTGGGATGGGGAACCGCAGGCGCTGCTTATGCGACATGGCTGTCTGAATGTGCAGTGATATTGCTGTTCGTCTATCAGTTGAAAGTCAGGAATAAGCTGTGGAGCAGCTTTCGCTTTTTTGTCCCGTTGAAGTGGTCATATGCATTGAAAGTGATACGCATAGGACTTCCAGTTGCTTTACTGAACAGCTTTTTTGCGGTTATCAATATGTTGATGGGAAGGACGGCTTCCGTGTATGGTGGCCATTATGGATTGGTCGCATTGACGACAGGGGGGCAGATAGAAGCCATAGCATGGAACACATCGCAAGGTTTCAGTACGGCTCTCAGTGCATTTACCGCACAAAACTTTGCTGCTAAAAAACGTAGCAGGATAGAAGCGGCCTACAGGGCGACATTGATGATGACTTCCGTTTTTGGCCTGTTTTGCACTTTCCTTTTCGTTTTTTATGGCAGTGAGATATTTTCGCTGGTGATTCATGAAAAAGCGGCATACATGTCTGGCGGCGTTTTTCTGCGCATCGACGGTTATTCCATGATGTTCATGATGTTGGAGATTACCATGCAGGGACTGTTCTATGGCGTAGGCCGAACCATGCCTCCTGCAATTGTCAGCGTGACGTTCAACACGCTCCGGGTTCCTTTGGCGGTGCTCTTGGGCACGGTGGGGCTCGGAATTAATGGAGTTTGGTGGGCGATTTCCATATCAAGCATATTAAAAGGACTTGTTTTGTTTGTCTGGTATCGAACTTTGCAGAAGAAGATGTGGCGAAATTGACAAAGTTCTGTTGAAATGCTTATCTTTGCAAAGCAACAAATAAAAAAGATATGCAATGAAAACACAAATTGTCGAGCGTCTTTCCGCTTTGAGGAAAGCAATGAAAGAACATAATATTTCTGCGTATATTATTCCGACAACGGATCCGCACATGAGCGAATACCCCGGCGCTTGTTGGAAATATAGAGTATGGATTTCCGGCTTCACGGGATCTGCAGGAACCGTGGTGGTAACCTTGGACAAGGCGGGCCTATGGACAGACTCCCGTTATTTTTTGCAAGCTGAAGACCAATTGAGCGGGACTGGAATCGATTTATACAAGTTGAAGATCGAAGGTACACCTTCCATCAAGGATTTCTTGTTGTCCGAATTGTCCCCCGGTGACACTGTAGGCTTGAACGGAGAGACTTTCAGCGCGGAAGAAGCTGACACGTTGGCCGTGCAATTGAAACGTAAACAAATATCATTGAACACGGACGCCGATTTGCTTGACGCTATTTGGACAGACCGCCCTGCTATCCCCGAAGACATGGTGTTTGACTTACCTATAAAATATAGCGGAAAGTCAACCCGCGACAAGTTGGATGAAATCAATTCGATGCTTCATAAAGCGGGAGCGGACTGCACGGTTCTTTCGGCTTTGGACGAAGTGGCATGGACTTGCAACATAAGAGGAACGGATGTGGCGTACAATCCGGTTGCCATAGCCTATATGTTTGTTTCCAAGAAGGAAAATGTCCTTTTCATCAATCCTAAGAAAGTCCCGGCGGAAGTTGCGGAACGTTTGAAGAAAGAGGGTGTCGTGCTGGCCGATTATTCTATGATTTATCACTATCTGTCTAAACTGCCCGAATCGGAGACGGTCTATTTGGACACGGCACATACAAACAAGGCGATTTGTAATGCGTTGCCTGAAGGGATGGCTATCGTCAAGGGCATTTCTCCGGCGAATACGCTGAAAAGCATCAAGAATCCGACCGAGTTGAAAGGGTATCGCAATGCAGTCCTGAAGGACGGGGTCGCTTTGACGAAATTCTTCTATTGGCTGGAGCAGGAAATGGCTGCCGGAAATAAAGTGACGGAATTGAGCGCAAGCCGGAAACTTACCGCATTCCGTGCGGAACAGCCTTTGTATATCATGGATAGTTTTGCAAGCATTTCCAGCTACGGGCCGCACGGTGCGGTGGTGCATTACACGGTGGCTGCCACTCCCGAGCAAGATGCGCAGCTGAAGCCGGACAACCTCTATCTGCTGGACAGCGGCGGGCAGTATTTGGACGGCACGACGGATGTGACGCGTACGATAGCCCTTTGTGTTCCGACGGAGCAAATGAAGAAGGACTTCACTTTGGCACTTAAAGGCACAATCGACATGGGGACTTGCAAGTTCCCTGTAGGGACGAGGGGCTGCCAGCTGGATATATTGGCCAGAAAACCGATGTGGGATGCGGGCATTAATTACTTGCACGGGACTTGCCATGGCATAGGCCACTGCTTGAATGTCCATGAAGGCCCGCAGAGCATCCGCATGGAGGAGAACCCCGTGCTTATCGAGGCGGGCATGGTGATGAGCGACGAGCCGGCCATGTACCGCACAGGACAATACGGAATACGTACGGAGAACATGATCACTGTCGTGGAGGACAGTGAAACGGAATATGGAAAGTTCCTGAGGATGGAGACATTGACGCTTTGCTACATCGATACCAGTTTGGTGGAAGTATCCATGCTGACGGACGGCGAACACGCATGGCTTAACAAATACCATCAGGAAGTTTACGAAAAAC
>CALBYC010000153.1 GCA_937890135.1 uncultured Parabacteroides sp.
AGAAGGGAGGTCATCAGCCCCTCCAGGACTGCATAGTTCGCTTTATTACGCAGCAACCGCTTCATCGCCCAGTCAAATCGTATGTAGTTATCCATTTTTCCGAAGTTTTTTGGTTCTTTATTCTTCACAAAGGTAAGATTTTATTTGATAGAATCATCGCATGGACAACAACTTAACAAAAAGAAAAAGAGCAGGCTTCCTGAAGCCGACAGGCATACATCCCGTGCCGTTCTTTCAGATGAAACACAAAAAGATAGTAACCTTTTGGGAAAAAGGCAGTAAGCGTTTCCAGAAAAGATAACGAGCTTTTTCAGAAAAGATAGTGGGCAATACCCGAACAGGACACCACGAAACGATGGGGAAACCGGAAGTGACGAGGCCGTTGTTTCAACATCATAGAAACATGGGAAAAGCGCATTTACAAAACTCAAAGCCTATTTTGACTAACACATGAAGAAAAAGGTTTAACCGCAAACGAAAAATATGTTCTTTTAGTCTTCTTTATATTTCAAGGGGCTGCAAACCGCTCCGCAATGAATTATTTTTGTTTCCTGCTTATAAAAACACTTAGAAAAACATATTAAAAAATGAAATGTAGATTATTAGCCTTCATGCTAAGCCTTCTGTCCTTCGGGCTTTCTTCGTTATCAGCACAGACCGATGCGGCAACCTATACAATAAGGGGGCAAGTATTGGACTCTTTGACAAATGAAACGGTTCCGTATGCCACCTTGAATTTTTCACTTGCTTCTGCCCCCAAGAAGTCCGTGCTATTACTTGCCAGCGATATTGACGGGAAATTTACAGCCGAACTGAAATCCCCGGGCAAATACATCCTGCAACTACAATCCATCGGCATGGCTAATACGACCAAACGATTCACCGTGGGCAAACAGCATGCCGTGAATCTGGGCAATGTCTATATGAAAAGCGACAATAAGGTTTTGAAAGAGGTGAATGTCACGGCACAAAAGAAACTGGTGCGTGTGGAGCTGGACAAACTGACCTACAGCCTGAATGACGACCCCGAAGCGCAAACCAGCAACACGCTGGACATGTTGCGGAAAGTCCCGATGATAACCGTAGACGGAAGTGATGAAATCCAATTGCAAGGTTCGACCAACTTCAAGATTTATGTGAACGGCAACCCGTCCAACATGATGAACAACAACCCCGCAGACGTATTGAAGAGCATGCCCGCCAGTTCCGTGAAAGACATTGAAGTCATTACGGACCCAGGCTCCAAATACGACGCGGAAGGAGTCGGCGGAATCATTAATATCGTCACGACACGCAACGTGCTGGACGGCTATACCGCTTCCGTCAATGCCGACGCAAGCTTGTTGGGGCGCATGGGAGCCGGAGCTTACCTCTCCGCCAAATTCGGGAAATTCGGGATAACCGGCAACTATAAATACAACCATGAGAATTCCCCTTGGAGCGATGCATCTTCCATACGTGAGACGTTCGCATCAGAAACCAACAAGCGCAGCTTCCTAAGCCAGTCGGGAAGGAGCAAACGTCAGGGCCCGTTCCAATTCGGATATGTGGAAGGCAGCTATGAGATAGACACCTTGAACTTATTGAGCTTAGGCCTGAATCTGTTCCGAGGCGACAACACGAACAAATCGGAGTATGACGTGAAGATGAACAGCGGTGACGACCTGACAGATTTTGACTATAGTTTTAATCGTTATAGCCGCTCTTCCTCCACATTCGGTTCCACGGACTTGAACCTGGATTACCAACACTCGACTAAGCGAAAAGACGAATTGCTGACCATTTCCTACCGTTTCAGCCATACGCCAAACAACAGTGAAAGTTATACGGATTTGACCGATGTGGCCGGTAATTACCCGATGACTGCCAACTATCCTCGTTGGGACATCAACGATGCCTCTGCCGTTGAGCATACAGGGCAAATAGACTATACAAGGCCTACTTGGAAAAACCAGTCCTTCGAAACCGGACTAAAATATATTTACCGGAAAAGCGACAGCGAAACGTTAAAGCAATTCTACGATGATTCCACAGGAGTGTGGGATGGAGAACATGATGCGAACAGCGATTTCCATCATAACCAGCACATCTACTCTGCCTACATCGGCTATTCTGCATCTATCCGGGAAATAGGCATCAAGGCAGGTGCCAGAGCCGAAGGTACTTCTTTGAACGCACATTTCGCATATGCGCCGGAAATGGATTTCAGCACCAGCTATTTCAATGTCGTCCCGAACATTACGTTGTCCTACAAAATCAATATGGCACAACAAATCCGCATCGGTTACAACATGCGCATCCGCCGACCCGGCATTTGGCTCTTGAACCCGTACGTAAACAACACCGACCCGGAAAATATCCGTTACGGCAACCCGAACTTGGATCCGGAAAAAAGCAATCGCATCAACATGAACTATAGTTATTTCAATTCCAAGTTCAACATGAATGCCAATGTGACCTACAGCTTCCAAAACAATTCAATCGAGGAAATTGTCAAAATGAATAACAATGTTTCAGAAACGACATATGACAATATAGGGAAAAACAAGCAAGTAGGCTTTTCCCTTTATATGAGTTATGCCCCTATCCAATTGCTCCGGTTCATGTTGAATGGAGGCTTAAACTACGAAGACATCACGAGCGAAAGCGGTATGGCCAACAACGGTTTCAGCGGCAGGATGTTCGCCAACCTACAGTTCAACTTGCCCAAGGACTTCCGCATCGATTTACGTGGAGGGTATTTCTCGCCAAGGATTTCTATTCAAGGAAAACGTTCCGCCATGTATTTCAACGATATTGCCTTCAATAAAAGTTTCATGAAAAAGAAACTAACCATTTCGTTAAATGTCAACAATCCACTATGGAAAACCATCAAGATGAAGAACACGACTGAAGACCCAGCATTCTTTATGGAAAGTATCAACCACATGCGCACACGTGACTTACGATTAAGCATCACATATCGGTTCGGCACAATGAAAAACGCCATCAAGAAAGTGCGCAGAGGCATCAACAACGATGACGGAGCGAATGAAACTGGAAACAACGGCCAGCAAATGATGTAATAAAATAATATCCCCGACAATCTTACCGGTAAGATTATCGGGGATATTTATTGAAGATATTTCCAGCTGTTTGCTGCCTATATGCGAACAATTAATGGTATATTTGCGAGACAGATTATCCGAAAAACAAAATAATTATCTAAATAGATTTGTTATGGCAAAAAGCATGATATATACAAAGACCGGAGACAAAGGCAAAACTTCATTGGTAGGAGGACAACGGGTGCCCAAAACCCATAGACGCATAGAGAGCTATGGAACAATCGACGAACTCAATTCATTCATCGGGCTGCTGATGACGGAATTGGAAGAACAGCATGACATCGAATTTTTGGCATTTATCCAACATAAGTTGTTCACGGTAGGATCCTATTTGGCAACCGATCAAACGACAACAGAACTAAAAATCGAAAGCCGCATTACCCCGGAAAGCATCACAAAAGTCGAAGAAGAAATAGACCGAATCGATGGGGAACTTCCCAAAATGACTAATTTTGTCTTACCAGGAGGTTGCCGTTCCGCCTCATTGGCCCATGTATGCAGGACTGTATGTAGAAGAGCGGAACGCATAATCTATGCATTGGCAGAGGAATTCGAAGTGGAAGAACCCGTATTGGTATTCATCAACAGGATTTCCGATTACCTGTTCGTTCTAGCCAGAAAAGAATGCTTAAAAAACAACGGCGAAGAAATTATTTGGGATTATACTTGTTTATAAAGAAAATATTATACTTTTGCGGAAAAAATGAACCTGACCTCCGAAAGGAAGTCTTTAATACTATATAAATATGTATTGGACATTGGAATTAGCTTCAAAATTGGAAGACGCACCCTGGCCAGCGACCAAGGACGAATTGATTGATTATGCTCAACGTTCAGGTGCTCCATTAGAAGTAATAGAGAATCTGCAAGAAATGGAAGACGAAGGCGAAATATATGAATGCATGGAAGATATTTGGCCGGACTATCCAAGTAAGGAAGATTTCTTCTTCAACGAGGACGAGTATTAAAATTGCCTTATAGGTTAATTACTAAAACCATCGGCGGGACAAACAAAATATTTTGATTGTCCCGCCGATGGTTTATAATGTCATAAATATTATGTACATTTGCACAATGGTCTGATATTTTGAATAGAGCATGAAGAGAATACAAATTCTTACCCTCATCTTATTTATCTGCTTACTTAAGGTAAAAGCACAATACGATGCAGCTTTTAGCCATTATTTCATGGCTAAAAGCTACTACAATCCAGCTACGGCAGGTAGCACAGAAGATTTGAAGATGCTTGCTCTTTTCAACCAGCAATGGGCCGGATTTCCGAAGGCACAGCGTTCTTTCTTTATCTCAGCGGACATGCCACTCAAAATAGGCAAAACCAATCAGGGAATAGGCTTGATGGTATATACGGAAAGCATCGGACTATTTCAAAACACACAT
The DNA here is from genome assembly GCA_937890135.1 of uncultured Parabacteroides sp. Classification (GTDB taxonomy): domain Bacteria; phylum Bacteroidota; class Bacteroidia; order Bacteroidales; family Tannerellaceae; genus Parabacteroides. Next base: position 4,506 of record CALBYC010000153.1, read on the forward strand.
GCAGGAGCGCAATATGCCTACAAGCATAAATTGTGGGAAGGCGAACTAAGCGGAGGTCTGCAAGTCGGCATCGTCAACGAGTCGTTCAAAGCAGACAGCATCTACATTCCGCAAAGCCCATTCCACCAGCAAGAAGACGAAGCATTTCCGGAAAGCACCGTAAATGCGACAGGCTTGGACATCAACATAGGCTTGTTCTACCAGCATAAGGATTTTTATGCGGGAGTCGGCTTCACCCATATCACCTCCCCCGAACTGCAATTGGAGGAAACAATATATACATATATCGGGGGAATGCTTAATTTCATGGGTGGATACAATATTAAACTGAATAATCCGTTATTTGAATTAAAACCATCCGTGTTCTTACTGACAGACTTCAGTAATTATCACCTTGACGTAACTGCACGAATGGAATACAATAAAATGTTTAATGGTGGTATTTCCTGGAAAATGAACGAATCAGTGGGTTTGCTGTTAGGTGCCAATATCGGAAGATTTTCTCTCGGGTATTCCTTTGGTTACCCGACTACAGCCATCCGAAAAGTATCCTCTGGCAATCACGAGCTGGTGCTACAATACCGGCTCAAACTGAACAAGACAAAGACAGGAAATACCCGTCATAAAAGTGTACGTATCTTATAAGCATATGAAGAAAATATGGATAGTCCTTTTGGCAGCCTCATCGCTGCTTTCCTCTTGCGGCAAAGTTTTATCAGGAGGCGGAGGAGAAGTAACAGGAGCACGGACGATGGCGATCAACGAGCCTGCACCCTACGGAATGACATTAATAAAAAGAGGTGCTTTCGAAATGGGGCCGGCCGACAAAGACTCATTGTGGGGCATCATGCCGGACACAAAAGGAATATCTGTCGATGCATTTTGGATGGATGAAACAGAAACCACCAATGCAGAGTACCGCCAATTCGTTTACTGGGTAAGGGACTCCATCATCCGTGAACGTTTGGCAGATCCTGCCTATGGCGGGAATGACCTGTTCAAAATCACCGAAGATAAGTATGGGGATCCTATAACTCCGCATTTGGATTGGAGCCGGCCGATTCCATGGAAGCGTGCCAATGAAGATGAAATCCGCGCCATCGAAAGCGTTTATTATACCAACCCAGTGACCGGTGAAAAGAAATTAGACCCGAAACAGATGGTATTCAAATATGAATGGTATGACTATACTTCCGCAGCGTTGAGGAAAAACCAAATGGATCCGGCAGACCGCATACGCAACACGGACATCGCCCCCGACCCGAACGAGGTCATCATGATTTCCAAAGACACAGCTTACATAGACGACGAAGGCAATATCATCAATGAAACAATTACACGCCCACGTTCCGGTCCATGGGATTTCTTGCACACACGCATCGTGAATATATATCCCGACGAGAATTGCTGGGTAAATGACTTCAACAACTCCTATAACGAGCCGTATACCCGTATGTATTTCAATCACCCTGGTTATGACGATTACCCCGTCGTGGGTGTTTCATGGGAACAAGCCACGGCCTTTTGCATATGGCGTACCAATTTATACAAACAATCGCTTAGCCTTCCGGCAGGGCAAGCAATCGAACCCTTCCGACTTCCAACTGAAGGAGAATGGGAATATGCAGCGCGTTGCGGAAAGAACGAAAACAAATATCCATGGGCAGGCGATGATTTGATAAATGGGAAGAACTGCTTCTTGGGCAACTTCAAGCCCGGCAAGGGGAATTATACCGAAGACGGACACTTGATTACTTCCAGAGTCGGTTCATTCGCCCCAAACGAGTTTGGGTTGTACGACATGGCTGGCAACGTTTCTGAATGGACATCCACAGCTTACTCCGAGTCAGGGCCGAACCAGATGAGCGACATCAATCCGGAGCTACGTTATAATGCTGCAAAAGAAGACCCATACGCCCTAAAGAAAAAAGTGGTTCGCGGCGGATCATGGAAAGATGTGTCCCAGTTCATCCGCTCGGACATGCGAAGCTTCGAATACCAGAACGAAACCCGTTCTTACATTGGATTCCGCTGCGTCAGGACTCAAATAGGTTTCTCTAAATCAAAAGGTAAAAAATAATCAATACACATAATACTTACATTCATGGGAAAATATAGAAGATATAAAAATATAATAGAAATGTTCCTTTCCAGTGAAAAAGGGAAACGGGCTTTGAATTTCTGCTACGGCTGGGGTGCGTCCATCGTCATCATCGGTGCTTTGTTCAAACTGTTGCATCTACCGTATGCCAACCAGATTTTGTTCATCTCAATGATTACGGAAGCCTGCGTGTTCTTCATCTCGGCATTCGAGCGTCCTAATGATGATTACCATTGGGAAGATGTCTTCCCCGTCTTGAAGTCAAAAAACCCGTTGGACCGTCCCGACTTTTCAAAAGGAGAAGAATCTACCCCCACGGAAGGAATGAATAATGGTTCTTCCCTTGCCGGCATGGGGAAAGTGCAACCTAACCCGGGAGCAAGTGCCGCTGCTTCTTTAGGGATGAATGTCACAGAAGAAGACACGAAGAACTTATCTGAAAGCATAAAAAAACTGAGCGGGGCAGCTGAGCAAATTTCTAAAATGGCAGAACTGACAGAAGCAACACAGCATTATTTAGAACAGCTTTCAACCATGACCGAAAAGATGGCGAAGTTCAGTGAAGTAACCGGATCGCTGACTGAGGTTTCTGACACCCTGCTGAACTCTTACAAAGGTATCACAGACAACTCTGGCAACGTCACCCAAAGTGCAACCAGCTATGTAGAACAGATGGATTCCTTGAATAGAAACATTGCAGGCTTGAACAGCATCTATGAAACGCAGCTGAAGAGCATCAGCGCCCAAATGGAAAACGTTGAAAGAATCAATGCCGGCCTGAACCGCATCCGTGAAATGTACGAAGGCTCCGTAATTGACAGTTCCGTATTCCGCAATGAAACCGAGAAAATGGCCCAACAGCTATCCCAATTGAATCAAGTATACGGACGACTGCTCCAAGCCATGACCGTCAACATGTTTACTTCTCAACAATCTGCAGGGAACAATTATCAAGCCCAGCAGAATCCGTATGCACAACAACCGCCCTATCAGCCCCCGTATGGATACCAACAATCCCCATACAACACGCCAAGACAGGGCTGAACAACGACATTACCATGTTTTTTAGAAGAAATAGATAAAACAAATGGCAGGAATATCAAACAATCCGAACTCACCTCGTCAGAAAATGATCAACCTGATGTACCTGGTGTTCATCGCAATGATGGCACTCAACGTTTCATCGGAGGTACTGGATGGATTCGAGCTGGTGCAGGATAGCTTACGGACTTCCATAGAAAACTCCACCCATCGCAATGAGATAGTGGCTGCGGAATTGGAATCCGCATATCAATCCAACCCGGAAAAAGTACATGAATGGTACCATAAATCGGCAGCCGTAAAGCAAAAATCGGATTCTTTATATAATTATATACAGGATTTGAAACAACGTATAGCTAATATTGCGGATGGCGAAGGGGCAAACGTGAACAACATAGAACATAAAGATGATTTGGAAGCAGCCGCATGCGTGATGCTTGCCCCCATCAAAGGAGAAGGCGAGAATCTACGCCACACGATCGATGATTATCGGGAATGGATGGGCAAGCTGGTGGAAGATTCCGCCAAGACCCGAATCATCGAAACAGCCCTAAGCACCAAACCACCCTACAAGGCAGGCTTGAACTCCCGAACCTGGGAAGTCGCATTATTTGAAAATATGCCGGTAGCAGCAGCCATCACACTGCTGACAAAAGTGCAAAGCGACATCCGTTATGCCGAAGGGGAGGTTTTGTCGCACCTGCTAAGCAGTGTAGATGTGGGGGACTTCAGAGTCAACCAGATTACAGCCCAGGTTATCCCGCAAAGCCAGATCGTAATGCGTGGAAGCCCATACGAAGCAAACATAGTGCTGTCGGCCGTCGATTCGACCAAGCGCCCAACCATCTTCGTCAATGGCAAGGAACTGCCCGCGGAAAACAAGGGCATCTTCAAGGCCGCAACCGGCTCCACCGGCACATTCCCGGTAACAGGATACATTGAAATGCCCAACAGCGAAGGAGGATCCAACCGTTATCCGTTCGAGAGCGAATATTTCGTGACGGAACCCAGCGCAACCGTCGCACCGACACTGATGAATGTATTGTATGCCGGTATCGCAAATCCTATACGTATCGCCGTCCCGGGCGTACCGAGCGGCAATGTCACAGCGACAATGACCAATGGCATCCTGACACGCAAAGGCGAACTATGGGAGGCACGCCCTTCCAAGGTGGGAACTGAGGCCATAGTGACAGTGCAAGCCCGCATGGCAAACGGGCGCAGCCTGGAAATGGCCAAGACATCTTTCCGCGTCCGGGCCCTCCCTGATCCGTTGCCATATATTGAATACAAAGACGAAAACGGCAATATGCGCAAATTCCGGGGAGGGAAAATATCCAAACGGAATCTAGTGGAAGCGGATGGCATCTTGGCTGCAATCGACGATGATTTATTGAATGTGAAATATACAGTATTGAGGTTCGAATTAACATTCTTCGATTCCATGGGGAATGCCATCCCGGAAGTTGCGGAAGGGACAAACTTCTCTCAACGACAGAAAGACTACATCCGAAGGTTATCCCGTGGCAAACGATTCTACATTTCCCGTGTCGTGGCAAAAGGCCCGGACGGAATTGAACGAACTATACCGACTATTGAAGTAATTGTAAATTAATGATGATATGAAACGTATCTATTACATAGCTGCCTGCCTGCTCGCCCTGATCACTGTTCTCCCAGCGGACGCGCAAGAACAGAATGCCACGCAGAACAGACAACAGCAGCAAAAAGGGCCGCGCGCAAGCCGAGGCGAGCGTGAAACGGCAAAAGCGGACAATGGATTACCCGAACTGACGGTGCGTGCTCAGGATCTAAACGAACGGCTGACACAGGAAATAGGCAATGCGCGTTGGATGCGTGTCATATACCGCCGGGTGGATTTGACAAAAGAAAAAAACACGCCCTTATATTACCCCGTCCATCCCATGAACGGGCAAATGAACCTTTTTTCCATCATGTTCCAGCTTTTGAGCGAAGGGAAGCTAAAGGCCTACGAATACGTAGACGGGTACGAGGTGTTCGATGAAGCGCACCTGATCAACTTCAAGGAACTGCTGGACCGTTTCCACGTGTATTACGAAGAAGTAGCCGGCAAGCGAGGGGGCGAACCGGCATTGGTGATAAACGAGAGCGACATCCCATCCGAGCAAGTCCGGAGCTATTACGTGAAGGAAGCATGGTATTTCGACCAAAACAACTCCTTGTTTGACGTGAAGACATTGGCCATTTGTCCTTTGTTGTCGTTAGACAATGATTTCGGGCAGACAACCAGCCCCATGTTCTGGCTTCCTTACGAAAACATACGCCCCTACTTGAACACGGCGTTCATCATGACTTCCAACTTGAATAACGTGGCAGCTTTCACGATAGACGACTATTTCAGGCGGCGAATGTTCGAAGGGGAAATCATCAAGGCCCAGAATCTGATGAACCAGCCCCTGCAGGCCTACTGCACTTCGCCCGATTCTTTGAAACGAGAGCAGGAACGTATCGAAAAGCAACTGGCATCGTTTGAAGAGTCATTATGGATGAATGCCGATTCAATAAAGCTGGCAGAGGACAAGACCTCTAAAAAGGACAAAGGGAAAGCGACTACCGGGAAAGAAGAAAAAGCGGAAGCACAGAAAGCCCCAAAAGCAAAGGCGGCCAAAACGAAAGCTCCCAAAGCCCAAAAATCCGCACCCGTGCGCAGCATTCGCCGAAGATAAAAATAAAAACGGCCATCACCGCGGCACAATTCGCCCACGGCCGTTCCGTCAAAACGTCTCAATGATTTTCCCCCATCATCGAGACGTTTTTTCATGCCCCTAATAAAGTACAAGAAAACAACCCGGACAAATATTTTACAGCAATTATGACATCTCATAATCTGAATTATATTAACTTTGTCAATTCAAAGTAGAATGACAGATGAGCGTAATAATTAAAGAAGTAGTAACCAAGAAAGAGCTTGAAAAGTTCGTAAAATTCAATATAGACCTATACAAAGACAACCCTTATCAGATACCAGGGCTTATTGAAGAAGAGATGGTTACCCACGACCGAGAGAAAAACCCCGCGTTTGAAGTGTGCGAAGCCACTTATTTCCTTGCCTACAAAGACGGGGAAATCGCAGGGCGCATCGCCGGAATCATCAACAAGAACAGCAATGAGACATGGAAGCAAAAACGCGCCCGCTTTGGTTTTGTCGATTTCATCGACGACACGGAGGTGGTGGACGCCCTCTTCAAAGCCGTATCAGACTGGGCAAAGGAGAAAGGGATGGAAGAACTCCAGGGGCCGATGGGCTATACGGACATGGACCACGAGGGAATGCTGGTAGAAGGATTCGACCAGCTCGGCACCATGGCCACCATTTACAATTACCCATATTACCCGAAGCACATGGAGCGTATGGGATTCACCAAAGACCAAGACTGGCGCGAATTTAAAATTTTCGTCCCACGCGAGGGGGTTCCAGAAAAGCATCTGAGAATCGGAGAAATCGTAAAACGGAAATACGGACTGTCCATCAGGAAGTTCAAAAACAAAAAGGAAATCATGCCGTATGCCCACAAGCTGTTCAACACGCTGAATGAAGCATACGCCCCTTTGTACGGCTTTTCCAAGTTGACGCCCAAACAGATAGATTATTACATCAACATGTACATCCCGATGCTCCGATATGACTTGGTGACAATCGTGACGAGAGACAAAGACGACGAGGTCGTCGCATTCGGAATCTCATTGCCAAGCCTATCCAGAGCCATGCAGAAAGCAAAAGGGCATTTGTTCCCTTTTGGTTGGATTTATCTATTAAAAGCATTAAAATCCAAACCCAAGGTAGTAGACCTATATCTGATGGGCGTTTTGCCTGAATACCAAAGCAAAGGAGTCAACGCATTGTTGTTTAACGACTTGATACCCATTTATAACCGATTGGGTGTAGAATATGCGGAAAGTAATCCAGAATTGGAAACAAACAACGCAGTGCAAGCGCAATGGGATTATTTCAAACGCGAACACCATAAGACCCGTAGAGCTTACATCAAAAACATAGGATAAGGGAAACATGGACGAATTAAACTTAACGGAGAACAACGGCATTTCCTCCTATAACGATGAGGACATAAAAACCCTGGATTGGATGGAACACATCCGCAAGCGGCCAGGCATGTACATCGGCAAGGTGGGCGATGGAAGCAATGCCGACGATGGCATTTACGTCCTCTTGAAAGAGGTTTTGGACAACTCCATCGATGAATACATGATGGGGTTCGGCAAGACGATAGAAGTCACGATAGCGGAAGGGAGGGTGTCCGTCCGTGACTACGGCCGTGGGATTCCGTTGGGAAAAATCGTTGACGTTTCCAGTAAAATGAACACAGGAGCCAAATATGACAACAAAGCATTCAAGAAGTCCGTGGGGTTAAACGGCGTGGGCATCAAAGCCGTGAATGCATTGAGCAGTTATTTCAGGATTGTCAGTTGGCGGGACGGGGAATCCAGGGAAGTGGAATACAGCAAGGCGGTCATTACACATGATTCCGGCATCATTCCGTCAAAAGAGGCAAATGGCACCTCGGTTGAATTTGTCCCGGATGGTAGCATATTCAAGAACTACGTTTACAAAGACGACTTCATCGAACCGCTGCTGAAGAATTATGTGTTCTTGAATTCCGGACTGACTATCCTATTCAACGGGAAAAAATATTACTCTCGCCACGGGTTGGTCGATTTGCTGAACGAATACCTAACTTCCGATCCCCTTTACCCGATCATCCACTTAAAAGGAGAAGATATCGAAGTGGTCATCACACATTGCAACCAATATGGAGAAGAATATTATTCGTTCGTAAACGGGCAACATACCACACAAGGAGGCACACACCTATCTGCCTTCAAGGAAGCCATAGGGCGTGTCATCAAGGAATACTACAACAAAAATTTTGAATACACGGATATTCGTGCCGGCATCGTTGCAGCCATCAGCATAAAAGTCGAAGAACCCGTATTCGAAAGCCAAACAAAAACGAAATTAGGGTCCAAAGATATGGGACCAGACGGGCCTACCGTTTCTAAATTCATCAACGACTTTTTGAAAAAAGAGCTGGACAACTACCTGCACAAAGATGCGGAGACTTCAGAAGCCTTGTTAAAGAAAATCCAAGATTCGGAAAAAGAGCGGAAAGCCATTGCCGGTGTTACCAAATTGGCTCGTGAACGTGCCAAAAAGGCCAATTTGCACAACAAAAAGCTTCGTGACTGCCGAATTCATTTGAATGACACAAAAGGAGACAAAACAGAAGATACCTGTATTTTCATCACCGAAGGTGATTCCGCAAGTGGTTCCATCACAAAAAGCCGCGACCCCAACTTCCAGGCGGTATTCAGCTTGCGTGGCAAACCATTGAACAGTTTCGGGCTAACAAAAAAGATTGTTTATGAGAATGAAGAGTTCAACTTGTTACAAGCTGCTTTAAACATAGAAAACGGTTTGGACGGGTTACGCTATAACAAAGTAATCATAGCGACAGATGCAGATGTAGACGGGATGCACATCCGTCTCTTGCTCATCACCTTCTTCTTACAGTTTTTCCCTGATTTAATCAAGCAGAAGCATGTTTATATCCTACAGACCCCTTTGTTCCGCGTTCGTAACAAACAAAAAACGATTTACTGCTATAGCGAAGAAGAAAAGCAGAAGGCAATTAACGAATTAGGGAAAAACCCAGAAATAACCCGATTTAAAGGGTTGGGGGAAATTTCGCCGGATGAATTCCGTTTCTTCATCGGGAAAGGCATTCGATTGGACTTAGTGTCCATGAAAAAAGAAGACTTAGTAAAAGACATGCTAGAATTCTACATGGGCAAGAACACAATGGAACGGCAGAATTTCATCATAGATAATCTGGTAATCGAAGAAGATATCATCAACTGACAAGGAACAAACATGAATAACGAGCACATTATTGGGGAAAAGGGGAGAATCATGCGGACTGCCATCTTCCCTGGTTCTTTCGATCCGTTTACGATAGGTCACCAATCATTGGTCAGCAGAGGCTTATCAATCGTAGACAATATAGTCATTGCCATTGGAATCAATGAACAGAAAAAATATTGTTTCCCTTTGGAAAAAAGGATGGAAACCATCCGCCGATTGTATCAGAACGAACCACGTGTAGAGGTGTTATCCTATCAAGAGTTGACAACAGATTTTGCAGCGAGAATAGGTGCCAGTTTCATCATCCGGGGGATACGTTCGGTGACAGATTTTGAATACGAGAAGACAATTGCGGACGTAAACCACACCTTAACAGGCATTGAAACCCTATTCCTATTGGCCGAGCCACAATATGCCCATATCAGTTCCAGTGTCGTCAGAGAATTATTGCATTTCGGGAAAGATGTCTCCCCTTTCCTTCCCAAGGAAAACTCATTAATATAGAATAAATTCATGAAAAGCAGCATGAAACATTTGGTCTTATTTTTATTGATATTCTGCATGTCGTGGGTATCTGTCCTAGCCCAAAAAGATATGGAAGCACGAAAATTGCAATTGGCACTGTATGCTATTAACAATTTATATGTAGATTCAACTAATCAAGCAAAACTGGTTGAAGATGCGATAACCGGCATGTTAGAGAAATTAGACCCGCATTCAACCTATACCAACCCGGAAGAGACCAAAGAAATGACCGAGCCTTTGGCTGGAAATTTTGATGGAATCGGAATACAATTCAACATGTTGACTGACACAGTCTACGTGATACAAGTCATATCCGGAGGCCCTTCAGAGAAAGTGGGTTTGATGGCAGGAGACAGGATCGTGGAAGTAAATGACAGCGTGATTGCCGGAGTCAAAATGAGCACTCCGGAAGTGATGAAGCGCCTGCGCGGTCCCAAAGGATCAGAAGTCCACATCAAAGTGAAACGAGGAGGCGAACCCAAATTACTTGACTTCACCATAACGAGAGGTAAAATTCCCGTATATAGCATAGATGCGGCGTACATGGCAGATAAAAAAACGGGGTACATCAAGCTAAATCGCTTTGCAGCTTCATCGACCAAGGAATTCAAAGAAGCCCTAAATAACCTAACCAGGAAAGGAATGACGCAGCTCATCTTGGATTTACAGGGAAACGGAGGCGGTTACTTGAATGTAGCCATTGAATTGGCTGATGAGTTCCTCTCCCGCGGGAAATTAATCGTATATACAGAAGGTGAGAAACAAAAACGCCAAGAAGCACTTTCCACCTATGCAGGTTCATTTGAAGACGGCCGTTTGGTGATTTTAGTTGATGAAGCATCTGCCAGTGCCAGTGAGATCCTGTCCGGAGCTATCCAAGACTGGGATAGAGGCATCATTATTGGAAGACGGACTTTCGGGAAAGGGCTGGTTCAACGTCCGATTCCTTTACCTGACGGTTCTATGATCCGCCTAACTGTAGCAAGATATTATACCCCTACAGGGCGTTGTATCCAAAAGCCATATGAAAAAGGGAAAGGCGAAGAATATGCTCATGATCTTATGTCTCGATACAAGCATGGAGAACTGATGAGCGCAGACAGCATCCACTTCCCTGACTCGTTGAAATTCCAGACATTAGAAAAAGCTCGTACTGTATATGGAGGAGGAGGAATCATGCCAGACGTATTCGTACCGATTGACACTACCTATAACAGTGAATACCACCGCTCTCTTATATCCAATGGCTTGGTCAATCGTGTCGCCATGAATTATTTAGACCAGCACAGAGAGGAACTAAACAAAAGGTACAAAAAGGTCCATACCTACAAAGAAAGGTTTGTAGTCCCTGAGTCCGTGATGAACGATTTGCGGATAATGGCAGACAATAAAAAAATCGCATTCAAAGAAGAAGAATACAGCCGCTCTTTGCCATTAATCCGGCTTCAAATAAAAGCGTTGATAGCTCGTGACTTATTCGATACGACATCTTATTTCTACATCATCAACGATGTCAACCAGACTTACCAAGAAGCGCTAAGGCTCATCAACGATGAAATAAAATATGACGAGATATTGGACAAACCAAATAAAACAAATGAATAAAAATGTACTGGCAATTATTTCTGACATTTGTTAAAATAGGGACATTTACAATCGGTGGCGGATATGCCATGCTTCCGCTAATCAGGCAGGAAGTCGTTAGTCGGAAATGGCTGACAGAAGAAGAATTTATCGACATCTTCGCTGTCGCCCAATCTTTACCCGGGATTTTTGCGGTGAACATATCTATTTTCGTTGGCTACCAGCTAAAGAAAAAGGCAGGAGCACTCTGCAGTGCATTGGGGACAATCATGCCCTCTTTCTTGATTATTTTGGCAATTGCTCTTTTTTTCACGAACGCACGGGAAAACGTATGGGTTGAACGAGCTTTCAAAGGATTGAGACCGGCAGTAGTAGCATTAATTGCTGTTCCATGTATTTCCACTGCGAAGAAAATCAATCTTACCTATAAACAATCGGTTATACCTGTCGTAGCTGCTTTGTTGATTTGGCAAGCCGGGGTATCTCCGGCTTGGATCATTCTGGCGGCAATTGCAGGCGGAATAATTTATGGTTTGAAATTTAAACAAAACATAAAATGATTTGGTTTCAACTTCTTTACGTATATCTGAAGATAGGCATCTTAGGATTTGGCGGCGGTTATGCAATGCTTTCGCTAATTCAAGCCGAAGTAGTGGACCGCCATCAATGGATATCTTTGCAAGAATTTACAGATATTGTAGCGATATCCCAAATGACCCCAGGCCCTATCGGCATCAACAGCGCCACTTATATTGGATACACAGCCATTCTTAATGCCGGCTATCCCCCATACATCGCCGTCTTCGGTTCATGCCTGACCACTTTCGCAGTATGCCTGCCCTCGTTTCTTTTAGTCTTGATGATTTCCTACAGCTTTGCCCGGTTCAAGCACAACAAATATGTAGAAGCCGCATTCTTAGGACTTCGCCCGGCAACTGTCGGACTAATAGCTGCCGCTGCTTTGTTATTAATGAACCATGAGAATTTTATCGATTATAAGAGTTTTGTTATTTTTGCCATAGCATTCATATTGACCTATAAGTTCAAAATTCATCCAATTTTGATGATTCTTTTGGCTGGTATGGCAGGCATTTTATTGTATTGATTTTGATATATGGAAAAAGTGAATTATAAATGGTTATTTTATCTGCTCGTATTATTTGCGACATCTTGTAAAACGCAACAGACCATCCTTTCAACAGATGTCTCACAAGGAGAGCACCCCAAAAGAGAATTCCGAGGAGCATGGATACAAACGGCATTCCAAGGAGAATACAAGTCCATGTCGCCCGGTGAGATACGGAGAAGTTTTGCGAGGAAATTGAACTTCCTACAATCATGTGGCATCAATGCCATCATATTCCAAGTCCGCCCCGAAGCAGATGCCTTTTACCGTTCCCAATTAGAGCCATGGAGCCGTTTCTTCACTGGAAAGCAAGGACTTGCCCCAGAAGGTGATTTCGACCTGATGGCTTACCTCATCAATGAATGCCACAAGAGGAACATGGAGTTTCACGCATGGCTGAACCCTTATAGGGCCAGCACGGCAGGAAATACACAATTCGCCGACTCCCATATCTATCATCAGCATCCCGAATGGTTCGTCACTTATAACAAGCAAATCCTGTTCGACCCGGGACTGCCACAGTCTCGCCAGTTCATCTGCAAAGTAGTTAAAGACATAATTACCCGTTACGATGTCGACGCAATTCACATGGATGACTATTTCTATCCCTATCCTGTTGCCGGCGAGTTTTTCCCGGATGAAAACAGTTTTGAGAAATATGGATTGGCAAAAGGTTATTCTTACGACCAAAAAGGGGATTGGAGGCGTGCGAACGTAAACAAGCTGATTAGACAAATCAAAAGAACCATAATGCTGAACAAGCCATGGGTTCGCTTTGGAATAAGCCCATTCGGAATATACCGGAATAAAAGAAGTACGCCTGATGATTCCGGAAGTAACACCAACGGACTACAAAACTACGACGACCTTTACGCCGATGTCACCCTTTGGGTCAAACAAGGGTGGATTGACTATAATATACCACAAATTTATTGGGAGATAGGTCATCCCAAGGCAGATTACATAACGTTGGCGAAATGGTGGAACCGCAATGCCAACAATGGACATCTCTATATCGGGCAAGATGTGGCAAGGACGATGAAAGCAAATCAATTGCATGAGAAAATGCGATGCGAACGTTCGCTGAGCCACATCTCCGGCAACTGTTTCTGGCCAGCAAATGAAATTCTATGGAACAACAAAGGGATAGCTGATAGCTTAAAACAGCATTACCACCGCTATCCGGCTTTGATCCCGGCATATACCCATATGCATGACCGCGCTCCTAAAGAGGTAAAAAGATTAAAGGCGGAATGGACAGAAAAGGGGTATCTGCTGCATTGGCAAGCCGAGCAGAGCGCAACAAATCCTGAATTAGCGAACTATTTCGTCATTTACCGTTTTGAAAACAAAGAAAACATAGATTTGAACAAATCATCTCACATAGTAGCTATCACGCGCAATTGTTTCCATATATTACCCTATGACAAAGGGAAACGCAAGTATCGTTATGTCGTAACAGCGGTAGACCGATTCCATAATGAAAGTTTGAAAGGGAAAACCAAAAAAGTTAAATTATAAAGATATGACAACTGACAAAATTTATCTTACCATGGTTGGACTCTGCTGCATGCTACTAGCGGCTTGCAGCTCTCCCAACGCAGGCACTTCTCCTCGAGTAAAAGAGGATTTTGATGCCGGCTGGAGATTCGTCCTCAACGAGGACCGCCCTGAATCTTCCTCCCTCGACTATGACGATGGACACTGGCGAGTATTGAACCTTCCTCATGATTGGGCGATAGAGGGGGATTTCAGCCAAGATAATCCTTCCGGCATCGGGGGAGGTGCTCTTCCTGGTGGCATTGGCTGGTACCGCAAAAGTTTCATCCCGGCCAAGTCGGACGCAGGGAAAAAATTCCGTATCGAGTTTGACGGAGTTTATATGAATTCAGAGGTGTACATCAATGGCCAGTTATTAGGCAAACGACCATACGGCTATATCTCTTTTGGTTACGATTTGACCCCTTATCTGAAATTTGGAGAAAAGAATGTGGTAGCCGTACGCGTTGACAATGCCGAACAGCCCAATTCCCGCTGGTATTCCGGATGCGGCATCTACAGAAATGTATGGCTGGTCAAGACGAATCCAATCCACGTGGCAACATGGGGGACATTTGTCTCAACGCAAGCTGTCGATGCTAATAAAGCGACGCTGAAATTAGAGACAACCGTGGCAAATGAGAGCAACGAGTCCACAGAGGTAATGCTCCTTTCCCATCTTTTGGATGCCACAGGAAAAGAAGTGGCCAACAGTACAAACTCCATAAATTTAGGAATAGGAGAAGAAATAAACATTTCCGATGTATTGGAAGTTCGTTCCCCTATATTGTGGAACATCGATCAGCCCTACCTTTACACCCTGGTTGAAGTGTCCAAATAGAACTGCAACGTTTTTCTATATAAAACTATGAAAAACACT
>CALBYC010000154.1 GCA_937890135.1 uncultured Parabacteroides sp.
ACCGATGAGTTTTAAGAATAAAATTAGCCATGACACAGTTCATCTGACACTCCCCAAAGGAGCTGCTTCAAAACATCCATTTTGACGCAGCTCCTTTTTAATGAAACTTCAAATCCATGCCCCGGTGTTTTTCATTGTTCTCAGCAACACACAAAATTTTCCCGGAAAATATTTGCCAGTATCGGCATTTATGACGAATATTGCATCTGAGGGGAATGATGTTCTAAACATTCTAGCCCTTGTGACACCAGGCGATTAATCAACTCTATTCATTATTTACTCGTTAATTCAAGATGATGAACACTTATCTTAAATCAGCCATACTCCTGATGGGTACGGCACTTTGTTTCTCCTGTACGGAGAAAATGCCATCCAGCCAACGCGACCGAATCTCCTTGAACGGGAATTGGGGGCTGCAATTGGACACTGCGTCCGTAGGAATAACTGCGGATTGGATTGGGAACGCTTGCCCGGACTCCCTGTTTCTCCCCGGCACGACCGACGAAGGAAAGAAAGGGAAGTTCAATGCGGACATGACGGAAACAATGGCTCTTTCCCGTGAATACATTTTCGAGGGACAAGCCTTATATACCAAAAATGTTACTATCCCCGAGGATTGGAAAGGTTCAGCTGTCCGATTGTACATGGAAAGGACGAAGCCCACATCCGTATGGATTGACGGGAAGTATGCGGGCAGCAGCGATAACATTTCGACTGCACAGGTCTACGAGCTTACCTCATTCCTCTCCCCCGGGAAGCATACGGTCGCCATTCTTGTCGACAACAGCAGCCAGGCCGTTCCTCAACAGGTTTATGGTTCCTCCCATGCCTATTCCAGTTCCACGCAAACCAACTGGAACGGGATTATCGGGGATTTCTATGTCGAGCGGATGCCTGCCACCGGCATAGAGGACATCCAATTGTATCCCGACTATGCAAAAAAAGCGGTCTCGGTTCATATAAAGCTAAGGAAAGCGGAAGCAAATCCTTCCTTCCCGGGCGAATTGTCGCTGTGTGCCGAAAGCTGGAACACGGAAAAGAAGCAAAAGACGGGGATAACGCATGCCGCTGTCGACTGGAGCAAACCGGAACAAGTAATTGAATTATCTTTAGGCGACAATGCCGTCGAATGGAATGAATTCTCTCCCGCCCTTTACCGCCTTACGGTGTCTTTGAAAGCAAATGGAGATGTGGACACGCAACAAGCGACATTCGGACTAAGGGATTTCAGGACGAGAGGGAAACAATTCGTCATCAACGACAAGGTCACGTTCCTCAGGGGAAAGCATGATGCTTGCGTATTCCCATTGATAGCCCATGCGGCCATGGACGTGGAAAGCTGGCGGCACTATTTCCAAGTCGCTAAAGAATACGGCATCAACCACTACCGTTTCCACTCATGGTGTCCGCCGGAAGCATGCTTTGAAGCAGCAGACATAGAGGGCATCTATTTGCAGCCGGAACTTCCCATTTGGGGACATGTGGACATAAATGATACATCTTTGTGCAATTTCTTGCTGAAAGAAGGGCGGAACTTGCACAAGGCATATAGCAACCACGCTTCATTCGTCATGTTCGCCCTGGGCAATGAAATGAACGGAGAAGAAGGGTTGGCAATGCTGATCAAGACTTTCAAAAAGGAAGACAATCGTCATTTGTACGCTTCCGGGTCGAACAACTATTTAGGGTTCAACGGGAAACAGGCGGACGAGGATTATTTCACCACTTGCCGTGTCGGACGGGAAGCCGACAGGCAGTTCAACACGCATACGCGCGCCTCTTTCTCTTTTGCCGATGCTTATGACGGGGGTTACCTCAACCATACCTATCCTAATTCCAAAATGAATTTCTCTTCCGCCAACGCACTTTGCGATGTGCCCGTCATCAGCCACGAGACAGGCCAGTTCCAGGTTTATCCGAATTACGAGGAGATTGCGAAATATACGGGCGTTTTGAAACCTCGTAACATGGAGGTGTTCAAGAAGAGGCTGGAAGATGCCGGGATGGGGAGCCAGGCGCACGATTTCTTCATGGCCTCAGGCAAATGGTCTGCCATCTTGTACAGGGCGGACATGGAGATGAATCTCCGCACGCCCGAATGGGGTGGTTTCCAATTGTTGGATTTGCAGGATTACCCCGGGCAGGGTTCTGCCTACGTGGGCGTTTTGGACGCTTTCATGGACAACAAAGGGTTGATTTCCCCCGAGGAATGGAGACAGTCATGCTCGGAAGTCGTCCCGCTTTTCTGCGCGGATAAGTTCTGCTGGAGCAATGATGAGACATTGACGGGGGAAGTTAAAATCGCCAACTATTCCGGAAGCGGCCTGACAAACCGCAAGCTCTCCTGGAAACTGACGGACAGCCGGCAGCATGTGTTGGACCAGGGGGAATTGAAAGTGGAAGCAAAGCAAGGGGAATTGGCATCCATCGGTTCCATCCAACCTCGGATAACCGTGCAAAAGGCGCAAAAGCTCGTATTGGCACTGGCAATCGATGGCACTCCTTACCACAACACGTATCCTCTTTGGATCTACCCGGCAAACAACCAGCCGGAAACACCGGAAGGGATTCTCGTCACAAAGGATATGAATCAGGCTATCGCTTCTTTGGCTGAAGGGAAACAGGTGCTATGGTTTCCCGACCGGAATCAAATGAAAGAGCGGACTGTCGGTGGTTTGTTCCAAACCGATTATTGGAACTATCGCATGTTCCGGACTATCTGCGAAGGGCTGAAACGTCCGGTTTCTCCGGGGACATTGGGTTTGCTGGTACAACCCGAGCATCCGGCCTTGGCCGACTTCCCCACGGAGTTCCATACCAATTGGCAATGGTTTCCTATCGTCAAGCAGAGTTATCCCATGATATTGGACCGTCTGTCCGCCGATTACAAGCCTATCGTCCAGGTCATAGACAATGTCGAGCGAAACCACAAGTTAGGTTTATTGTTCGAGTTCAAGGTAGGGAATGGAAAATTGTTGGTTTGCATGTCGGATTTGATGGCGGTACAGGACAAGCCGGAAGCCCGTCAATTCTATCGCAGCTTGTTGGCTTACATGCAATCCGGCAACTTCGCGCCTGCGTATGCGCTTACGGTCGACGACTTGCGGAAATTGTTTACATCGAAAGTGCAGGAAGGGAAAATAGGGGAACTTTGGAACATATCTTCCTACGAATGATCGCCCTGTCCGCATAGAGGGGTCTTATCCCTAACGGCAAGCCACAAAAAAGGTCGGGACATATCAAATGACAAGTCCCGACCTTTTTTGTTTTCGGTCGCATCCGTTCAAGGATTTTCCCGCGTCCGTTTCATCGGGACGCCATAATCCTTTATGCCTATTCGTTCATGGACCGGATGACAGCCTGGTTCGAAGCCTTCACCTTCGCCTCGTCGATTTTTATCACCTTCCGGTCATACGTCATCAATCCGTTGACTTCTCCTTCCACATCGGTGGTCTGTGTGTAAACAGCCGCCGAAAAGCCCCGTTTGACATAGCCCTTCAGCTCGTTTGCATACTTGACATATTCCGCTGTCACTTCATCGCTGTTCTTGAACTGGATATAGCCCCAGTTGCGTTTGTTCCACCACAAATGGTTTTCCAAAGGCAAACCGATGCCGCCATATTCTCCCAACACGTTGACGCGTTGTGCGTCGAACAAGAACATATCCGGTCCCGGATAATTATGCAAGTCCAATATGTCTCCGCACGGACGATGGTTGCCTCCGCTCGCCGGATTAACCAAACGGGAAGGGTCATAGGCTTTGGTCCATGCCGCCACTTTCTCCGTGTCGAACTGTCCCCATGCCTCGTTGAAAGGAACCCAAACGACGACGGAAGGATGGGACACGCATAAGTCCATGATTTCTTTCCATTCCTGGTAGTAATTGGCGACAGACTCCACGGAACGTTCCTTGTCCGTGCCGCCGTTGTAAACATGAGGTTCCCAACGGTTGCCCATGTCTCCGCTCGGCATATCTTGCCATACCAGGATTCCCTCCTTGTCGCAATGGTAATACCAGCGGGCCGGCTCCACCTTCACATGCTTGCGAATCATGTTGAAGCCCCATTCTTTGGTTTTCTTGATGTCATACAACAAGGCTTCGTCCGTGGGGGCTGTGTATAACCCATCCGGCCACCAGCCCTGGTCCAACGGCCCGTACTGGAAGAGCGGCTTATTGTTCAAGCACATGCGTATGACTCCGTTCTTGTCTTTCTCGGTGGATATTTTGCGGAATGCCGTGTAGGACTTGACTTGGTCGGTCACTTTCCCGTTTTGGGACAAGGTGATGTCCAGGTCATACAGATAAGGGTTCTCGGGGCTCCACAAGGCCGGGTTCTGCACGCCCAGACGAAGCTCCTGCCCTTGTACGCCCTTGGCGGAAGCGACGACTTGTCCCTTATCCAGCAATTTGACCTCCACGATTGAGGTCACGCAAGGCTTCGAAGCATCCACCGTCACACTCAATGCCTTGGCATCCACGTTCGGAATGGATTTAACCGCAGTGATATGGTTAGGAGCGACCGGTTCCAACCAGACGGTCTGCCAAATGCCCGTCACGGATGTGTACCAGATGCCTTGAGGCTGGGAGGTCTGTTTCCCGATAGGTTGATAGCCTTTGTCGCTTGGATCCCAAACGCGGACTACCAACTTTTGTGCGCCTGCCCCTTTCAAGAAAGGCGTGATGTTGAACGAGAAAGGAGTATAGCCGCCTTTATGCGAACCAACCAATACATCGTTCACAAATACCTCGGCTTTCCAATCGACGGCGCCGAAGTTCAGCATGACATCCTTCCCTTTCCATTTGGACGGAACGGTGAAGGTGCGTTTATACCACAACTCGTTCTTTTCGCCCACTTCCTTCTGCACGCCGGAGAGGGAGGATTCCACGGCAAAGGGAACCAAAATATTCCCGTCAAAAGATGCGGGTTCGGTTTCGCCGAGCGGCTTTATGGCATATTCCCATTCGCCATTCAGGTTTTGCCATTCCGGACGTTCCATCAAAGGGCGCGGGTATTCCGGCAAAACGGACTTCGGATTGACCTGTTCCGCCCACTGTGTCTTGATCTTGTCACCCGCAGGCTTCCACTGGGCTTGTGCGCAAAGGGCTAACGCCAATGCGCAACATACTAACAATGTTTTCTTCATGAGATTCTATTTAAATGTAACAATTCGTTATTTATTTATTCTGCGACATCAGTTGTTCAAGCACTTTCATGTAATACCCCCCGACAACCGACCGTGCTCTGAATCCAACCGACTTCCCATCGGTCGTCTCATGCCAGTCGCTCAACGGGATACGGGATGCCGTTTCATTCGCATATTTGTAGACAGGAGCGATGAAGGTTTGGAAGTCTTCCAAGTTGTCTGCCATAGAGGCCGTCCAGACAATCCAATCGGACTTCGTATAGGTCTTACGGCTATCCAGCGGAAGTCCATAAGGATTCTGCACCGTCTTGTAATAGGCTATTTCGGTAGGGGCGATGCTTTCATCGAATATATGCAATCCGAGTAACTTGTCCCAAACCAGATTGTATTTCTGGCTCCAAGTGCCGGGTTTGTCGAATGTCAGTTTATAATGGTCGCCATCCGCCGCCATTTCTTTCCATCGGGTCGCCATCTCCCGGGCTGCAGCCAGATACTTCTCGGCTGTTTCCTTGTCTCCGGACATTTCCGCCAGTTTCCCGTAACCGGCAATGCCTAAAATCGCCTTGATAGAAAGGTTCGCATTGTGGGCGAAGTGTCCGGCGAAATCGTCTGTACAAAGCTGGTTCTCCGGATCCATGCCCTCTTTCATCAAATAGTCAGCCCAGGTCGTCAAGACAGCCCAGTGCTTCTTGGCATAGTCCGCATTGCCTTCCCGCATGGCGATGGCCGTAGTCAATATGAGCATGTTTCCACTTTCCTCGACAGGCATATCGCCTGGATATGTCTGTCCGTTCGCCAGTGGATAAGTGCCCAAGTCATGGGCGGCAAATGGTTTCGTCCATTTGCCGCTTTCGCTGTATCCAAAGATGAAGTTCAACAAGCCTTTCAACAGATCGGGATTGTAGGCCAAGAAGAGCGGGGCGGACGGATAGGTGACATCGACCGTCCCGATGGATCCGTTGCTGAAGTTCTCTTTCGAGAAAAACAAGAGGTTGCCTTCTTTGTCTTCCACCAGTTTATGGGCGGCGATGGTTTGGCGGTAAGCCAATGCGCAAAGCTCGGCATACGGTTGTCCTCCTGCCTTGCGGGCATCTTCCATCAGCTTCTTGTCCCATTCGCGGCAGCTCTCCAATGTGGTCGCATAATCTTGGGCGGCTTGGTCCAGCACTTGGTGCATGTCCACCTTGCCACCATGCTTCCAGTATGCCATACGATTCTCTCCATCATATTGAATCGCATAAATGTCGTCATAGCCGATCATCGCAAAGCCGGATGCGGAAGAAGTCACTTTCCCCAAATCATCCACATATCCCAAATATTGTTCCGAAGAAGAAGGGTGCAAACTCTTTTCCGTAGAGAAAGTGCCTTGTTCCGAAAAGGCTTTCTTCATGCCCGGGTCGTCACTGATGCCGATAGACACATTCGACCGGGTAGCCGAAGCCAGATAGAAATACCCCCAATCGATGCGGACATCATCCCCCTTGGTCTCCAAGACAGGCTGGGAAGTCGTCCCTGTTTTCGCATATGTGACATCGCCGTCCGGCGTTTGGCCAATGGAGGAAGAGACTTCCTGTCCGGGCACGTTGGTCGCCCATGAAGAGGTGGCTTCCAGATAAACCTGAACGTCATGCGCCGCACCGTCCAACGGCTTCACTTGATAAGTAAGGTAGTTGACCGGACGGGTCATCTTGTCCAAATCGTCGACTAACAGGGGGGCAGTGAATACGACATCCAACTGCATGCCGCCGCATTCAAACGTATAATAGGTTTGGGTCGGCATGACTACGGCCGACTTCTGCTGCGCTGCTTCCGCAAAGAATGCTTCATCCGGAATCCCCTCCGGCAGCTGTTCTTCCCCCATAAAGCGGTAGCTCTTCCCGTCAATCCGGACAACGCCCAGCAAGGGAAAGGCTTTCCCCGTCCAATGCCGAATTTGGTCGGCATTCAACTGGTCGGCCATGGACCAGCCGCTGGTATAAGGGTCAATGGTGACCAAGGGATAAGCGGGAGCTCGCAAGGTGCTCTCTTCAACCGGAGTGAAATACTCGGGATGGGATGGATTACTTGAGCAAGAGGCTAAAATCCCTGCCGCCAGGGATAACATACACATTAATCGTTTCATGGTGCTTTTTTGATATATTATGCGAAACTAATAAATTATTTGCTATTAGGACAGATGAATCAAGCAAGCCCCCCGACAAAGTTCTTTTTTTTAAATATTATTCACGATTTCAGCAGAGGGAATGTTCTTTGCTTCTTGCATGGATTGTCCGCTTCCTGTTCAGAGAAAAGCCTGAATGGGCAGAACCCGTTCAGGCTTTTCTCGGTTTCTTACAACGCAGGTTACCTTACCACAAAGCTTTTGGTCTCCATGTCATATTGGATGACATAAATCGTGTTGGTGTCCAACACGGGACGGCCGGTATTGTCCTTGAGGTAATTTTCTGACATGGACATTGTTTCGCCATCGAGATTCACCGCCTCCAACTTATAGGTGAAATTGTTTGTTTCCGGTTTATCGAAATAAGCGATTCCTCCATTCTGCAATGTCTGGGTAGTTTCACCCATAATCACGGTGAAGGTGTAGCTCTTGAACCAATCGTCAAATCCATCCGGCAAGACCAAGGCGATGCCGAGGTTCTGCATTTTCATTTCCACCGTCCCCAAGTTGGTCGTCTTGCCCTCTTCTATCGTGAAGTCCTTAGTATATTCGTCGTACTCGGGACCACTATTGCCATCCGCAGGATAAATCTTTAGGGTGTAGCTTCCCTTTTCCAATTTAATCTTTGCTGGCAACGTGCCCAAACTATAAGAGTGGTTGTCATAGACAGCACCATCTTGTAAGATATCTATTTTAATCTCGACTTCCGGCAGCTCGAATGCTTTGGTACGTACTACGTTCACTTTCACATCTCCGACTGCCACGTTCAAGGACAGATAGCCGGAGTTGCCACTCGCTGGCAGCTCTTCTTGGCTGCAGGCGGTTGCCAGCAGCATCAAGAGGCTAAGTAGTTGCATGTATATTGTCTGTTTCATTCTTATTTGTCGTAAATTAGGGAGATGTCGTCGATAGTTAGGACGCTGCCACTATGATAATCACCTTCCGACACTTTCCCTTTTAGATTTTCTGTTTCTTCACTTTCATTCTCAGAGCAGGCTGAAGATGATGAAAAAACGACATACATATGAGTTATATAATATTCTTTATAATCAGGATTATACTCTATAGAAATACTCATTTCTTTATAAGAGTCCACATTTTCTCCTTTAACTAATTCCCCATATCCTATCCGTTTAACATCATTAGCATCATCCCTATTCTCCAAGACAATCCATGCTTTAAAAGAATCACCAGAATATGGGCTGTATTTGAAATATGCATTTAGTGTTGTAGGACGAGAACCATATTTCATCCCATAATTATAACTTTCAGGTCCTTTCTTATGAGTAAAGTCATAAGTTCCAATAAATAATTTTCCAGCAGATACATGATAAATTATATTTGTTGTATTACCCAAATTATTATCCCATCCGACTGTACGTAACGCAGCCGCATATCCTCTATTACCACGACCAACTTCTCTATAAGTTGAAGGATTTAAATTATACGTAGATTTAATATTTGGATTTCCTTCAAACGTCTTTTTATTTACACATGCCCATATATTGCTATTAGGACTATAACTCGTTACATTTATAGATGTCCAAAATGTGGCTCCAAGAATTAATTTTCTAGTAGAAGAATTCCAATCCTCCATATCTCCATTCTCCAAAACGATTTCAGGATATGTCTTAACCTCTTTATCCCTTACTAATCCCAAACAGACAGAACGGGCTTGATAAGTCTTACCCGGAGTTAAACCCTTAATGGCTTCATCTTTTGACGAAGCAATCCAAGTCTTGCCTCCGTCTTCAGAATATTCAAAAGAAACGTTCCTATTAAATAGTTCCTTATCTCCTGATTTATAAACAAGAGTTGGGGTAAACTCTTTTGTCCATGTATCGCCGGGATAAACTTCCAAGCCAAAATCTATTTTTTTTGTTATCAGTTTATACGACGACGATTCATTCGAACGTTTATTGGCAGTCGCGACCACATTCTCCAATGACAAAGTTGCATCGGACCCATCTTCATTCGCTTTGACAGAGATTGTGGCATCCGTAAAGTCAATGGATGGATTTAGCCCCCCAATGGCAGGCAGAGCAATTCCTTTATCCTTAAAGGACTGTTTTTGCTCTTCCGTCATTTTTGAAAGTTGATAATCACCTTCGAGTTCCGGATCGCCCTTCACCGAAAATGCCAGCTCATCCAAGCCATACCCTTTGGCCAAATTAATGTTAAGCTTTGCCGTTCGCTTTACGGTAGCTCCCTCCAACCGATAAAGAGTAGTCTTATCCACCTCGTCAAATCCTTCGGTTTCCAGCTTCGGTTTCGGTAGCCACTCCAACGGAATCGTCTCTTGGATGTCCACCCGGTTAATCTCCACTTTCGACACATTCACCTTCAACCCGGCTTCCGTCTTTGTCATGGTCAGAACAATCTTGCAATGCTTGCCGGCGGCAAAGTTGGCGGGATCGGTCAAACAATCGTCTTGGAGCGGGAATGTATAGGGCTTCCCTGTTTCTTTCACCGTCCCTATGAACGTGAAAGTCGGGATTGTGCCGGCACGGTAATAGGCACTTGTGCCGTTGTCCTTGATTTCGACCGGAGCGACATAGTCATGGTTATCATCCTCTTTTACCGACACTTCCACCCGGTAGTCGGAAAAGTCCGCTGTGAAATCCTGCCCCTCGGGCTGCTCTCCGAAAACGACAGAAGTCAATGCGTTCGCCACTTTGCATGGTATACTTGCCGAGGTCATCTTGCCCTCTTCCACTTCCTTCGTTATCTCTCCTTTATAATAGGGGTCATCCAACGCCAAGGCCGGATTGGTACCGTATTCCGCCGTCAGGCAGTATCTCCCTGCCGGAGTGTTCACCCGAAGCCCTTCTTTGTAATTCCCATCATAATATTTCAAGGTTAGAGCGGCATCGTTCACCACCTTCAACTTGAATTTCTCTTTCAAAGGCTCGCCCAAAACAGCAGGGGTCGCCTTCGTCGTCACCTCCACATCGTTCGTCAAGGAGATAAGGAATCCTGTCCCGCCTTCCCGAGCGGAATCCTCCTCGTCTTGGCAACCTGCCATGGCAAGTGCCAAAATCCATAATCCGATTAAATGAATATATCTGTTCATAATTTATTCGTAAACTAATTCCATTTCGTCCAACCACAACGTGCTGCCTTCCCCGCCGATGAAGTAATCGCCATATTTGCTGGCGGATGCCACCACGACGATCATCTTCGGCGTGCGGTTGGTCACACGGTAGGTCAAGGGTATCGTGACCTGCTGATAGCCCGATGTCGTCTCCCCCCTGAGGAATTCCCCGTAAGCGATGATGTTCTTGTCGTTCTTGTCGAAGAGTTGGCGGGTAGCCGGATTCGTCCGGATCTCATACGGTTCGGACTTGTCGGACAAGGCGATATAGACATGGCACGTGTCGGGACGGTCTCTCAGTTGCGACAGGCTTCCGACATCATCCCCGATCCTGTTTATCGGGGAAGAGGTGTATTTATAGTAAAACCGCAAGGCTGTCGGGAAAGAGGTAAACGGGCGGCCGAACTTCAAGACGCCGTTAAGCCCGTCCAAGGCGAAATCTCCGGTAAAGATATTGCCTGCGCCCAACTTGATGATGGCATTCTTCGATTCCAACAAGGCCGCCTTGCCTTTCACGCTGGCATCGGTAGGGGACGTGAGGTTGCCGATAAATTGAGCGGAACCGCTGTTGCCTGTTCCCCAAAAGGCGTTGGCGCCGGAAGCGCACGGGATCCATTGTTTGCCTTCCTGGTGCCATTTTTCAAAGCTGCCGTTCTCCAAGGCGACGGCCCTTACCGTGGAGAAGGATTGGCTTGTCCCGTTCGCGCCATCCACATTGACCCGGTACTGGTAGTCCGTGCCCGGGGTCAATCCTTTCAGCGTGGCGGAGAAGTTCGTTCCTTTGACGGAGACATCCGATGCGGGAAGCTTTGTCCACCTCGCATCGGCTTGTTTCTTATATTCCACTTCGGGGGTCTTCCCGCTTTGGATGCTTCCGCTCAAACTTGCTTGCGTGCACATCGGGAAAACGGAAGAGGAGCCGGCCGATCCGGATTCGTCATGATAGACATATACCGTCCACTTCGTGGATGTCTCTTCCCATGCATGGGAAACATAGAAGGTCCGGGCGGAGGAGAAATCACGGACATTGAGCGGGTTGGGTTCCACGCTTCCATATTTTCCGCCCAAGTTCATTTCCGACACGGTGATGTTTGTCAAATCCTGGTCGGCAGCCACGTAGATGATCACGTTATGGCTGTTGGCATCTATCACCGCATTGCCCACCTGGCCCGATATGTTGATGTCCCGCTGGATGATTTGCTTGACGGAGACCTTCCAGACATAGTCCTGATAGGTTCGCAACGTGAAGTTCACGTCCTTGGAGAAGTTCATCCGGGTGTTGGACAAGACGGAAATGCTGTCCAACGAGGCGAATCCTTCCTTGGGGAATTTGGCGTAGTCGACGCATGCGGCCGAGTCGGGAATCAGTTGCGACTGTTTGGTAATTTGGAGGCGAGTGATTTTCAATTTGGTCACGTCCACTGAATCGTTCACATACAACTGGACTGTCCGGTCGTTCTTATTGATTTCCGCCGCCTCGAAAGCTTCCGATTCCGCCCCGCGCTGTCCCTCCACTTCGATGCTCTCGATTTGCGCCTCGATGATGGGGTAAGGAATGTCGTTTTCGATGGCGCAGGTCGCAAGCCCGAACAAGGCGATTCCTGCAGCCAAGGCCATTTGGATGGATTTCCCTATATATCTCTTTCTATTTTTCATGCTGAACCATTTTTAGAGGTAGAACGTCATACCGATATTGATAGAAAACAGATTGATCTTGAAGTTGCCGGACGAAACACGGTGGTGTCCCTCCTCTACTTGGTTGGTCTTCTGGTCTACCCACTTGAAGTCGAATCCCATCACGCCGACCGACACTTCCACGGCGGACCAGTCCGTGATGAACGCAGTCAATCCGGGAGCGAATCCTACCTGGAGGCTGTGGGTCGTCTGGAAAGTCCCGTCGTAGGTTTTCCCTGTCCCGGTGGAGTTCTTCCCGGTTCCATAGCCGTATGTCAACCGGGCCTCGTTGAACAAGCCGAAGATTTTGCTTCTGCCGATCGGCATATAGGTGCGAAGGAAACCGGACGCCTGGTACTTGTGCTCCAGGTAGTAAAGGTTGTCCAGCCCGATGTTGAAGTCTTCTCCCAAATTCAACTCGAAGTTCTTCAAGTCGAGGTAGTCGCGGTTGTAAGTGAAACGGAAGCCGGCGGCAATGTTGTTGCGGAAGAAATAACCGGCATAGGGGCTGATGCTGAAATCATACCCTTTGCCTTCCACATTCTTCAGCACCAAG
The DNA here is from genome assembly GCA_937890135.1 of uncultured Parabacteroides sp. Taxonomy (GTDB): domain Bacteria; phylum Bacteroidota; class Bacteroidia; order Bacteroidales; family Tannerellaceae; genus Parabacteroides. Next base: position 12,631 of record CALBYC010000154.1, read on the forward strand.
AAGTTCAAGTTCCCTTCGTCATGTTCGGAATAAGAGACAGCACCTCCCACCATCCATGTCCCTTTCGGGATGAAGACGGCTTCCTGGATGTCGCGGTCGATACGTTGCATCGCCCGGCTTCCCCTCTGCGCAGTGGCGCATCCTATCGTAGCTGCGCAGAGCAGCATAATCGTTAAAAATCTTCTCATGTATACTACCTAAAAAACCGGGAAAGGGCAGAAACCCCTCCCGGTCGAGTTATGAATCTTATTTCTTAAAGTTATTCTATTGCAGGTTCGCCCTCATAGTCTAACTCAAAATTGTCTATATACATCTGGCTGCCCGAACTACCTGTAAAAAAGTCTCCGTACATACTTGCGGAAGCAACAACTATGATGTATTTGGGTTTACGAGTCAAATCCCTATATTTCAGCTTAATCGTAAATGGAGTATAAGTTGCTGCACCTTTAGATTCCTCCTCTGAAAGAGTTCCATACGCTATCACATGAGGATTGTTTTTTGAAAAATCTTTGTAGTATTTGATATAGCTTTATAAATAAAAACACAATAAAGGTTAAAATGATTAATGTTACAATAATAAACATTAACCAAGAAAAGAAATTAAATTGACTAGAAAAT
>CALBYC010000155.1 GCA_937890135.1 uncultured Parabacteroides sp.
CGGAAGCATGCAACGAAAAGATGTGACCAGCTCCATCACGACCATAAAGTCGGAAGACTTGAATGTCGGCGTGATGACCTCCCCCGGCCAGATGTTGCAAGGAAAAGTGCCGGGGCTTGTGGTCACGACCAGCGGCAATCCCAATGCGAACCCTTCCATCACACTTCGAGGAGCCTCTACGCTGCGTACAGGCGATGCCCAGTCCCCTTATTATATTGTGGATGGGATACCGGGCGTGGACCTTTCGCTTGTCTCGGCCGATGACATCGAGAGTATCGACGTGCTGCGCGATGCGACGGCCACGGCGATTTATGGTTCTAAGGCGGCCAACGGTGTCATTATCGTAACCACGAAAAAAGGGAAGAAAGGCAGCGCACACGTAAGCTACAATGGCTATGTGGCTGTCGAGAATGTGAGCAAAGACCTTGACCTTGCGACGGCTTCCGACTTGAGGAATTATGCGGCGGCCAACAATTTTGAATTGACTTCCGATGGCGGTGCCGATACGGATTGGCAGAAAGAAGTTGAGCGCACCGGCATTTCACACAACCATAACATCGCCGTCAGCGGTGGAAACGACAAGTCGAACTATAATGTCAGTTTGAATTACCTGAACCATGAAGGGGTTATCCGGGGTACGGATATGGAACGTTTCACGGCAAGGGCTTTGGCGCAATCCACAGTGCTGAAGGACCGCCTTACGCTTTCTCTTGGCGTGAACGCCAGCCAGTCAACAAGCAACGAAGTGCCTGAAGGTACATCCGGAGAGAGCGTGGCCGATGCGATGATATATTATTCTCCTACACAGCCGGTCCGCAACGAAGACGGTTCGTGGTTCCGGTCGAACAGTGTGTCGCAGTATTACAACCCGTTGTCAATGATCAATGAAGATATAAAAAAGAGCATTTACAAGCGGATGCAGCTGACGGGCAAGGCCGATCTGAAGCTTCTGGAGGGGCTTACCTGGAGTGCCAACTTCTCATATATGACGGATCAGAATACGTCCAACGTTTACCATTCCACGCAATCACAAATTGATAACAGCCATGGATTAGCTACGCGGAACACATACATGGGGAATAAGACCGTGTTTGAAACCTACGGGAATTATCTGAAAACATTGGCTGAGAAACATCGCATAGGCGTGATGGTTGGTTATTCTTGGGAAGAATCCAATAACAATGATGGTTTCGGGGTGACTGTGAAGAATTTCTACAATGACGATGTCAAATACAACAACCTCAGCTACGCCAATACGATTGATGGCATGGACGGCGTGGAGAGCGGGGCGGAGTCCACTCTTCGCATGATTTCGTTTTATGGACGTGCCAATTATTCATTCGATGGTAAATACAATTTACAGGCGACCATCCGACGGGACGGTTCTTCGGCATTCGGTAAAAACAACCGTTGGGCGACATTCCCTTCTTTTTCGGCAGCGTGGAGACTTGGAGAGGAACGTTTCATCAAGAATCTGGGAGTGTTTGACGACTTGAAGTTGCGTGTCGGGTATGGCGTGAGCGGCAATTCGCTTGGCTTTGATGCTTACACGGCTCTGCCTACTTACGGCGTGACCGGCTGGTTTCAATACACGGATGCCAACGGGGTAACTTCCAATTGGCACACATTGGGTGTGAACAACAATTCGAACCCGGACTTGAAGTGGGAGCGCACGGGCATGTTCAATGTCGGTTTGGACTTCGGCTTTTTCAAGAACCGCTTGAATGGTACGATTGAGTATTACGACAAGCGCACTTCCGACCTTATCTATTATTATCCGGTTTCAACTAACCGCTATCCGTATGGCACGATGACTGCCAATGTGGGCGACATCAGTAACAAGGGAATTGAGTTGACAATCAATGCCATCCCGGTGCAGACAAAAGATTTTTCATGGAATACCATGCTGAACCTGTCGCACAATAAGAACCTTGTGGAAAAACTTTCCAACCAGACCTATTCCGTGAACTATATACCTCAGGCCGACGCTGGTATTGCCGGAAACAGCGGCGTGTACTTGCAACGCATCATGGAAGGATGCCCTATCGGCCAGTTTTATACTTATGAATGGGCTGGCTATGACGAAAAAGGGGTTTCCCAATTTTATGTCCATGACCCGGAAACGGGCGAGCGTACCGGAGAAACGACAACTTCTCCGAAAGAGACGGATCAAACCAAGACAGGGAGCGCCCAGCCTAAACTGACTTATGGCTGGAACAATACGTTGACCTACAAGAATTGGTCGCTCAATGTGTTCTTCCAAGGCACTGTCGGGAATAAAATATTCAATGCTTTGCGTGCGCAGTATAATTCAGTCAATCTCATTTCTCAAGGGAAAAACGTGTTGAAAGAAGCGTTGACCGACCAGAAATATGGAGATGTCAATGCCCAGTATCCTTCGGACAGATATTTGGAAAATGGCAGTTACATGCGGCTTTCCACATTGACGTTGTCTTATAATTTCGGAAATATTGGCGAGTGGGTCAGCAATCTGTCCCTTTATGCGACCTGCAACAATGTGTTCACCATCAGTGGCTACAAGGGGACTGACCCCGAAGTGGAACTGGGAGGTTTGACTCCGGGAATACAAGTGCGCGATGGATATTATCCTCATACCCGCACATTTATGTTGGGAATGAAACTTAACTTCTAAAACAAAAGAGCAATTACGGAAATGAAACATTATATGATAAGAACGATATTTGCGGTAACTGCCGTAGTTATGGCATCAAGTTGTACTGACCTTGATGTCGATGTGAAATCGAAATACACGGAATATCCTACCGAGTCGGAGGTCGCTCTCGAAGCGAAGATGGCAGATGTTTATTATGCTTTTCGAAAAGCCTTGGGCAACAACTACAATCGTTATCAGACATTTGCTTCGGATGAGGCTTCAGGCTTGAGCTTTGACGGCGACTATTATGACGGTGCGGAAAATGTGAATCCGACATTGCATAATTTCAAGGCTGAAGACGGTCCCCTGAATTATTGGCCGGATTTGGCAAGCGGCATCACCAAATGCAACAAGGCAATCGACGAGTTCGGCGAATCAACCGACGAGTTGACGCTTTCCTATATAGCCAACGCCCGTGTGATGAGGGCTTTTTACCATTTTATCCTGATGGATAGTTATGGTGATGTGCCAATTCTGGATAAATTGTATGACGAAGACGAGGCCATCGAGCGCAAGCCGCGCAAGGAGGTGGCCGAGTTCATTGAAAAAGAGTTGTTGGAAAGCATCCCGTCCCTTTCGGTAGCGAACAATGCTGCAACCTACGGAAAACCTAATAAATGGATGGCGGAAGCTTTGCTGGTGAAATTGTATATCAATTGGGCTGTCTATACATGTGGCGATGTGACGGCATACGAGGCTGCAACAGCAGCAAACGCCAAGTTGAATGATTGCGTGAAGTATTGTGACGACATCATCAATAGTGGTTTGTTTAATTTGGAGGATGCCTATCGCAAGAAGTTCTTGTATGACAATGGTGTCCATGTTTCTGACTTCATCTATGCGATGCCTTATGATTGTGTCAGTGCGCAAGGATTGGTGTATGGCCGTTACCGTACCTTCCGTAAGATAGACGATGGGACTCCTGTCGGGTATTATGGCGGCTCCATGAAGAAATCATGTGCCGGAATAGTGGCCATGAATCCCGAATTTGCCGCACTTTTCTGTCTTGAAAATGATGACCGCAATGATGCCATGCTGGGAGGAAAAGTGTTCGTGCATGATCCCTTGAACGGTGAAGCCACGGATGTTCCTTATATGTATAAAGGAAATCAGCTTGAGTTCACCAAGGAGATAACGCTTAAAGCAGGAGGTGAAGAACAGCTGAATGCGGGTGCGGACGCAAACGGATGGAGACAGGGCTGGCGTTCGATCAAGTTCTATCCGAATCCTTCCGAATATTCGTTATATGGCCGTAACCAAAGCAACGATGTGCCTATATTCCGTTATGCGGATATTCTGTTGACCAAGGCGGAAGCCATTTTGCGTGGGGCGGATGCTACCAATGGAGATACCCCTCTGTCGCTGTTTAATAAGATCAGAAGTTATGTGCATGCTCCTTTGCTCGACCATGCCCCTTCCTTGCAAGAACTGCTTGACGAACGAGGACGCGAGTTTTTCGACGAAAGTTGGCGTAGGAATGATATGATACGTTTTGGGACATTTGAAAGCGAATACGGTTTCCATAAGAAAAATTTCCCGAATGCCAATTTCGACAAGAGAAGGCGAATCTTTCCGATACCGCAAAATGTGATGAACGAGAATGCGAACTGGGAACAAAATCCCGGCTATTGATGGACGGGAGTAATCGCCACTTTGTTTATATTCAGATTTCCCTATGGAGGAGTTCCAAAGGGAAATCTGTTTTTAGATAATAACCTATGGAACTGAAAGAATTAAGATTCTTGTTTTTGTTTTTATTTGCGGTTGGCATCCAGGGCATGTGTCGCACTCATGCCGCTTGCAAAAAAACGCATCGCATAGCTTTCATTGCCGATGCGCATGTGCAAAATGTGGCGGAACATCCCGAGTTGGTACGTTCCATGGAGTCACAAGTGCAATCTACCCGGTTGTTCAACGAAAATTATTTTGCTTTGATTGCCGCCCTGGAGGATGTCGTGAAACGGGGCATAACATTGGTGGTGCTTCCCGGGGACTTGACGGATGACGGGCAGCTGGTCAACCAAGAGGCGGTGAAGCGCATACTTGATGAATATACCCGCAACTACGGGGGGTCTTTCTTTGTGACCACCGGCAATCATGACCCGTTGCGCCCGTTTGGCACGGAATGCACAAGTCGCAATTTTTTGACTTCTACCGGGCGGACAATTGCACGGACCAGCGATGCCACGTTAAGAGGGGAGGGGATAGAGGTGGACACCTTGCTGCGCAGTGCTGGGTATAAGGAAATGATGGATTGCTATGCTGGTTTCGGTTATTTCCCGCAACCCGCCTATCACTATTGGGAAACTCCTTTCAGCTCTTATGACTATGACATATATGACTATGGGCGGGCTTTGATGGAAAGTCCAATAGACAAGCGCCGCTATCTTCTTTGCGATTCGCTTGTCGCAAACGATGCCAGCTATTTGGTGGAGCCGGTCGAAGGACTTTGGTTGCTGGCCATAGACGGAGGTGTCTATTTGCCTGCCGGGATGAAGAATGGGAAGATCCAATACCAAGGTTCAGGCTTGGGGTATAACAATGTGTTGAAGCACAAACCTTTTCTGTTGCCTTGGGTGAAGAAAGTCGCCGAAGAAGCTAAACGAAGGAACAAGACTTTGGTCGCTTTTTGCCATTATCCGCTCGCCGATTTCAACAGGGGGGCTTCTCCCTTGATTGAGGCTTATTGGGGCAAGAACAAGTTCGATCTCAACCGTGTGCCGGCCGACAGCATCACAGAGGCCTTTATGGAGGCAGGCATTCATATCCATGTGGCGGGACACATGCATGTGAACGACATGAGTGTGAAAATAGGAAAAGATGGCAGTTCCTTATACAATATCCAAGTCCCTTCTATTGCCACTTGCGTGCCAGCCTACAAGATTTTGACGATATCGGACGCAGACGACTTTGAGGTATCTACTATTTTGCTTGACAGCGTACCCGGGTTTGACAGGTTCTTCCCGTTGTATGAAAAGGAATACGCATATACCCTCTCGTCTGGCAAAAAGCCTATATGGAGCAAGGAAGCATTACTTTCAAAGAATTATGCGGAGTTTTGCGAGTGTCAATTCAAGGATTTGGTGCGTGTCCGGTTTATCCCGAACGATGTGCCGTCCGTCCTTTTGGATAGCTTGTCGCAACCGGGAATGAGAGCACAACTGCTTTCCGATTTGCTGCTTGACCTTTATCGTTTGCGCTATGCGGGCGACTTGGTACGGAAATCCATTCCTCCGGAGCGTTTAAAACGGTATCAAGATATGTTTGAAGAAGTTAGTCGCCAACCCGTTTCGTCTGAGTTTGTGATACAAATGGCTGCGCTGGAGCGGATTTTCCAGTGCTTCCTCGGAACAGAATAAGGCATGCATAGCGGCTCTCAAATCAAAATTCAGAATTCCTCGTGGCTGTAACTAATCAATTCTGACAAAAGTACCGAATATTTTTCAGATTCGTAAGACGGGATTTAGGAAAAAGATAGTGACCGATTGGGAAAAAGACCGCATCCGTTTTTCCCATAAAACCTATAGACGAAGAAGAAGAGCAGGTCGGGTGAGACCAAAACAGATTGAGCCATAATGCGTTAAATAGGAATCTCTCACCTTTTCCCTTATCTCTCACCT
>CALBYC010000156.1 GCA_937890135.1 uncultured Parabacteroides sp.
AAAGTCTTATTGGTTTCCATCTGGTCCTTGATAGTCTTACAGGCGTGAAGCACAGTGGCATGGTCTTTCTTGCCTACGATCTTCCCGATATGGGAAAAAGAGCAATCCGTATATTTCTTTGCCAAAAACATGGTAATCTGCCTTGCCTGCACAATTTCCCGCTTGCGGGAATTGGTTTGGATCGCGGACAGTTCCAGGTTGAAATATTTGCAGACCGTCTCTTGTATGGATTGCACGGTCAGTTGTTTCTTTTCTATCCGGACAGCCAGCCCCACGACCCGCTTGGTCAAGGACATGTCTATCTCCCGGTTGTACACGACCGAATTGGCCTGCAAAGACACCAGTATGCCCTCCAGGTCCCGCACGTTCTCCGTGACGTTGTTCGCGATAAAGTCGAAAACGTCTTCCGGCATCTTGATGTTGTCGTGCACAATCTTGCTTTGCAGGATTTTCTTGCGGAGGTCCAAATCCGGACGGCTCAGTTCGGCTATCAATCCCCACTTCAGGCGGGTGAACAACCGCTCCTCCATCCCTTGCATCTCGACGGGCGGCTTATCGGACGTCAGCACCAGCTGCTTGCTTAGCAAATGAAGATGGTTGAATATGTGGAAGAACGTGTTCTGCGTCTTGTCCTTGCCTATCAGCTCCTGCACGTCATCCAGGATGAGGACATCCACGCTTTGATAGAAATAAAGGAAGTCGTTCACATTATTCTTGCGGACGGCATCGGTGAACTGCGTGCTGAAAAGATGGGCGGAAACATACAGCACTTTCTTGTCGGGATGCAGTTCCTGGATGCGGTTGCCTATGGCGTGGCACAGGTGCGTCTTTCCCACTCCGGAAGCCCCGAATATGAACATCGGGTTAAAAGCAGTCCCTCCCGGTTTTTGGGCAATGGCTTCACTGGCCGAACGGACCAGCTTGTTGCTCACGCCTTCAAAATAATTGTCAAAGCGGTATTTCGGATTCAGGTAGGAGTTCCAGTCTTGAGGGGCCCTCGGCTGCTCGAATATATTCGACACGGAAATCTTTGCCGGAGCGGGTTTGGGCGACGGCTCCGAAGGATATTCATCGGTTGCCCCCAGGTCGTGCCCCGTCCGGTAAAACAACGAGACCCCCTTGCCCATCACGCGCTGGACGACGGACATCAACAATTGGCGGTAGTTTGCCTCGATGTACTCGCCAAAGAAATTTGACGGCACGATAATCCTCAGCTCCTTCTTTTCATTGAAAGAGTGGGGGACTATCGGTCTGAACCATGTGTTAAACTGTTCCTCCGACAAATTGTCCTTGATGATTTCAAGGCATTTCTCCCATAAGACCTTACAATCAGACTGCTGCATTGTATATATTTCTCCCTAATCTTTTATACGCTTTTAGGACACAAAGTTTAGAAAATAATTTCAAAAAAAAAAGTTCTTTTTTATTTGTTATTTCCAAATTATTTTATCGTTTTAACTTTCAAATACTTATATAACATCATTCTAAATCAACGAATTAAATCGGCATCGCCTTGAAAATGAAGCATGACGAAGCCTTCATGCGACAAAAAACGCAATCTTTCATTCGCATTCATTTGGCGAGTCACCGCCTGTCCTTCTCCCCCTAAAAAGGATTCGGCTCCGCGGGCAGGCCTTTCCCCCTCTTGCCGGGAAAAGCTGAACGATGGGATACCTTTTACTTCGAAGACTCTTTTTTCCCGAATACGGAAAAATGGACATACCGCTTCGGATGTTCGCGCAGGTCAAGCAGCAACTTGGAAGCATTGCCGGCCGTGCTGTTCAAATTGTCATACAGCGCGCGGTCGTTCAGCAGCAGCCCCAGGCTGTTGTCCGTCGAGTTGAATTTTTCCGTCGTCACTTTCAAATTGGCCAGAGTCGCATTCACATGGTCGAAGGTTTGCTGCAAGTTCAAGTCCTTCAGCTCCCCGCTCACCTCCGAGAAATCGTTCGTGATTTTCTTCAGGTCCGCGACTATGCCGGGGACGTCCCGCTCCATGAGCGCGTTCAGCCGGCGGGTGGATATTTCCAAGTTCGATGTCGTCCTTTCCACATGTTCCAATGATTGTCTCAAGGCGGGATGGTTCACCAGCGCCTGCAAGCCCACCAATATCGAATCTATTTTCGGCAGCATGGCCTCCACGCTTGGCAATATCTTTTCCTGGACGGACTGCATCATCTCCTCGCCCATCCGGCCTTCGACCCGGTCTCCCGGCTTCAAGTAATCGTCCACGTATTTGTTCAAATGGATATGCAGCTCCGCACCGCCCAGGAAGCTGTTCACGATCGTGATGTAGCTGCCCTTGTTGATGCGCATCTTTTCGTCCAGGCTCACGTCCACTATGATTTTGTCCATTTTCTCATAATCGTAACGGATTTCCCGCACCAGGCCGACCTTGAAGCCTTCCACATATACTGGGCTGGAGATGGTGACGCCATTCACATTGTCGAACTCCACCTCGTAATGGTTGACAGGCTTGAACAGGTTCACGCCTTTCAAATAGTTGATTCCGAAATATAGAAGGACCAAGCTGACGATTGTCACCAAACCGATCTTGGCTTCCTTGGAGAAAATCTGTTTCATTATAATGTATGTATATTTGTTCTGTTAATACTTTACGCTCTTGCCGTCTTTAAAGGCTTCGATATACGCATCCTTGAAATCTTTCAAGACTTTCCGCCTGAGCCTTTTCATTTCGTCCAGGCTGGTACTCTCGCCGTAATAATACTTATAGAAACGGGGTCCTTTGACGCACGACACGCCTTTGTACCCTTTCAACGACCGCGAGCCGGGAGATAGCTTCTTGTCCGAGGACAACAGGCGTATCTTGTAGACCAATTGTCCGGGGGCGGGGGTTGCCTGCGCGTCTTGCCGGGACGGCGCCTCGGCCGAAGCCTCCTGCCTCATCCGCTTGCGCCGCAGGATATCCTCCTCGCTTCCCGGGGGCGGGCCGTCGGGGCGTGCGGAAGAACTTCCGTTGTCCGCGGACTGTCCCCCGAGCACCGCCGCACCGGAAGGGGACGAGGGAGCAAGCGGCTTCTTCACGGGCAACGCCCCTCTCCTCCCGTCGATTGTTTTTTTATAAGCATCGAAAGCATCCGATATGGAGCGGGCCAATTTCGCCTGCCCGTCGGACGATGCCAGGAAACGCTCTTCATCGCGGTTGGATATGAATCCCACCTCTATCAGCACGCTGGGCATGCTTGTTTTCCTGAGCACCAGGAAACCCGCCTGCCGGACGCCTCTGTCCAGGCGGTTCGCCCTCGTGAAGTACCTTTGCACCTCCGAGGCAAGCCCTATGCTCTGTTCGACATGCTTGTTCTGCATGAACTCGAAGATGATGTACGATTCCGACGAGTTCGGGTCGAAGCCCTCGTATCGCTGTTGGTAATCATCCTCCAGCAAGATCGCGGAGTTCTCGCGCATGGCCACCGCCAGGTTCTCTTCGGTACGGGCAAGACCCAGCGTGTAGGTCTCCGTGCCTTTCGCGGAATTGCCTCTCGCCACCGAGTTCGTATGGATAGAAATGAACAAGTCGGCCTTGCACCGGTTCGCAATCTCCGCACGTTCGTCCAGTTCCACGAACTTGTCCGAGGAACGGGTGTAAACGACCTTGACGTCGGGATGGTTCGCCTGGACCATCCTCCCCAGCTTCAACGCGATATTCAGGTTAATCTCCTTCTCGTTGATTGTCCTGCCCTTTGCGCCGGGGTCTTTGCCGCCATGGCCGGCATCGATCACGAGCGTGAAGGTTTCCCCGGCTTCCAGTTCCGGCCGGAACGGGAAAAGCAGAAGACATACGGCATAAAGGACAAACAATTTACGAGCCATGCTTACTCAATTGATAAAGACGACCACAAAGGTAGCATTTTTTTCGGAGTTTCCTCCACTGTTTCAAATTTCGGCATCCCATTTCTTGATTTTTTTCAGTCCCAGGCAATCGAACGAAGGGCGGGTGTCCGCAAAAAACTTCCAAAAACTTCCAAAAACTTCCCCCCTATTTTTGAAAATGCGCAA
>CALBYC010000157.1 GCA_937890135.1 uncultured Parabacteroides sp.
GCTGCCCATGATGATACTGACGACTGGGGTCATTTTTATTTTGCGATTAATTGTTCATAATCTGCGGCAGACAGGAGTTCGTCCAATTCCGCCGGGTTAGTAAGCGCTACCTTGATGATCCATCCTTTTCCGTAGGCATCTTCATTGACCAACTGCGGTGCGTCTTCCAATTCAGGATTGACCTCCAAGACCTCTCCGCTTGCCGGCATGAACAGGTCGGACACGGTCTTTACAGCTTCGATTGTCCCGAAAACCTCCTCCTTGTCCACTGTCTCGCCTTCCGTCGTGATGTCGACATAAACGATTTCGCCTAATTCGCTTTGAGCATAGTCTGTGATGCCGACATAGGCTATTTCACCTTCTACACGGATCCATTCGTGATCCTTCGTGTACTTTACATTAGTAGGAAAATTCATGCTTTTTGTGTTTTAAATGAAAAAATAGAAATAACTTAATAATGAAGATATATAGATAACTATAAATCCTAATCCGAACCCGCAATAAATTTGGAAAGGCGTGTGCTTCCTCAGGTACAAGCGGGACGTGCCGATGCTGCCTGCTATCAGGATGAGGGCGATGAACCCCCAATAAGGATTCTGGGCATAAATGCGCGAGATGCCCATCAGCCCGCCTAACAGTCCGCCGATTCCGACCATGTGCGCGCTGATCTTCCAAAAGAAGTTGACGCATAACGCCAAAAGCATGGCGACTGCCGCCCCGAACAATTGCGCTAAAACCCAGAATGGAAGCATCATTTTGAATAAGAAGAAAAGAAAGACCATGACAGAACCGACATAGATCAAGTATGGCATTGTCCGGCTCCTGCGGTCGCTCAGCTCCCAGTCCACGCCTTTTTTCTCTCTTGCCATCAGGTAGATGGATGCAGCCGGGACGACTGCGGTCATCAGGAACGCGCCAGAGAGCAGCAGCAGTTTTATTTTCATCGGATAGATGGCCAAATACGAGAAAGACAAGTCCATGGCAAGTCCGTACGTCACCGCCAGCAACGGATGGAACACGATGGACAATATGTTTGCTACTTTTCTCATCACTTGCAAAATTATATTTCTTTTCTGAGTCTGGCAACAGGAATGCCCAATTGTTCCCTGTATTTTGCCACGGTTCTGCGTGCGATGACATAGCCTTTTTCTTTCAGGATATTGGCCAATTCCTCGTCCGTCAGCGGTTTCCGTTTATCTTCCGCGTCCAAATGCTCTCGCATGATCTTTTTCACTTCACGGGTGGAAATCTCCTCTCCGCTATCAGTCTGCATGGACTCGGAAAAGAAAAACTTGAGCGGATAGATGCCGAAATTGGTTTGCACGTATTTGCTGTTGCTCACGCGCGAGATCGTCGAGATGTCATATCCCGTGCGTTCGGCCACGTCTTTCAATATCATGGGACGGAGAGCGGTTTCGTCTCCGGTAAGGAAGAACTCGCGTTGCAATTGGATGATGGCTTCCATCGTCCGCTGCAAAGTCTCTTGGCGTTGCTTGATGGCGTCGATGAACCATTGTGCCGAATCCAGTTTTTGCTTCACGAACTGGACGGCATTCTTCCGTTCGGCTGTTTGGTTGGCCTTGTTGCCGGCATAATCTTGGAACATGTTCACATATTCCTGGTTGACGCGCAAGTCGGGGATGCCCCGGTTGTTCATCGACAAAGTAATCTCCCCGTTGTTCGCATCCACGATGAAGTCGGGGACTATTTGGCTCATGGCTGTCCCGATGGAGTCCCCCCAGGCGTTCCCCGGCTTAGGGTTCAAAGTGGTAATTTCATGGATTGCTTTTTTCAAAGTATCTTCTGAAATGTCCATTCCCTTCAGGATCTTGTCATAATGTTTCCGAATGAAATCGTTGAAATAGTCTTTTATGATTTGCAAAGCGACAGGGGTCGCTTCCATCGGCTCTTTTTTTTGCAACTGGATGGACAGGCATTCCTGCAAGTCCCTTGCGCCCACCCCCGATGGTTCAAAGTCCTGCACGATGGTAAGGATCGGTTCGATCTCTTTCCCGGAGACATTCAGTCCGGCCTGGAACACCAAGTCGTCTGCGATGGAATTCAGGTCTCTGCGCAAATAACCGTCGTCATCGATGTTGCCGATGATGTATTCTGCTATTTTGCGTTCTTGCTCGGGCAGCTCCCTCAGGCTTAGCTGTTCCAGCAGATACTCGTTCAGGGATTCCCCGGCGGAGAAGGGGATGTCCTCCTTTTTGTCGTTTCGGTCGTGTAGTTCTTGCAGTTTGTAGTCGGGGATGTCGTCCTCTGTCAGGTAGTCGCCAAGCGAGAGGTCGGTGCTATCTCCCTCGCTTCCCTCCATGTCCGCACCTTCGTCGTCCGGGCTTCTTTCCTCCTCATGTTCGAGTTCCTCTTGATTGGATTTCCCTTCCTCCAATGCAGGATTCTCCTCCAATTCATGTTTGACCTTCTCTTCCAGCTCTATGGCAGGGAGCTCAAGCAGACGAATCATTTGTATCTGCTGCGGTGAAAGTTTCTGCTGTAATTGCTGTCGTAACTGTTGTTTTAACATGACTTATAGACAAATACCTGATTTATGAATATGCAAAAATAGCTTTTTTGTTTAAATTTGCACAGAATTATTCAGTTTCAAATTGTTTAAATAGAAATAAAATATGTGGAAAACATTTTTAATTGCGGCTTTGGGGCTTGGCCTGGCTGCTTGTCAGCCCTCGAAACGTTACCAGTCTTTTACTCCCGGGGAGCTTTGGCTTGATGATAATGACGTTCATATCAATGCGCACGGCGGTGGCATTTTGTTTGAAAAGGGGCGGTATTACTGGTTCGGCGAGCATAAGACGGCGGGCGAAGGCGGCAACAAGGCCAACGTGGGCGTGCATTGCTATTCGTCTGACGATTTGTATAACTGGAAAGACGAGGGGATTGCCTTGCATGTGGAGCCGGAAGGGTCGGGAAGTCCGATAGAGAAGGGTTGTATCCTGGAGCGGCCGAAAGTCATCCATAATCCAAAAACCGGGAAGTACGTCATGTGGTTCCATTTGGAGCCGAAAGGGCAAGGATACGGCGGCGCGCAGAGCGGTGTGGCAGTAAGCGATAAGGTGGCCGGCCCTTATACATTCTTGCGTGCAGGCAGGATCAATCCCGGGAAATGGGCCTGCAATGTCCCGGATTCTTTGAAGGAAGCTCCGGTGTTTGCCACCGAGGACGCTTATTCGGGCGGAAGCTTGCCTGCCTCCTTGGATTCGCTCAATATACAGAAACGTGATTTCGAGGGAGGGCAGATGGCCCGCGACATGAACTTGTTTGTGGATGATGATGGAAAAGCTTACCACATATATGCTTCGGAAGAGAACAGTACGTTGCAGATCGCGCAGCTGACAGAGGATTACACGGGACACAATGGTGTCTATGCCCGTTGCTTCGAGGGACGCTTCATGGAAGCGCCGGCCATGTTCAAGCGTAACGGCAAATATTACCTGATCATGTCGGGATGTACGGGATGGGCTCCCAATGCCGCCCGTTCGGCGGTCGCCGATTCTATCTTTGGCCCGTGGAAGGAATTGGGCAATCCGTGCATCGATGCCGATTCGGCGCTGACGTATCATTCACAAAGCACGTTTGTCCTTCCGGTCCAAGGGAAGGAGGATACCTATATATACATGGGAGACCGTTGGACCCCTGAGAACGCGATAGACGGGCGTTACGTCTGGCTGCCTGTCCGGTTCGAAGGGGAGCGTGTCGTTATCCCCTGGGAGTCGGAATGGAAGCTGGAGGGAAAGGGCGAATAAGCGAATAATCCGTGCGGCCGGTTTCCCGGTGACAACGGGTTCGGCCGGGAAAGGATACAGCCTTTTCGAGAAACGGGTGCGGCCTTCGGGGAGAACGATTGCGTTCGTTTCCCCCGAAGGTCGCACCCGTTTTGGGCTCAAGCCGGGGCTTTCCGGCAAAACGGATATTTGAAATTATTTAAATATTCATGTGCGAGGAAACAGTACAAAATAACCATGATGAAATGTTTGCTTGCACAAAAATGCCTTTTGTCGTTTCAGGGCTGCATAAAGACGCAATTACGTATTTAAAAATATTTATTATGTGTACAAATTGATATATGTTATAAAATATTATTGTGGAAAATTGTTTCATTGACAACGGCATTTGTAACAAAAAATTCATATATTTGCAAAGGTTTTGATTGACAATGCGTCACCGTTTTATACAAAAAGACAAATAATATCAATTGGATTGTCTAATAGTACATACTTTAACAGGAATGTACATATTAGTGTAAAGTTAAACGTGGATAATTAATACAAAAAACAAATTTATAGTTAAACCCAAAAATCGTTTTTGCATGAGAAAGTCAATCTTTTTATTTTTGACATTCTTTCTGTGCGTGGCTGCTTACGCGCAGAATTTGACGGTTAGCGGAACGGTAACCGATAAGGATACAAAAGAGCCGCTGATCGGAGTGAATGTGCTGTTGAAAGGTACGACAATTGGTACCGTGACAGACTTCGACGGTAAATACACCTTGGAAGTAGACAACAGCAAAGGTACATTGCAGTTCTCCTATGTGAGCATGAAAACCGTTGACGAGCCAATCAATGGCCGTTCCACCATTAATGTCGCGATGTCTTCTGACTCGGAAGCATTGAAAGAAGTAGTCGTGACAGCGATGGGTATCAAGCGTGAGTCTAAAACCTTGACTTATTCCGCACAGACAGTAGGCGGCAAGGATTTGAATGAGATTAAGAACGTCAACATGATTAACTCCTTGCAAGGCAAGAGCGCAGGTTTGCAGATCACCCCGAACTCGACGGGTGCCGGCGGCGCTTCCAAGATCCTGTTCCGCGGCAACAAATCTATCAGTGGCAGCAACCAGCCGTTGATCGTAGTGGACGGTGTCCCGATGATGATGAACGTTTCCGACTCTCAGGTGTCCATGAACTACGGTGGCGAGCGCGATGGCGGTGATGCCATGTCTACCATCAACCCCGACGACATCGCACAGATAACCTTGTTGAAAGGCGCATCGGCCGCCGCTCTGTATGGAGCAGTCGCTGCCAACGGTGCTATCATGATTACGACCAAGTCGGCTCAGTCCGGCAAAGTTGCAATCAACGTGTCAAGCAACACCACGGTCGAAAACGCCATGTCATTGCCTAAGTTCCAGAACAATTACGGCATGAGCGATGCGGGCACGTTCAGCTGGGGCGAGAAGTTGTCTTCTGAAGCTCCTAACTATGCGAAGGATTTCTTCCGCACGGGTTATACAACCAACAACTCCATCTCTTTGTCCGGAGGAAACGAGAACATCACCTCTTATTTCTCTTATGCCAATGTGTCTTCAAACGGTATCGTCCCTGAAAATACGTACTTGAGCCACAACTTGTTGGCAAAGGTCGGCTTTAACTTGTGGACCAAGCTTCACGTTGACGTGAGTGCCCGCTACAATACCCAGCACATCGAAAACCAACCGGCTTCCGGCTATTTGCATAACCCGTTGACGGGTGCATACTTGTTCCCGAGGGGCGAGGACTGGGACTACTACAAGAACAACTATGAAGTGGAAGATCCCGCCCAGCAGATTAATGTGCACAACTGGACAAACACAGTCCAGGAACAGTTCTCCAACCCATACTGGACGCTGAACCGCCAGAAACCTATCTCTGACCGTAACCGTTACGAATTAGGCGGTTCTGTCAAGTACGACATCATGGAAGGCTTGTCTGCCACGGGCCGTATCCGTTACGAACGCGGCGACGAACATTGGACCCAGAACGATTATGCTTCAAGCACGGCGGGCCGTGACAAGTTGGGTACGATGAAAGACGACCGCGTGTTCAGCGAACAAACTTACGCGGATGCCATGTTGCAATATAACAAGACATGGGAAGATACTTATTCTTTGTCCGTGACGGCTGGTGGCAGCTATACGAAAACGAAAGCCTCCAGCGTAGGCCTGATAGGCTATGGCGATACGCAGTTCGCTATCAACAATGGAGTCATCACGCCCGGTGCTTATTATCCCAACAAGTTCATCCCGAGCAACTATTACCGTTTGACGACAAGCATGTCCTTGAAGGAAAAACGTCTGAATTCTGTGTTCGCTACGGCTCAGTTTGGTTACAAAGAAGGTTTGTTCGTTGACGTAAGTGCCCGTAACGACTGGTCTTCGGCTTTGGCTTTCACCGACGGCTGTTCTTTCTTCTATCCGTCTGTAGGTGCAAGTGCCCTGCTGGACAAATTCGTCGATTTCGGCAAGAATGTAGACTTGTTCAAGCTCCGTGCTTCTTATTCTATCGTAGGTAACGACGTTCCGGTTTACGCTTCCAACGTCCTGTATACGATAGGAGACCAAGGTTCGTTGGTCCCTCCGACCGAAGCTCCGTTCCGCACATTGAAACCCGAAAAGACCAATTCCTTGGAAGTCGGTTTCGATGGTACGTTCTTCCAGAACCGTTTGGACGTGAACTTGACTTATTATAAGACAAACACGAAGAACCAGTTCTTCAAAGTTTCCGCTCCCTATGAATCAGGCGTTAAGCAACGTTATGTCAATGCAGGTAATGTCGAGAACCAAGGTGTTGAAGTCAGCCTGGGATGGCATCAGCAGTTCACTGACAACTTCAGCTGGAGCACAAACTACAACTTCTCTTACAACAACAACAAAGTCATCGAGTTGATCGAGGGGTTGTCTGATGGCTTGACATTGCAGAGCTTCTGTACGGGAGCTTCAGTCATCTTGAAAGAAGGCGGCCACTTCGGCGACTTGTATGTCCGCGACTTGCAGCGCGATGAAACCGGCAAGCCTGTCAAGAACGAGAACGGTGGTCCTGTTTTGGCAGGTTCTGACGTGAAGGACCTGATTTACGTGGGCGACATGAACGCTAAAGTGAATATGGGCTGGACAAACACGTTCCATTACAAGGATTTCACTCTGTCATTCCTGATTGACGCTAAGGTTGGTGGTAAGGTATTGTCTATGACTGAAGCCACATTGGACGGTTGGGGCGTTTCAGAACGTTCCGGCGCTGCCCGCGATGCCGGTTCTGTCGTATTCGACGGTGTGTCTTTCGACCCGAAAGAGTTCTATACGACCGTAGGTGGCACGAACTATAACTCCAACATGGCTACCTCTATGTATGTTTACGATGCGACGAATGTCCGCTTGCGTGAATTGTCATTCGGTTACACCTTCCGCAATTTGTTTGGAGCCGGCAAGAACTTGAACGCATCGTTGATTGGCCGTAACTTGTTCTTCTTCTACAAAGATGCTCCAATGGACCCGGATGTATCCGCAAGTACAGGTAACGGCTGGCAGGGAGTTGACATGTTCGCGATGCCGGCATCTCGTAGTTTTGGTTTGAACTTAAAGCTTAACTTCTAATTTATAGATAATTATTCGTATGAAACTAAATAAATTTTTGAAATATACAGCTGTTTCAGCTTTGGCATTGACTGGAATGATGAGTGTCAATAGTTGTACGGACGATTTTGAAAAATTGAACACAAATCCTTATGAAGTAGACCCGACGTCATTGCCGTTTGCTGCTCAGTTCAAGGAACCGTTCTCTTATGTTTACGCTCCGCAACAGAACATGTTCCAGTTCTGGACAAACTTGAGCATTGACTTGTTTGGTGGTTATTTCATGACTCCTCACAACTTCGGAGGTTCGGGTAACGTGCAGTATAACTTGAACCGTAGTTTCTGTGGTGGCATGTATGAAAATGTTTATTCTCATATCTTCAACAATACACATACATTGATCAAGTCCTGTGACGAAAAAGGGTATAAGGACTTTGCCGGCATGATGCGTGTCGTCCAGGCATACGCCATCTCCATGTTGACAGATGCTTACGGCCCTGTGGCTTATTCGACAGTGATTGATGACCCGACCAACGGTGCGTCTTACGCTTACGATACCCAAGAGCAGATTTATAATTCTTTGTTCACGTTGTTGGACGAAGCAATCGCCGGCTTCAAGGGCAGTACTTCGGATAAAGAGTCGATGGCATCGTTCGACTACTGGTGCGGTGGCGACATGAATATGTGGATTAAGGTGGCCAACCAGTTCAAATTGCGTTTTGCCATGCGTATCGTGAAGGCCAATCCGACTTTGGCAAAGCAGAAAGCCGAGGAAGCAGTTGCCGGTGGCGTTTTGACGGCTGCGGACAAAGACGTTCTGATTAACCAAGGCTTGACAAACGAGCTGTATCGTATGTATTACGCATGGGGAGACTGTGGGACAAATGCCAACCTGATTACGATCATGGAGGGAATGCAAGACCCTCGTCTGCCTCTTTACATGACAAAGAACATGGCCGATGTCACTTGTGAGGATGGCTCTGTCATCGAAAAAGGTACTCGTTACTTAGGTATCCGTCCGGGACACGATATTGTCTCCAAGCCCAATGAATATGTGAATTATTCATACGCCGTAGTGGATTACACGACTCCGCTGCCGGTCATGTTCGCCGCTGAGTCTTATTTCTTGCGTGCTGAAGGGGCATTGCGTGGCTGGAACATGGGTGGAACCGCCAAGGACTTCTATGAAGAAGGCATCCGCACTTCCATCAAACATCAATTGGACTATAAGGGCACTTTCGCCGGCGTAACCTCAATCTCCGATGCAGACATCGAAGCTTTCATCAACAATACCGCTTCGCAGGAGGATTTGGTCGACCCGGTTAACAGCAAGTTCAATTGCAAGGCCATGAACACGGTAGGAACCAAGTGGGACGAAAATGCTTCTAATGAGGTGAAATTGCAGCAAATCATTCTTCAGAAATGGGTTGCAAACTTCCCATTGTCCACCGAGGCGTGGGCGGAGTACCGTCGTACGGGTTATCCTAAATTGTTCCCGAACTATATCAACAAGAGTGACGGTACAATCGATACGGACGAACAAATCCGCCGTTTGATCTACTCTAACAACGAAATCAACACCAACAATGCGGAATTGCAGAAAGGCATCCAGTTGTTGAACAATGAGAACACAAGCACTAAGTACTCTGGCGATATAGGTGGTACTCGTGTTTGGTGGGATCAGGCTGGTAAAGGAAACTTCTGATCAGTTTGCATAAGACGAAAAAAGCTGCTCATTCGGGCAGCTTTTTTCTATTTACAATCCCTATAAATTAAAAGCCTGTTTAATCTCGTTATGAAATGGATTAAACAGGCTTTGCATATCTGAGAATCTATCATTTCCCTTTGTGGGGGACAGGCGGGTAATCCAACGTATAATGCAACCCCCTGCTCTCTTTGCGTTCGATGGCTTGACGTGTGATTAAATAACCGACATTGATCATGTTACGCAATTCGCATATTTGGCGAGAAGCGACTGAGCGCTTGAACAAGCTTTCAGTTTCTTCGTATAGAAGATCCAAACGATCCCAAGCGCGTTTCAAACGCAGATCCGAGCGGACGATGCCGACATAGGTACTCATGATTTGTCCTACCTCTTTTGCGCTTTGCGTGATTAGCACCATTTCCTCCGGAAGGCTTGTCCCTTCATCGTTCCATTGTGGAATGTTTTCCTGATAAGAAAGTGAGTCAACAATGCTTAAACTGTGCTTGGCTGCCGCATCGGCATATACAACCGCTTCAATCAGAGAATTTGATGCTAAGCGGTTACCGCCGTGCAAGCCCGTGCACGAGCATTCTCCCACGGCATACAGCCTGTTGATGGAAGAACGTGCGTTTAAGTCGACCTTGATGCCGCCGCAAAGGTAATGAGCAGCGGGAGCCACCGGAATATACTCTTTGGTAATGTCAATGCCTAAACTTAAGCATTTCTCATAAATATTAGGGAAATGGCGTTTCGTCTCCTCCGGGTTTTTATGGGTGACATCCAAATATACATGGTCATCCCCCCTGTTCTTCATTTCAGTGTCTATTGCACGGGCCACGATGTCACGAGGGGCCAAAGACAGACGCTTGTCGTATTTCTGCATGAACTCTTTGCCGTCCATCGTCCTTAACACCCCTCCATAACCGCGCATCGCTTCTGTAATCAAAAAGGAAGGGCGGTCGCCGGGATGATAAAGCGCTGTTGGATGAAACTGGACGAACTCCATGTCTTTGACCGTTCCTTTGGCGCGGTAGACCATGGCGATGCCATCGCCGGTCGCTACCAATGGGTTCGTGGTGGTCTGATAAACCGCTCCGATTCCACCGGTCGCCATCAACGTGACTTTTGAAAGGAAAGTGTCAATCTTGCCGGTGCCCATATCCATGATGTAAGCTCCGTAGCATTCGATATCAGGTGTATGCCGGGTGACGGTAACGCCTAAATGATGCTGTGTCAATATCTCAATGGCAAAATGATTTTCAAAAACTGTAATGTTTGGATGGCTTTGCACGGCACGTATCAAGCTGTCCTGTATCTCAGCTCCGGTATTGTCTTTGTGGTGCAAGATACGGAACTCGGAATGCCCTCCTTCTCTATGAAGGTCGAAGTTGCCATTTGCATCTTTGTCGAAATCTACGCCCCAGCTGATCAGTTCTTTGATTTGTTCGGGAGCATTACGGACAACCAGCTCAACCGCAGCACGGTCACTCAGCCAATCGCCGGCTATCATTGTATCTTCGATGTGTTTGTCGAAATTGTCAACAATCAAGTTGGTGACCGAAGCGACACCCCCCTGTGCGAAGTAAGTATTCGCTTCTTCTAATCCGGATTTACATACCAAAGCGACTTTCCCTTTATGTGCAACCTTCAAGGCAAAACTCATCCCGGCAATGCCGGACCCTATGACCAGAAAATCAAATCTTCGTACCATGATTCTATAGTAGTTAAGTATTATCACACATTAAAGCGGAAGTGCATGATGTCGCCATCCTGGACAACATAGTCCTTGCCTTCTACGCTCATTTTCCCTGCCTCTTTCACCGCTGTTTCCGAGCCATAGGAGATGTAATCGTCATATTTAATGACTTCTGCGCGGATGAATCCTTTTTCGAAATCGGTATGGATGACACCGGCGCATTGTGGCGCTTTCCATCCTTTATGGAAAGTCCATGCGCGAACTTCGTCCGGTCCTGCGGTCAAGAAAGTCTGGAGGTTTAACAACTTATAAGCCGACTTGATTAATCGGTTTACGCCGGATTCTTCCAGCCCGATTTCTTGCAAGAACATCTGGCGTTCGTCGTATGTTTCCAATTCTGCGATTTCGCTTTCAATCTTTGCCGCGACCACCAATATTTCCGCATTTTCATCTTTTATGGCTTCGCGCACAGCTTCCACATATTTGTTGCCGTTTACCGCACTTGCTTCGTCGACGTTGCATACGTACAATACCGGTTTGTTGGTCAGAAGGAATAAATCGTGGGCGATGCGCTCCTCTTCTTTCGTCTCGAAAGATACCGTGCGGGCACTTTTGCCTTGTTCCAACGCATCTTTATATTTGCATAACACCTCGTAGGCTATCTTGGCCTGTTTGTCTCCACCTGTTTGTGCTTGCTTTTGGACTTTTGCAATGCGGCTATCGACCGTTTCCAAATCTTTGATTTGCAACTCCATGTCAATGATTTCCTTGTCTCTTACAGGATTGACATTGCCATCTACATGCACGATGTTATCATCATCGAAGCAGCGCAAAACATGCAAGATTGCGTCCGTTTCACGTATGTTAGCCAAAAACTTGTTACCCAACCCTTCACCTTTGCTCGCACCTTTTACGAGACCGGCAATATCCACGATTTCGACTGTGGTCGGTATGACTCGTTGAGGATGTTCTATTTCTGCTAATTTGTTCAAACGTTCATCGGGGACAGAGATTACTCCAACGTTAGGTTCAATCGTGCAAAACGGGAAATTCGCCGACTGAGCCTTAGCATTGGAAAGACAATTGAAAAGCGTAGATTTTCCCACGTTCGGGAGACCTACGATACCGCATTGTAAAGCCATATGATTAAAAAATTTGTTTTATCCAACATCTTAGACTTGCAAAGATAAGCATTTTGTCAAAAGCAAAGGGTCTTATTTATCCACTTATTTGAAGTCTGACGGGTAAGCCAAAAGCTGGTACATGATGGCTTTTGCCATGCGCTGGTGCCCTTCGGTATTGGGATGCAACCTGTCTGTCTCGCTGTTGCTAAAGTAACGGACATGCGCATCGTCCAAGGGGAATAGGCCGCTGGCGCTATTCAAGTCGATGACAGG
>CALBYC010000158.1 GCA_937890135.1 uncultured Parabacteroides sp.
ACGACACCGTCAACGGCCAAAGATGGTAAAATCAGTTCGTTCGTACCGATGGTCTCTCACTTGGACCACAGCGAACATTCAGTCAAAATTATCATTACCGAATACGGAGTAGCAGATTTGAGAGGAAAATCACCAATCGAACGCGCTCACTGCATCATTGACAATTGCGTTCATCCGGACTACCGCCCGTTATTAAATGAATATCTGGGAATGGGAATAAAAGGCCAAACTCCTCAAAATTTGAAATGTTGTTTCGCTTTCCATGAAGAATTTGCGAAAAGCGGAGATATGCACAATGTAAAATGGGAAGAATACAATAAATAATTAAGTGCTTCTCGTTAAAAACTCGTATGCGCAAAAGAATAATGCGTATACGAGTTTTTATGTATTGGGATTCAATACTGTATCGTAAACAAATCGCCAGCCTCCATGTCCACTGAAATCATCCCATCAACCACAGGCAAAGAGACAGGTTTCTGATCAAGCGACAAACTCAAAACCGCAGATTCTCCCTTTGGCAACTTTACTTTAAAAGAACCAGAAACAGAGGCACGCAATTCTATCTTAATCGCCTTGCTTTCGTTCCATTCAGCAGAAACCTCTACCCCTCCCCTCGCTTTCAATCCTTTAAACCTTCCTTTGCTCCAAGCAGACGGGAGAGCAGGCAATACGTCTATATACCCGTCTTGACTTTGCAGCAACATCTCGGCTATGCCAGCGCAAGCACCGAAATTACCGTCTATTTGGAATGGCGGATGAGCACAGAACAAATTGGGGTATGTTCCTCCTCCGTTCACCATATTCGTTTTTGTATCCACGCAAGGCGTCAAGAGGTCATTGAACAACTTCCATGCATGGTTCCCGTCGTGCAAGCGTGCCCAAAAATTAATCTTCCAGGCCATGGACCAGCCCGTGCTTTTATCACCCCGCACAAGTAAAGTTTTCTTTGCCGCTTCAGCTAAATCAGGGGTCTTCTCCAATGAAATCTCATTCCCGGGATATAATCCATATAGATGAGAGACATGACGATGATTTGGCTCAACTTCTTGATAAGGCTCGAGCCATTCCATTATCCTGCCGTCTGCTCCTATTGTTGTCGGCATTAACCGACTCATTTTCTCTTTCAATATCCCGGAAAAGGCTTCGTCACAGTTTAAAATCGAGGCTGCCTCCATCGTATTGGAAAACAATTCCCGTAATATTTGATTGTCCATTGTGGAACCAGCACATACATTCACAACGTTTCCGTTTTCCATCCGATATGAATTTTCAGGAGAAGTGGTAGGGGCAGTAACCAAGTAATGCGAACGGGGATCCTCGACCAACATATCCACAAAAAACTCAGCAGCTCCTTTCATAACAGGATAAACTTTCTTTAAATATTCTTTGTCTTTCGTATATAAATAATGCATGTATAAATGTTCACAAAGCCAAGCGGCAGATGTATTGGTGGCACCCCAAGAAGGATGCTCGCCTGGAGCAGTAAATTCCCAAACGTTCCCCAAAATATGCATGACCCAGCCTTTCGCATTATAGTAGGCTTTTGCCGTACGCTCTCCACTAGCGACCTGCCGGCATATCCATTCGGTTAACGGCAAATGCAATTCGGACAGGTTCGTGACCTCAGCCGGCCAATGATTCATTTGCAAATTAATATTCAGATGATAATCGCCATTCCAGGGAGTATGAATTGTATTACACCAAAGACCTTGCAAATTAGGAGGCAATGAACCTACTCGGGTAGATGATATCAACAGATAACGACCAAATTGAAAATAGAGCGATGCCAAAGCAGGATCATTAGGATTAGACGAATAGGCCTCCAGCCTTTTATCCATCGGCAAGGAACTCTGCTCGGTGGGTTCCAAATCCAATTCGACCCTGCCATATAACCGATTATATGCACTCACGTGCTCTTGCTTCAAAGAAACATAATTTTTGGAAGCAGCTTTCTTGAGGCGAGTGTCTATGGATTGCTCTATTTGGTTTCCATCGTAATCAGTAGCCATGTCCACTAAAATAACAGCTTCAGAAGCCTGAGAAATCATGATTCCGGTTGAATCTATTTGAGACTTCCCTCCCTTCGGCAATAAAACCTCAACGGCAGAAGCGAAACGCATTCCTTTCATGTTTACAGTATCTACGCCATCGGGTAGTCGGCCTTTCATCCACAGCATGTTGTTAGAGGAAAAAGAAGAAGCATGCTCCGGACGGTTCATGCTAACTTTGAAACTTAAAGACTTGTCAATATCTGCCGTCAAGTAGATTACACCCAAATCGTCGGCAAACGAGGTAAACAGTTCACGCCTATAATTCACACCATTCATCTGGAACGTGGTCGTAGCAATGGCATTATCCAAAGACAACTCTCGCCGATATGAAGAAAGGGCCTCGGCTGTGTCACCAGACAATAAATAATCAATTTGCAAATTACCGAAAATCTGATAACTACCATACGGAACATTTGCCCCGTCGCCATAACCACTTCCGACACCTTTGCATACAAATGTTTCATACATTAACTTCTGCGCCAAATCGTTTTTACCTTCAAACAGCAGCTGTCGGATGGTATTCAAAGAATAATAAGCATTTCGATTATCCGTGTCTTGCCTGCTTCCCGACCAAAGCGATATTTCGTTCATTACAATATTTTCAGAAGAAATCTTGCCATCCGGCATCAAACCGATTCTTCCATTGCCCAGAGGGAAGGCCGCCTCCCACATCTTAGCCGGTTTATCAAAATAATACATTCCCGGTACAACCGACTTTAATCTGATGTCATCGCAAGCAGATAAATTAAGAAACACACATATAGCCGCACAAATTGCACAAGTCGTGTAGAATTTATACTTCCATTTCATTTTTCTCATGATATTATTCCTTTAGTTATGATGATTCAATACATTCTTTGCTTAAAAACTCTGCATGGTTGACAGCCGTTTGTAATATCCATCCAATTGCAAGAGCTCGCCATGCGTACCGCGCTCTACAATTTTCCCTTCATGCATGACACAGATCTCATCTGCGTTCTTGATGGTAGAAAGGCGATGGGCAATGACAATGGTGGTTCGATTACGCATCAAATTTTCCAAAGCCTCCTGAACCAAATGTTCAGATTCTGTATCTAAAGCAGATGTAGCCTCATCCAAAATTAATATAGGCGGATTTTTCAGGATGGCCCGAGCTATACTTATCCGCTGACGCTGCCCGCCAGAAAGCTTGTCCCCCCTATCTCCAATATTCGTATCATATCCCTTTTCCGTCGCCATAATAAAATCGTGTGCGTTTGCGATTTTAGCAGCTTCCTCGACTTGTTCAAGGGAGGCATTTTCTACTCCGAATGCGATATTATTGAAAAAAGTATCGTTAAACAATATCGCCTCCTGATTTACATTACCCATCAATCCCCTTAAATCTGTCAATGCAAAATTCCTGATGTCGATGCCGTCTATCTCAATATGTCCATCTGACACATCGTAAAAGCGCGGCAGCAAATCGACCATCGTACTTTTACCAGAACCAGACTGGCCAACCAATGCCACCGTTTTCCCCTTTGGAATTTCCAAATTAATATCCTTCAATATCCATTCATTCTGATAACGAAACCAAACATGCCTGTACTTTATCGATTTTTCAAAAGTAACAGGTATCGGGGTAACCGGGTCTTTGATATCTGTTTCAGCCATCAATATCTTATCGATACGGGTCATGGAAGCCAATCCCTTTTGTATAGCATAAACTGCTTTGCTTAAATCTTTGGCAGGATTGATGATACTATAAAATACGACCAAATAATATATGAAAGTAGCTGCATCTATCGTACTATGGTTGCTTAATATCAAAGAGCCACCGTACCAAAGCACAATCGCAATCGTGACGGTGCCTAAAAATTCACTCATAGGATGAGCCATCTGCTGTCGTCTATAAACACGCATGACAGTTTGTCTGAATAGTTCATTTGTCCGTTCAAAACGATTCCGAATCTTTGCTTCCGCATTAAAAGCCTTAATAATACGTAAACCACCCAAGGTTTCTTCGATTTGACTCATCAACGTACCCCATAGTTGTTGTGCCTCCAAAGATTTCCGTTTTAGCTTCTTACCTACCTGCCCCATTATATAACCTGCCACAGGTAATAAAATAAGAACAAACAGGGTCAATTGCCAACTGATGACAATCATCCCGACCAAATAAATAACAATCAATATGGGATTCTTAAACATCATGTCCAAAGAACTCATCACGGACGCTTCTATTTCATTCACGTCACCGGATATGCGAGCCAAAATGTCCCCTTTGCGCTCTTCCGAAAAAAAGCCTAAAGAGAGCTCTGTTATTTTCTTGTTGATTTGGTTCCTGATGTCACGTACCACCCCCGTACGAATGGGTATCATCTCGTAGAATGCCAGATACATCGTGGCTACTTTCATGAATGTCATCACGACTAAAAAGATTCCCAGAATAACCAATGCGAATGATCCGCCGTGACGCTCAATCAAGTCACTGACAAACCAAAAGAAGTTATCTTTTAATATGCTTGGAATTTCCTTCAACCTTTCCCAACTATTCCACTCCCAAATAATTGGCTTGTAATAATATACCTCTCGATTTATCTTAAACAAGATTTGCAAAATGGGTATAATCAGAGCAAATGAAAAAAGGTTCAAGACAGCAGAAAGTATGTTGAAGACAATATTGCCTATCAAATATTTTTTATATGGAGGGACAAATCGCCTCAATATACGCAAAAAATCTTTCATATAAATTACCGCGTTTGTATATGGAATTATACGTGTAATGAAGGAATTGAAAAATCGGGTCCTCCTCCCGCAGAGAGAACCCGAATGCATCATTTAAACCTAAAATACAATATCTTATTTTTCGAGCGACAAAAAATTCTTTAGGGGATTGGTATACATTTCCAGAATTTTTCTGCGCAAGAAAGCTTCGTCTTTGTTCGGGATGACAATTTTGTCCAACTGCCCCTGCAGATATTCCTCAAATGCTTTTTTGTCTTTAAGGCCATAATTAGCAGAAAAATGGCGTGTGCCGCTTAGCATGTCGTAAGCAACATAATTACAAGGGTAAAAACGATAATGACTATATATTTCCTTGTCGATTATTCGGGCGACTGCCGCAAATAATTCATTTTTTTCTGTCTTAGGGTCTAATTCCTTCAGCTTGGCATTGATCGGGTTTCCAAATGTAAAATGAACTCGCCCTTTATTTCCCAAAATGCCAGTTTCCATGTTAAGCAAATCATCATGCTGAGTTTTTTGATAATCCGCATTATCCCGTTTTAATTGAAACTCTTTTGCCTTTAAATAATCACATGGGTCGTATTCGTATGAAATCGCAACAGGCACAATATTCAATTCCGCCAAATTTGTCAATATATCACCCTTGCCAGCCATGTTCAGCATCTTCAGCACGCTTGGCTGCGTCTTGTCATTCGAATCCTTGGCGCGGCCCTCACGCTGTGCTATCCATATCGATTCGTGCGATTCTTTAATCGTATGGTTGATATATGCGGAAAGAGTATGGCTTACTTCCAACATTTGCCGGACCGCCACGCCTCGTTTTACTATAAAACTGTTATTCAAGCGAACGAACGTTTTTATCCAAGGGCGGATAAGCAAATTATCACCGATGGCAACTTGCGTCAATCCATACCCGACATCCATAAGTATCACGTTCAGGAACGAAGCGTCCAGCACTATATCTCGATGATTAGAGATAAAAGTGCATGCAGGCTTCCCTTCAGGCAAACGGCTACGACCTGAAACGGTGAGGGAAAACGTGGTCTTTTTAGCGACTGCCATCACCGCACCATAACTCAATGTCGATTTGAACTGCTCTTTTGTCTTGCAAGCTCGCATTGCCGCAGCTAACTCATCCCATTTCAAGTTTGGCATGATGTAACGAATTGCCTTCCTGAACTCTTCGGATGCCAATAGCTCTTCAATGGCTGCCGGGACTTCTTCCGGGTTTAACGGGCGAATATCCTCAAAATTTGAAGAAACTGTTTCTATATCCATTTTATTTATTTAACTCGTTATCAATAATATCACTCAGGACGTCTGTTATGTTCAATCCAGCGGCACGTACTTGCTGGGGTATGAAACTTGTAGCTGTCATGCCGGGGGTCGTGTTGATTTCCAACAAGCATGGGTTGCCATCGGATGGAATAATGTAATCAACTCGAATCAGTCCTTTTGCTCCCAAGATATCATAAATCTTCGAAGTCTCCCGCCTAACTCGTTCAGCTTGTTCTTCCGGGATACGGGCAGGGGTAATCTCCTGCACTTCCCCATTGTACTTGGCGTTGTAATCAAAAAACTCATTCGTCGTCACCACTTCCGTAATCGGGAAAATCGTCTCCTTTCCGTTGGCCTTGTAACATCCGCAGGTTATCTCAGTCCCCTCGATAAAACGTTCCATCACGACTTCCTTGCCTTCGTTGAAAGCTTTTTCAATGGCTGGCAGCAGCTCCTCTTTGCTTTTCACCTTAGTGACACCGAAACTGCTGCCCCCATCATTAGGTTTGACAAACAGAGGCAGTCCCAAACGGGCAATGACGTTTTCTTCGCATACAGTTTCATTTTTAAACAAATGGATTGACTCTGCAATGCGTATGCCAAAATCATTTAAATAATGGTTGCACACGTATTTATTGAATGTAATGGCACTTGCCAATGCCCCGCAAGACGAATAAGGCAAACCTATCATGTCAAAATATCCCTGCAAACGCCCATCTTCCCCGGGAGTGCCGTGGATGGTAATGTAGGCGAAGTCTATCTTCACCCTTTTCCCTTCGACGACAAAGCTGAAATCGTTCTTGTCAATAGGAATTTCTTCATCTCGATGTTCAACGATCCATCCATCACGCTTCACGACGGCAATGTACAAATTATATTTGTCTTTATCAAGAAAAGAATAGATTCCTTGTGCGCTTTTTAATGAAACTTTATATTCCGAGGAGTATCCTCCTGCTACGATTGCAATATTCTTCTTCATAACTATTTATTCTAATTCTTTTGTCGATGCATAGATACGCCATCGTTCGACCAATTGCCGCATGTCTTCAGGCATTTCTGAATCAAAGAATAGTTCTTCCCCTGTTCTGGGATGGACAAACCCCAATGTCTTTGCATGCAACGCCTGCCTCGGACAAATAGCGAAACAGTTCTGCACAAACTGTTTATATTTAGTAAATGTTGTCCCTTTCAAGATTTCATGGCCTCCATACCTCGCATCATTGAACAAAGTATGGCCTATATGCTTCATGTGAACTCTGATCTGGTGAGTCCGGCCTGTTTCCAACCTACATTCCACCAAGGTGACGTATCCCAATCGCTCCAAGACACGATAATGCGTGAGCGCATATTTTCCTTGCGTGCCATCAGGGAAAACGGTCATCTGCAAGCGGTCTTTCGGGCTGCGCCCTATATTCCCCACCACGGTGCCCTCTTCTTCCTGGAATTGCCCCCAGACGACCGCCTGATAACAACGTTTTGTGGTATGATGGTAGAATTGCAAACCCAAATGGCTCTTGGCCTCAGGTGTTTTGGCTATCACTAATAAGCCGGAAGTATCTTTGTCTATACGGTGCACCAATCCCAAACGGGGGTCAGACGGGTCGAAATGTTGCTCATCACGTAAATGATAAGCGATGGCATTTAACAGCGTGCCCGTATAGTTGCCATGTCCCGGATGCACGACCATGCCTGCGGGCTTGTTGACGACCAGCAAATCCGCATCTTCATACACTATGTTCAAAGGTATGTCTTGCGGAATTATATCCGTCTCTCTCCGCGGACGGTCCATTACGATCTGTACCAAGTCAAAAGGTTTCACTCGGTAATTGCTTTTCACCGGATTGCCGTTTACCCAGATGCAACCGGCCTCCGCCGCCAATTGGATCCGGTTACGGGTCGCTCCTTCCATCCGCGCCACTAAGAATTTGTCCACGCGAAGCAAGGTCTGTCCCTTGTCCGCCACAAATTTGAAATGCTCATACAAGCCCGGAGCGACTTCCGGGGAGGCAACCACCGCGGCTGAACAATCATCCAGAAGCGATTCTTCTATCTGGTCATCATCGATGCCTTCTATATCTTCTATAACGTCAGCCATCCTTAAAACCAATTTTCTTCTTCACTGTCCAAGGATTCAATCGGGGCATTGTTCAAATTGTCCAAAAACGTTGAATCCGATTCTATGTCATCACTTGTCACAACCAAGACCAAATGTGCATTAAGCGGAACGTGTTGCCCTTTCTCCAACACTCGGCCATTCCATTCGACTGCCACAGCCAAATCTTTATAATCGCCCGCTACGTATTTCACCTCGACCGAAACAAATCCTATAGATTGCAGCAGCGCATTTGCCTGGCGGTAAGAAAGGTCTTCGACTTCAGGTATAACTCCCATTTGAGATGTCTTGGCGTTGATGGTCACAAAAACGACCCGGCCTTCTTTCACTTTCGAACCGGGGGCAGGGACCAATTCCACAATCGCTCCGGGGGGGACTTCTTTGGAAAAAACAGAATCGATGATATTATACCGGATTCGCTTCTCGCTGAAAAAAGGAGCTGCCTTTTCTATGGTCAATCCTTTCACATCAGGGACCACGACCGCCACATTATGCCGTGTATAAACATCCAGCCATACCAACGTGCCATAAATTAGTCCCCATATTATCAGGATAGCCAAAATCAAGCTTATCACAAACGGATTTTTTAACAGTCTCATAAATGAACGATACTTCTAATTACGATTAACTAATAGAAAGTTCAAAGGTAGGCATAAAAAAAAAGAAAGTAAAGGCTTTTATGAAAAAACCTCTACTTTCGTTGTTCGTTTTTACAAACCGGAATGATTATCCGTTGTATTCGTCTGAAACTGTCAATTTAGCTCTGCCTTTTGCACGACGGGCAGCCAATACACGGCGGCCATTGGCAGTTTGCATCCTTGAACGGAATCCGTGTTTGTTCTTTCTTTTTCTGTTTGACGGTTGGAATGTTCTTTTCATCTTTCTATATTTATTATTATTATTCTATATTTTACATGCTTATTCGGGCTGCAAAGATAGTGTCTTTTTTTTATCAAACAAAATTTTTCGGACTTTTAGGCTTTCGCAAGTCGCTTATTTCCATAAAACCCTGTTTCGTCCCGGCTTTATATGTCCCGCATCAAAATATTCCGCCTTTGTAAAGGTTATTGAAATTGGAATGCTGCCCTTCGATCAGCTTCGCTTCGTCGCCATCGGGGTTCAATTCTATGGACTTTTTCAAATCTTCAAACGCCCCCTTTTTATCTCCCTTCAGGTTTTTAGCGCGCCCCCGTTCGGCATAGGCTTTGGCAAAGCCGGGGTTGTTTTCTATCATCTCGTCAAAAAAAGAGACGGCCTCGTCCAATTTGTTCCGGACTATCAACAAGTCTCCTTGCATCAGGATTGCCTCCTCGTTGAACGGGTTCAACTCCAAAACTTTCTTGAAGTCCGAATCCGCACGGTTTTCATCGCCACGGGCAGCATAGATTTTGCCCCTCAACAAATAAGCAAGTTCCTCCTCGGGATTTAGCCCGATGGCTTTATCGGCATCTTCCAACGCCTCTTGGCTTTGGCCCAACTTCAACAAAACCTCGGCACGCAACAGGTAAGCATCGGAAAAACCGTCATTGGCAGAAATGGCTTTTGTCAAATCGGCGATGGACCCTAACGCGTCGCCGGTTGCCTTCTTCGCCTTCCCGCGGAGGAAGTATGCGACCGCATTATCAGGAGACAATTCTATCATTCTGTCGCAGCTCCGCATTGCCTCCTCGTCTTTGTCCATCATGAATAAGATATGCACACGGGTCTGCAATGCCTGCAAGTCCGCAGGTTCAAGTTCGCACATCTTGTTTATTTGAGCCAAGGCCTCGTCCATTTGATTGGTTGCCAGGTATGCAGTCACTAAAAAAGAACGGGTTTCATAATCTTCATGTATGTTCAACGCTTCGTTAAAGCAACGGATCGCATAAGGGAGCTTATGCATGTTTTGCGCCCTCACCCCGTCATATTTCAATATATTGAAGTTCTTTTCCTTATTTTTTTCCTGTTCCTCGGCGCTCGCCGCTTTTCCGGAAGAGGAAAAGCCCAAAAGAGATTTAAAAAAATTGCCCATGGTTGTCTTGTTGTTTTGGATGCAAAAATATAAAATAATTCACGGATTAGCAACCAAGATTTAAGCCCTGAAGCAAAATGGCAATCTTTTTGGCAAAAGGCCGCATCCGTTTTCATGAAACATAACCGGGCCGGGAGGAAGTGCCCTTCGCATTCGTTTCCGTCAATTAGCCACGTTGCCAATTGCGTATTTGCATATTATTTTATATCTTTGCAACATAAATAAACAATAGCATTTCAAGAAACTTTTGACGCATCATAAGCAATCATTATGGAACGAGAACAATTAAACCTATAAAGTAATGGAAACGAACATAGAAAACATCATTTTAAAGCCTCTTCGACGTTTCGCCATACAAAAGCCCAATTCAAGCGTCTTATTATTCTTGGCGACCATCTTGGCCATGATTCTGGCAAACAGTCCGCTTCAAGACCGTTATCATCATATCCTCCAATTCCCAATAAGCTTGACGGCGGGGGATTTCGGATTCTTCACCCATAACGGAGAGCCGTTGTCCATGTTGGCATTTGTCAACGATGCTTTGATGGCAGTCTTCTTTTTCACCATCGGCCTTGAAATCAAGCAAGAAGTATTGGTCGGCGAATTATGCTCTTTCAGGAAAGCAATGCTCCCCATCGTAGCGGCATGCGGAGGCATGATTGTTCCCGTCGCGTTCTATTTCTTAATATGCCATGACGGAGCGGCGGCAAACGGGGCAGCCATCCCCATGGCAACGGACATAGCCTTTGCGTTGGCAGTTTTAGGACTTTTGGGCAAACGCGTCCCCTTAAGCATGCGCATCTTCTTGACAGCCTTGGCCGTAGTGGACGACATAGGGGGAATCATCATCATTGCCCTATTTTACAGCAGCCATGTGGACTTTGAACCCCTTCTGTTTTCCATGCTGATTTTGGCTGTATTGTACGCAGGAGGCAAGATGAAAATATACAACAGGCTTTTTTATTACATCTTTGGTTTCGGTGTATGGATGCTGTTTATGGAATCAGGCATACATCCCACCATTGCCGGAGTATTGGTGGCCTTCACTGTCCCGGCACGTCCCAAGATAGAATTGGAACGTTTCAAAGGGGACATGGAAAGCTATTTGAATTTATTAGACGACCCGGAATCGAAGATGTCCTCAAGGGCAACAGTCCTGACGTCACGCCAAATACAAGTGCTTAATAACATTCACATTTGTTCCGACTACTCCATCAGTCCATTGCAATCCATTACTGAAAGGCTGCACCCATGGGTAAACAATTTGATACTACCTTTGTTTGCTTTCGTCAATGCCGGCGTCACATTTGGGGATATTCAGCCCGAGTCCTTAGTCAATGTACCATTAGCAGTCGTTCTGGGACTTGTTTTGGGAAAGACATTGGGAATATTCACATTCTCCTATGCTTTCATTCGAACCAACATTATCCAAATTCCTGAAGGAATGAAAGTTAGCCACTTGTTAGCCGTATCCATGTTAGGAGGAATAGGCTTCACCGTCGCCCTATTTATTGCGAACCTATCATTTGACAACAGTGCTGAAGGAATCGACTTGCTAAATCAGGCCAAATTAGGAGTATTCTTAGGTTCTTTCATTGCAGGGACAAGCGGATTCTTTATGCTGAGAAAAGTTTTACCTCGGAAGATGTAACAACATCAATGCACTATTCCTAAAAATAATCAGGCGTATGGCGGCAATGAAGCTTGACATACGCCTGATTTGTTATCTCCTCACTCAAGTTTATCGATTGTTTCTTCCGACAAACCGGTCGCCTTACAGATTTGAGCGATGGGAAGTCCTAATGATTTCAAATTCTTAGCTATCTGTTCCGCTTTGATCCGTTCTCCTTCCTGCATACCCTCTGCACGACCCTCTGCTCGACCCTCTGCTCGGCCTTCTGCACGACCCTCTGCTCGGCCTTCTGCTCGGCCCTCTGCTCGGCCCTCCGCACGGCCCTCCGTACGGCCCTCC
>CALBYC010000159.1 GCA_937890135.1 uncultured Parabacteroides sp.
TGTTTTTCATAGTTTTATATAGAAAAACGTTGCAGTTCTATTTGGACACTTCATTGCAAGGTGGTGCTTGCCGCCCCTTGGAATGCCCGTCGGAAAGGGTGGCGGCTTTAAAGAAAAAGGATGCCGCCTTTTTGGGAAAAGGTAGCATCCTTTCGGTATTTTTGCCGCATCCGTTTTGCCCACCAATAGGCATGGCGGCAGGTGAAGCCGGCCAGGACTCCACCCCCATGCAGGCCCCAATAAATACCTTGCGGCAAAGATACGTTTTGTTATCCTTAGGTTGTTATGAAAAACAACCCCACCACGGGGCTAAAATTCGATGTCTACGCCTCCCATTACGGTGGCTTTGGGCATCGGGAAGCCATCATTTATGGCATAACGAGTGGCGGTCAAGTTCTCCCCCTTGACGAACAGTTTCATCCCTTTCCCCGGGGCCTGCCCGAACCGGTAAGATACCTTGGCATTCATCACCGTATAATCCTCGCTCTTCGTGCATGCCTCGTCCGTGTAAAGCCCGAAGATGGATTGCACGGCCAAGTTGAATGTGAATCTTCCCGGGGAATAATTTGTCCCAGCATAGAACTTGTGCTTGGGCGCGCCGGCAATCGGGTTGCTTTGATGCAAAAAGCTGTAATTCGTATGGAAAGAGAGGTTTTCCGTTATCTGGTAATTGATTTCCGCTTCGACCCCCTTGTTTGTAAATTCCCCGGTATTTACATTTTTCGGTTTCCCGTTGATTTGGGCGACTCGAATCATATCTTTCCCATCGATGTAGAACAAGGCTAATTCCGCGCTCAGGCGACCGTCCAAAAGTGTTTGGTCGAATGAGATTTCATAATTCACCATGTTTTCCGGCTTCAGATCGGGGTTCTTCGGCATAAACATGTAGAGTTCCCGGAT
Organism: uncultured Parabacteroides sp.; assembly: GCA_937890135.1. Classification (GTDB taxonomy): domain Bacteria; phylum Bacteroidota; class Bacteroidia; order Bacteroidales; family Tannerellaceae; genus Parabacteroides. Next base: position 901 of record CALBYC010000159.1, read on the forward strand.
ATTAGGACTTCGGAATCCTTTGGACACGGACGCCTTCCAGGCAGTGCCTTCCCAAGGCCGTGCCGTGATGCCAGCCTGCGGCACCCATTCCCCCCCGAATGCGCTGTTGTGTTCATAACGCAGGCCGGCATTGATTCCGAACTTCTCGAAAAAATCTTGTTGCAAGACGGCATATCCGGCAGTTTCATTGACGCTTTTGTCTATAATCTCCTGCTTGCTTCCGTCGTTCATGTCGTTCCATGCGTGTCCGCCCCAGTTCTTGTAATCTACACCTACCGTGAGATTGTTTCCCGGGAAAAGGCGGAAGGATTCGTATAGCTGGATTCCCCAATTGTGGTCGTCAGAACGGAACAAGTAATCCTTGGGGCTTTCTCCTGAATAGTAGCCATCGTTGATTTTGTGATTGCCCCAGTTATAGAACAGGCGTATCGCCCCTCGGACTTTCTTGTGGTTGTTTTCCAGCCCCAACGAGGTCGTACCTCGCAGGACGTCCATCTTATTGTCGGAAATGGGGGCTGAAATTTGCCCCGGGTTTTGGAATTTATATTTGGCGAGGCTGATGTCTCCGGAAATTTTGTACGAATCGCTGAAACGATAACCCAAATTGGCAAAGCCGTTGGTGATATGGAATTTGGAATTGGGGCGGTGTCCATCGGTACGGTCGTGGTTGATGGAGACAAAGCTGCTGAAGTCTCCTATGTTGTAACCGTTGTGAACCATATACTTTTGGGTATTGTACGAACCGTACATGACACGGGCTTGCGTATGCCTCCCTGCTTGGTGGTGCCGTCGGGTAATGATGTTGATGACACCGCCCATGGCGTTCGACCCGTACAATAATGAACCCGGTCCGCGGATTACCTCCACTTTCTCGACATCGGATGCCACATATGTGTCCGGCAAGGAGTGCCCGAAGAGGCCCGCCCATTGGGGTTGGCCGTCAAACAAAACCAAGACCTTGTTCCCGCTGCCTACGCCACGGATGTTGATGCTTCCCGCTGCCCCGGTTGAAATGCCAAAGCCCGTGATGCCTTTTTCCGTGACGAACAAACCCGGCACTTGTTCTGACAGGACCGGCAATAAGGCCGATTCGCTACTGTTTTCTATTTTGTCGCGGTCGATGACTGAAATTGTCAAGGGGACGGAGTTCCGGCTTACCTCGATGCGGTTGGCAGAAACGACAACGCTATTCAACTGTATCAAGCTGTCTACTTCCATCGGCCCGATGGCATGGACAGCGTGAAGTGTGATAATCCCCATGGCTGTCAAGACGTTCTTTCTTGTTTTTTCATTCATTCTCATGAGTGCTTAGTGTTACGTATTCATATATTCGTGTTACTGTACCCGCAAAAAAAAGGATTAGTCCGCACGGCTCATCACCAATTTCCCGTGCTTGATTCCCTTGATTGTCGTCAACCTGTCCGACAAATCCGTTAACCGGTGAGCCTCGCCCATTACTGTCGCAATGTGCAAACAAAAATTCTTATTTATGTAATATTGGGTAGAGGAGAGAATCACGTCTTGATAATCCTGCTCTATCAAGGTGATCTTAGCACTGACATCCTTTTTGGATTGGTCGTACATGATGACAATCGTGCCGGCAACGATGTGGTTGCAAAGCCATTTCTTTTCAGCTATGTTTTTCTCTATCAGAAAGCGGATTGCTTGCGACCGGTTCGGGAAACCATTGTCAATGACGTATTTGTCCAATGCGTCAGACACCTCATCATCCAATGATACTCCGAATCGTTTTAACCCCATGTTTGTTTATTTTGACGCAAATATAGATAAACTTTGAAACTTTCATTCCATCTGTTGGTGAAAATATAATAATATTATAATTTTGGGAGAAAATAAAAAAACGAATAACGAACGGATATGATTTGTTTTCCGAATGCAAAAATCAACTTGGGACTGAATATTGTTCGCAAACGTCCCGATGGATATCACGACATAGAAACGGTCTTTTACCCTATTCCCGTGAAAGACGCATTGGAAGTTACTTCCGCGAGACACGATGAATTTCATGCTTCGGGAGTCCCAGTGGGTGTTCCAGCGGAGAAAAACCTGGTGATGAAAGCCTTGAACGAGCTAAGGAAATATTACCCTATACCGGGTTTGAACGTCGGTCTGTTGAAAACCATCCCTTTTGGTGCGGGCTTGGGAGGGGGATCGGCCGATGCCGCATTCATGCTGCAACTGGTCAATGAATTTTGCCAGTTGCATGTCCCGTCAAGCAGACTGGAGGAAATAGCGGCGTCTATAGGAGCCGATTGCCCTTTTTTTATACGGAACACGCCTGTTTTCGCTTCCGGCATCGGCAATGAATTTGAACCCGCATCGGTCGATTTGCACGGCTGGCATTTGTGTTTGGTCAAGCCCGACGTGTTCGTTTCCACGGCGGCAGCCTATTCCAAGGTCATTCCGGCTAAGCCCTCCCGCTCTTTGAAAGAAATAATGTCCATGCCTGTGGAACGGTGGAAAGAGATGTTGATCAATGATTTCGAGCGCAGTGTATTCTCCGAGTTCCCGGCCATACGGGCAATCAAGGACAAACTGTATGCGTCTGGAGCGGCATATGCTTCTATGTCAGGTTCCGGGTCGTCCGTGTTCGGTCTGTTCAAAGAGGCGACGCAACTGGAGGAAACATTCCCGGGTTGTTTTGTCTGGGAGGGGGCATTGTAAATATATAAATAAATAGGGGAATAAGAAAGAATAAAATAATTGCTACTTTTGTTCTAGGCTAATAATATAATGAGTAAATTAATATATGAAAATTGATTATTCCACTCTGATATCCAACAGCATACATATTTCTGATAAGCAAATCAAACAAACTATCGACCTATTAGAGTCCGGGGCTACCATTCCTTTCATAAGCCGTTACAGGAAAGAAATGACAGGCGGACTGAACGAAGTGCAAATCTCTGACATCAAGGACAGTTTGGAAAAGTTCCAATCTATAGAATCCAGGAAAGAGTTCGTACGCAATGCCATTGACAAAGCAGGCAAATTGACCGACGAATTGGTGAAGAGGCTCGAGAGCACTTGGGACAGCGATGAGATAGAAGATATATATTTGCCGTTTAAAGCCAAAAGGACAACCCGGGCAGCACAGGCAAGGAAGAATGGATTGGAGCCTTTGGCCAAGGTTTTATTGGCACAAAACCGCACTTCGCTCCAAAACGTGACAGATTCCTTTGTGAAAAACGAAGTCAAAACGGGAAAGGAAGCCTTGCAAGGAGCTAAAGATATCATAGCTGAATGGGTAAGCGAGAACGAAAAGGTGCGTAATAGCGTTCGTAGAGCATTCCAGCAAGCGATTATCTCTTCTACAGTCATCTCCGGGAAAGAAGAAGAGGGAAACAAGTACGCAAACTATTTCCAATTCAAAGAAAAACTATCCCGTTGCCAGTCCCATCGCATACTGGCCGTGTTACGCGCAAAGGAGGAGGGCATCTTGCGAGTCGGCATCACCCCTGCAAACGAGGAGTCTTGCCTGGACGCACTTTACAAGATATACCACAAACAAGACAACGTTTGCTGGGATGAAGTGAAGGCAGCCATTGATGATGCATATAAACGGTTATTGAGGCCATCGATAGAAGCAGAAGTCTTACGAGATTATAAACTGAAGGCAGACGAAGAAGCCATCAAGGTTTTCATCACCAACCTTCGTCAGTTGTTATTAGCCCCACCTTTAGGCCAATGCCGCGTTTTAGGCATTGACCCCGGCTTCCGGACAGGCTGTAAGCTGGTATGCTTGGACAGCCAAGGAAACTTGTTGCACAACGAAACGATATACCCCCATCCTCCCAAGAATGAGAGAAAGCAGGCGACATTGAAAATACAACACTTGGTAGAAACATACGGCATAGATGCCATTGCGATAGGTAACGGGACGGCAGGCAGGGAAACAGAGTTATTCATTACCAATATCCGGTATCCACATCTGGTAAAAGTATTTGTCGTTAGCGAAGACGGGGCTTCCATTTATTCCGCATCAGCCTTGGCACGTGCCGAGTTTCCACAGTATGATGTCACGGTGCGCGGAGCTGTCAGCATTGGGCGAAGGTTGATGGATCCTTTGGCAGAACTGGTAAAAATAGACCCTAAAAGCATTGGTGTAGGCCAATACCAGCATACGGTAGACCAAACCCTGCTAAAAAAAAGCTTAGACCAGACCGTTGAAAGTTGCGTAAACAGTGTAGGAGTCAACGTAAACACCGCCAGCAAAGAGTTATTGGCATACGTTTCCGGAGTAGGGCCGTCCTTAGCTGCCAACATCGTCCGTTACCGGACAGAGAACGGCCCTTTCAAAACCCGGTCGGAGCTGAAGCATGTCCCTCGCTTGGGAGAAAAGGCATTCGAACAATGCGCCGGTTTCTTACGTATCCAAGGAGGCAGCAATCCTTTAGACAATTCGGCCGTCCACCCCGAGCGGTATCCCATCGTAAGGCAAATGGCTAAAGATTTGAATTGCACGGTTGAGGACTTGATACGGGATAAAAAATTAAAGCAGCAGCTTGACCTGAGCAAATACATGAGCACATCGGTCGGAATGCCGACCCTCCAAGACATCATGGACGAATTGGACAAACCCGGAAGAGACCCACGCAACAAAATAGAAGAATTCAGTTTCAACCAAGACGTCCATACATTGGACGACCTCCAAGACGGCATGGTGCTTCCCGGCATAGTCACCAATATCACCAATTTCGGATGTTTTGTAGACATCGGCATCAAAGAAAACGGGCTGGTGCATATCTCTGAAATAAGTGACCGTTACATCAGCAATCCGGCAGAAATAGTTTCCATGCACCAACATGTCCTGGTACGCATATTACAAGTAAACAAAAAGAATAAAAGAATACAATTATCAATGAAGGGAATTGAACAATGAAAGAGAAAATAAACAAAACGAATGTCGCCCGCTTGCTGGACAAGGCGAAAGTCGCATACGAACTAGTTCCTTACGAGGTTGACGAGAACGATTTGAGTGCGACACACGTAGCGAAACAATTAGGAGAAAACATCGAGCAAGTATTCAAGACGCTTGTATTAAGAGGTGATAAAAACGGCTACTTCGTTTGTGTAGTCCCAGGGGATGCGGAAGTGAATCTGAAAAAAGCGGCAAAGGTATCCGGCAACAAGAGCTGCGAAATGATCCATGTAAAAGAGCTATTGCCCTTGACGGGATACATACGCGGCGGCTGCTCGCCTATCGGCATGAAAAAGCACTTCCCCACCTATATACACATGACGGCAGAACAATATGACCATATTTATGTCAGTGCTGGACAACGGGGCTTGCAAGTACGCATTGCTCCAGAAGACCTGATTCGTGAATCAAGGGCTGAGGTCACAGACTTGCTTTCCCTTTGATGAGGAAACGGTTCAAACCGCGTTCGAATGAGATTCGGCCACTGTTTGAACCGTTTTTAGGAAATTATTTGTACGCTTTGCGGTAAGAGACTTCCTTGTCTGTCGGGAAGTCGGCTGGAACTTTTTGCGTCACTTTCCCCGTAGCCGCCCATTCGGCCCCTCTCAACAAAAGGACTTGGAACCCCGTGCACTGCATGGATGGATTATCTTCCAAAGTATCCCCCGCATGGCCTAACATGATATGGAAAATACGGGCTTTCCCATAATCGACCGTGAAAATCAACGGCTCTTCCCGTCCGGAACCTCCTTTTTCAGGTTCGGCAAAAGCGGTATACATCAATGTCCCTATATTTGCCGGGCCACGCATCCGGTCGTATAGTTCATCCTTGGCATGTTTCCATGTATGCGGAAGTCCTTTCATGACCGGATGGCTATGATCTCGGGATGTCAAGACATACTCCCGTTGCTCGCCATGCGAACCACCGATGCCGTCGGAACTGTCTTTGACCAGCCTGCCATCTTTCCAATAAGCATAAGGCCCATCTTTCTCATTCCGGCCTTCCCATCCGCCCAATGCGCATATCTCATTATATGCTCGCCATAGAGGGAAAGAATTGTCGGCAGCATGGTAAATAACAACACCTCCACCTTCTTGAACGAAGTCCAAAAAGTTTTTCTGCATCTTTCCATTCCATGAATCCCCATTATAATCCAACACCACCAACTTATAAGATGAGAAATCGGGGGAGAAAGAATCCATGTCTTCCCCTTTGGAAGGAGAGACTGCGACATCTGTAACAAACAGACCGGAATTGTCCAATATTTTTTGGATGGCAAGATGACTGACTTTCCAGTTATGGTTATTCTGTCCGGTCACAATCAATACTTTCACTTTCGACTTTTGCTTCGCTTGAGATGGCAGGCAACACAATCCGCTTGCCATACAGATACTGATAAGCCAAGCCAACATTGATAGAACTTTTTTTTTCATGGGATTATAATTTTAATTGGGATAAGAAGGCCATCGCATTGAGACCCTGTCAATATCATATTAATAAGTCAATATTTCCAAACCATGGTCTGTCATCACAAACGTATGTTCCCACTGTGCTGAAGGAAGGCCGTCGTCTGTCAGGACTGTCCATCCGTCATCTTCGTCGATATAAACATCATACCTCCCCATGTTTATCATCGGCTCAATGGTAAAAACCATGCCGGGGACTAACACCATGCCCGTCCCTTTCTTCCCGAAATGCAAGACTTCCGGTTCCTCGTGGAACTCAAGCCCCACCCCGTGCCCGCACAAATCACGGACTACCGAATAACCATTCTTCTGGGCATGACGTTGTATGGCATATCCTATATCACCCACAAAGCCAAAAGGTTTCGCTGCTTCCATGCCTATTTGAAGGCATTCCTTAGTCACTTCCACCAAACGTTTTTTTTCAGGGGAGACATTGCCTATCATGAACATCCGCGAGGCATCAGAATAATAACCATCCAATATGGTAGAGACATCTACATTTATGATATCGCCGTCTTTCAATATCTCTTTTTCACTTGGTATTCCATGGCAAACGACATCGTTGATGGAAGTACAGACGCTTTTCGGAAACCCTTCATAATTGAGAGGTGCAGGAATCGCTCCATGGGAAACCGTATAGTCATACACCAATTTATCGATAACAGCTGTAGACATTCCCTCTTTGATTTCTTGAGCGACCAAATCCAGAACTCCCGTATTCACGATGCCACTCCGGCGGATACCTTCTATTTGCTCCGGAGTCTTTATCAATTTGCGGGAAGGAACCAAATGCCCTTTATTCTGCAAATACATCATGCGCTTGTCCAATTCTGTCAATGGTTGCCCTTTGATAGGATGCCAATTATTTATTTTTCTTCTTGACATAATATTACAAAGCTTTTCAATAGCAAAAGTATAGAAAATTCCGGAATTAATGATACACTCAGAAAAAGAAAGAGAGCCTATGGAGCATAATCATAACTTTCCGCCACAATAATCCATTTCCGATAATCCACACCATCCTGCATCTTTGATTTCACGAAGGAAAAGGCGGGCACACATTTCCGCATCGTCGCCAGCCCTATGATGTTCACCCTCGGGAATATCAAATCGTTCGCATAGATGAGCAAGTGTATTGCACTCGAAATCGTAGTTATGGCGTGCGGCACGAAGTGTACAATAGTAGCATATATTAGGGGTATCCATGCCATAAAGCTCTAATGACTTCCTAATGCACGAAATGTCAAAAGCGGCATTATGAGCGACTAATACCGGTGTTTCTTCAAGATACGTAAGTATCTCAGCCCATACCTCCGGAAATTCCGGTGCATCCTTCGTGTCTTCCGGATGTATGCCATGCACTCGTATGTTCCAATATGAATAGGCATTATTTTCGGGCCGCACCAACCATGACCGGGTTTCAACTATTTTCCCATCCTTGACGACACAGATGCCAGCCTCACAAATAGAGGCGCGCCTGCCCGTCGCTGTCTCGAAGTCTATCGCTATAAAACTCAAATCTTCCATCTCACTCCTTGCTATATGTGGTCGAGCTATACACTTTTTCAATCAACACGCCGGTATCGTCGGGAATTCGTCCGCCCAACAGATGCAGATAAGAGACCCCGTGTTCGGTGCGGTTTTTATATGGGATGTCGAGGTGTTTCCTTTTATCTACCCAAACCGAAGCATGCCGGTTTTCTCTCCATTTTACCACGACATCATGCCAGCGATTATCCTTGATGCCTAAATCTTTTCGGCTGACAGGAATCACATATAACCCCTCCACTGCAGCCACGCTATCCGTGGGATTGAACCAGCGGTCGTTTAAAATCAGCAGAATAGGTTTAGCCTCTTCGGGCAATTGGATGCGAAGGCCAACCTCCCCGTCTCGTGTAGCAGGGAAGTTCCATAAAGCGCCGTCTGCATCATTCACCAGTGAATCGTTTGGGGTGTATCCTATACGCATCACTTTACGCAACGAATCGTCGGGATGGTTTATCAGCAAGGGTGCCTCTTGCCGGTTATAACAGCAATGGCCCACAATGCCTTTGTAATAACGGAATGCAGACCAATCGTACAAGCCTTCACTGAAATCACAAGTTCTCTCTTTTTCGTAGAGCCATCTGACATCGAACAAAACCAGCTTACGGCATAACTTGTGCTGTCCAGCAGAGGCTAGGACTTTGCCCGGAGCAACTTCCACTGCCTGTACTTGATGCACACTTTTGTCTTCGCCGGGACGTGTCATGCCGAAGCTGCTGGAGTTACGTTCATCGTTCAACAACAATTCACGGAAACCCGCCCAAGTTTTCCCATCATCCTCAGAGATAGCCACATGTAATACATCACGATTGGTAAAAACATCATCCCACACGCCATTGGCAGTCGGCAATTCGGGAAGTGGCGTAGTGTTGCACCAAAAGAACAACAACCTGCCATCACCCAGTCTGTACAAGGTCGGCATGGTGATGGTTCCATAGAAAGGGGAAGGAGTCGCTTCGCTCCAGGTTTCACCGCCATCCGACGAGAACGATTGGTAATGTTTATCTTGCGACGTACGCATAATCATCCAAAGGTGCCCGTCTTTGAGTTCAACAATGGTAGGTTCCACGGCTCCGTGATTCCATCTGACACCTTGGTGAAAGCCGCTCTTCACGTGAGGGGGAACCGTCACTTGGGCTGAAGCTTTCCATGTATGTCCGTCATCATCCGAATAGTAAACAAAAGAGCCACTTCGGTCGGTACGGTGTGCGCCCGAGATGATGCGTCCGCCATTACGGATAAAGACAGGGGGCTTGTTCATGATGCCCGCTTTGTTATCTATAAGTGTAATAGTTCGCCCCCCTTCCAACCCTCCTTCCGTACGCATGGCATAGACCTTGTTATGGGCACAAAACAACCGGATATACTCGCCGCTGACAGGTGAACATTGGTCGGCATAAGGCAATTCATATGGCAAATAGGTCTTCTTCCAAGTGAGTCCGCCATCACGGCTCGACAAATAAAGAGGCTTCCCTTCTTCCGGATTGGCACCATAATTATAATGCCTGATCTCTCCGTCACCCATGCGGGACAAACCGATAAAAGCGTCGGAAGGAGGGACTCCCGTGATGCGGGGAGTCGGCAAAGTGCCTAAATCATTTTGAGCTGCGGCTGGCTGCTGCATCAGAGCACCAGCCATGCCGATGCAGAATAAGAGCTTATTCATATTATCATTCGTTTTTTATTTCCGGTTCAATGCCTTCAGTAGTTCACCTGCCTGACGTGCGCATTCATACCCTTCTTGATACAAACTCCTCAATTTGTCGGTGTTTCGTTCCGTCCTTCCCACTTGAATCGGATTGACAGGGCGTATCACGATTGCTTTCCCTTCGTCCTCTAATTGCTCAATGTAATCAAGAGTTTGGTTGTAATGTTTATAACGCAACTTCAACTGTTCCTGAATGGCCGGGAATTGACGATATATAAATGGCGGGAGGTAAAAGTTCTTGTCAACTTTACGATAACCTTTGTTGCGAGTCAATATGATTACATTTTGTTTATATCCCTCTTCTATCGCCTTGCGGATAGGTATGGCATCACTGACACCACCATCCACCATCGGGATTCCATCCACATAGGTAATCGGGCACATAACAGGCAAAGTGCAAGAGGCTTTGCAAGCGTCCAACAAACGTTTCATATCACATTTCTCTTCAAAATAAACCGGTTTGCCTGTCCTGCAATCGCTGGCAACCATGACAAAACGATCCGGTGAAGCTTGATAGGTCTTATAATCGAAAGGGTAATAACGATCGGGGTATTCATAAAACAGGAAATCCAAATCGATATAGCCATGTCCTTTCAAAAGGCTTTTTAGTCCGATATAATTATGCTTCTCCAATAATTCTATGTTGCTGAAGTAGGAACGCCCCCGTTGGCGGGAAGCATATGATATCCCATTGCTGGCTCCTGCGGAAACACCTATCGTATAAGGAAACCAAATCTCGTTATCCATCAGATAATCCAATACCCCGACAGTGAAGATGCCACGCATGCCTCCTCCTTCCAATACCAACCCTGTGGGTTCTTTACAATCTATTCCATAACCTGTCATATCTGTGTTTATTTCTTTACTATTATGCTGAACTCCTTCTCGGCTTCCTTGACCGGCAAATAAAGGATTTTAGGGTGCATCAAGTCCAAAATGCGTAAATCTTCAGGGCTGGGTACCACCTCTAATCTCACCCGGGTAATGCCGGCACGGACAAAATCCAGTTCTTTCGCCGCAGCCGCCGACACGTCAATGATGCGACTTTTTCTTCTCGGTCCCCTATCCATGATGGAAACAATCACACTCCTCATGTTCTTCAGATTTGTCACCCGTACAAACGTACCAAAAGGAAGGGTACGATGTGCCGCTACAAAGTCGTCATTGTCATGAATGTATCCGCTTGCCGATGACCTGCCATGGAAACGGTGATGGTAATATGATGCCAATCCCTCTTCCACTTGAGCCTTGACAGGCAAGGATAATAAAAAGAGAGAGGAAATCACCATTGCCAAACGGATAGATAGCGCATAACCCATGATATTAACTCCTTATTTATAGACATACGGATTCTTATAACGTCCCTTTTTCTGTGTAATCGTGCCATATTCTATAGCCCGCCTGGGACATCTGTGTATGCAAGCCAAGCATTGTACGCAGTGTTTCCCCCATTTTGGAATTTCGCCTTTCCGCATGGATATATTCAGGGCCGGACATAGCTTGCTACACAATCCGCATCGCGTGCATGCGGATGTCACATGAAAAGCGGGTGCCGCTCCTGCATATTTTTTAAACAAAGGGTAAATCAGACGGCTTTTTACATTTGCAAAATGACCGGCATGATACAAGCTGGCATCTATCTCTCCATTTCTTATCCTATCTGAGATTTGCTCGATTCGCACTTTCGCTTGTGAAAGTTTTTCCTTTTCCACTTGGGCGGAATCCACGTCAAATCCGGGTAAAAGCAGATAGGTGTTGGGCATCGTGACCGAATAGGCGGCAGTCAGAGGATATTTTAAATGCTCACCGAATATCCGGTCTGTCCGGCCACAATCATCCCCGCATGTACATATGGCATAAACAGGTTGTCCGGCATAATTCACCAAATCCAACTTATCGACGAAGGACAACATGGTCAACGCCGGTCCCCATGAATGAACGGGGAAAACGAAGAATATGTACTGGCTTTGGGAGACATCATAAGTTATCGTGGAAGACTCGTTGACCCGGATACATGGCAAGCCAAAGCGGGAAGAAAGCATCCTCGCCACCCATTCCGAATTGCCAGTTGCAGAAAAGTAAAATACCATATTGCGCTCGCTTTTGATTACAAAAATACGAATAAAATGCTAAGCCGAAGCCGTGAATGAATGAAAAAGAGAAGGAGAATGCACTCTCCTCTCGGAATAAATACATTCTCCTATAATAATGGAAACAGTTAATCTATGTAAGGAAGTTTATACGGATTACGGTATGCATAATGGTACAGACGATGCGCTTTCGCTTCTTTATCTCCTTCAAAGCTCAACGTTGCCGGATTCCAATGTACAGGACGGTTCAATTCACGAGCAATGTTCTGCAGGCAGCAAAGCGTATTGGTGCTGCATCCGACTTCAACCGGAGCTATCGGATTCTCACGGGAGCGCACACAGTCTATGAAGTTCTGCATGTGCGGGGAACTTACTTCATACTCGCCTTTGCCCACTTTCTTTTCTTCCTTCGGGAGCAAAGCCGGGTCTGAACATTCTATGTAACCTCTGGCCACCTTCAACCAACCTTTGTCGCCTATGAATTGAATGCCCTTGGCATTTGGATCGTCTTCACGGTAGGGCTGCTCGGTCATCACAATACCATTGGCATATTTCATCGTAGCGTACTTGGTGCCTTGGTAACCAGCCGGGATAAATTCCACAGGCCCCGACCCATCCATTCCGATGGCAGCTTGCGCTATGTCAAACATATGGGCTCCCCAGTCGGCAGTATAACCATTGCCGGTTTCTTGATACCAACGCCAAGCGCCCCATAATTTTTCGTTTTGTTCGGGATCCAGCGAGATGGGAGGACAAAGATCCGGATGGTAATGTATTTTAGGGTCATTCAACGGTCCCATCCACTGATTGAAGTTCAAATTGGCAGGAACGGGCATTTCGGGCAAGTCCAAGGGCTTGGGAGGTTCGCCCACACGGGCATAAATCTTTTCGATATGACCTATTTTCCCTGCTCTCACCATCGCTATCGCAGTTTGGAACTCTTTGCTGGAGCGTTGCTGGCTTCCCGTCTGGAACACCCGATTGCAATCACGAACCGCACGAGCCACTGCCAGCCCTTCCGTAATCGTATAAGCCAAAGGCTTCTGGCAATACACGTCTTTTCCGCTTTGGCAGGAATGGATAGCAATCAGAGCATGCCAATGGTCAGGTGTAGCCACTTCTATTGCATCGATGTCCTTACGTTCGAGCATATCCTCGTAAAATTCATACATGTCGCAGCGTTGCGCCACATTGTTTGACTTTTGCCAAGCTTCCACGCGGCGCTTGAAGCGTTCGCGCTTTAACGAATCAACATCGCAACATGCTGCAACCTGTACACCGGGACAGGTAGAAAAACTGGTAAAATCGGACAGGGCTTGTTGTCCCAATCCGACAAATCCTATAACCACGCGATCACTTGGTGCTATGCGCACGCCATTAACAGCCCAGCTGGGTAAAATGGTCAGGCCAGCCAATCCCAATGCTGACAGACCCAAAAACTCTCTTCGAGTCATTCCTTTTGCCTTGTTTTCTTTCACGGTAAAAATATATTATTATGATAAAACCATGTTTCTGTCTACAAATATAGGCATTAATTGGAAAAAATAAACATATTATCCATAAAAACATGTGACTTTGTAACAAATTCTGTTTCTCTCTTCTTCATTTAATCGCTAAGTTATCTTTAAAAGCGGGGCTTTAGGGCGATTAAAGCCCAAATAATGTTAAGAAAACGAATTTTCCAAGCTATTTCGTATGTTGTATAACATAAATGTCCTATATTTGCATCGTGTTTTTCATGGTATTAGATTTAAGGTTAACAATGGAGATTGGTTGTCGGGATGACAACCTTTTTCTTTTTATGGACTTCCCTATAAATATCCCGCTCTCACCAGCACAAATGCAAAAAACGAAGGCAGCAAGTGGAAAATGCAACCGCACGCTTCTCTATGAAAGTAAAAAAGCTTCAAAAAAAGTCCCCTACGGGCAGCAATCAGCTAAACAGTGTTAAACGGATGAATTTTCCAAGCTATTTCGTATGTTGTATAACATAAATGTCCTATATTTGCATC
>CALBYC010000160.1 GCA_937890135.1 uncultured Parabacteroides sp.
GACTCTACAGTGTTTCGGACTTCGGCATAAAGAAGGGAAATTCCACGGATATTTTGCTTCCATGCGCAAGAAACGATGTATATTTGCGTTTAAACAAAATAAATGTCTTAAACGAACATAGGATGAAATTAGTTTTTGCAACAAACAACAAGCATAAATTAGATGAAGTACGCAAAATAACAGCGCAACACGGCATCGAAATTGTCAGTTTGGCTGACATCCATTGCCAAGACGAAATACCTGAGACGGCAAACACATTAGAAGGCAACGCCTTACAAAAAGCTCGATACATCCAAAACAAATTCGGTTTGGATTGTTTCGCAGATGATACCGGATTGGAAGTGGAAGCGCTGAACAACGCACCCGGGGTTTACTCCGCACGCTATGCGGGTAATAGCCATGATTCGGAAGCCAACATGCAAAAGCTATTGCATGAAATGGAAGGGAAGAACAATCGCAAAGCCCGGTTCCGTACAGTCATCGCCTTGCTTATAAAGGACAAACAATATTATTTCGAGGGAATAGTAAATGGAGCAATCGCCACAAAAAAAAGAGGAGTGAACGGATTTGGATACGACCCTGTTTTCATTCCAGAAGGATATGATGAAACCTTTGCAGAATTGGGGGATGCGGTAAAAAACCAAATCAGCCATCGCGCAAAGGCCGTAGAACAATTAGACCAATTTCTGGCAAGTCTGAACCTATAATGCCTAAAAGAAATGAAACGTCTGTTATTATTATTTTTATTCGTTTGCAACATGCCAACTGCTTTTGCCCAATTCGAAAAATGGGAAATACATCAAGCATACCAAAATACAGAGCAAGTCGAGGAGACAAGCAACTACGTGTTTGCTGTGGCGGACAGCTCGCTTTATGCATATGGGAAAGAAGACAAGAGCGTGGCTACCTATTCTCGCAAGAACGGATTGAGCGACAATAAAATCAAAAGAATCAAATACCATGCTTCCACCCACACTTTGGTCATTGCTTATCGAAACGGGAACATCGACTTATTGGGTGATGGCGGGTCGTATAATCTCCCTTTCCTCAAGAACAACACTTCCATTCAAAACAAGACACCAAATGACATCTATTTTCACCAAGATTACGCATACTTGTCTTCCGAGACAGGCATTGTAGTCATCAATCTCAAGAAAAAAGAGATTAGCGACACGTATAAGATAGGCCCCGTATATTCGGCATGCATCATGGATGGATATCTGTACGCATTGACAAGCAATGGAATCAAAGTCGGGAAAACAGATAGTAATTTGTTGGACATGGGCAACTGGAACGACTATGCCCTTCAAACCAGTCTGTTCAACCTCTCAAATGTAAAAAAAATAGGAGATTTTCAAAATGCACTCTGCTTCTTTGTTGCCAAAGATGGCATTTATTACCAAACGAGCCAGCAAACCAAACGGCTGCTCCACGACGCCTCTCTTTCCGGCATGAAAATAGAGAACGGGAGACTGCTGGCTTTTTCTCCTTCCAAGTTATATGTCGCAAACGATTTAGGGAATGTTCAAACTATCGCTGCGAAGGTGACGACGTTAAAAGATGCTAGTTGTCTGAAATCCTCCGATTCTTTTTGGTTAGCTTGTGGCACAGCCGGCCTCAAAGGAATCCAAAAGCAATCCGGACAATATGTTCTCACTCTTGACGGATTGAACATCAACTCCCCTAAACGCAACTATGCATGGGACTTGAAATTCGAAGGCGACAAACTGTGGGTAACCGGAGGAGGACGGTGGCTGAACCGGTACGACCGCCCCAATACCATCATGACTTACGAGAATGGCACATGGTTCAACTATGACGAACAGAAAATAGCCAAGCAGGCAAACGCCAATTATATCCATGATGCCATGAACATAGCGATTGACCCCAAAGATCCAACACACATCTACGCCGCATACTACGGGGAAGGGATTTTGGAGCTGAAGAATGACACGCTCGTCAATTGGCTTACATTAGGGAACAGCGGATTGGAGACCGCTGTAAGCGGAAACAAACGTTACGTACGAATAGGCGGTGTGACATTAGATAAAAACAATAATTTATGGGTTACCAACTGTAATGTGCCAGGAGTCATAAAGGTGCTGACCGCCGATGGGAAATGGCACACCTATTCTGCTGCAGAAATCGCAAATGCTCCTATTGCAGACAAGGTGCTGATTTCCCTGCAAGGGCACAAGTTCGTCAATTTCTTGCACACAGACCGGCCCGGAATTTTCGTGTTCAATGACAATGGTACTATCACCGACCAAACGGACGATATTGCCAAATACTATCCATCCGTCCACGACTCACAAGGTGCCTCCTTGTCCGCCAGCCGTTTTTTCTGCCTGACAGAGGATAAAAACGGGAATATATGGGCTGGGACAAATATCGGGCCGTTGGTATGTTACCATCCCGGCAACATTGAAGATTTGCGATTCAACCGCCCAGTCTTGGAAGATGAGTCGGATTATCTGCTGAATGGGGTGCGCATTAATGCCATCGCCGTGGATGGGAGCAACCAAAAATGGATTGGGACGGAAGGAGCAGGCATCTTTTTGGTTAATTCGGATGGGACGGAGGTATTAGAAAACTTCACGACGGACAACTCCCCGTTACCGACCAACACGGTAAACAGCATTGCCATCCAACCCAAGACGGGAGAAGTATTCTTTGCCGTCGACGGATATGGATTGTTATCTTACAAGGGGGAAGCGACAGAAGGCAATGATGATTATTCTGACATACATGCCTACCCCAATCCAGTACGTCCAACGTACGACGACAAAG
>CALBYC010000161.1 GCA_937890135.1 uncultured Parabacteroides sp.
ATTTCCAATTCGGGAAAAACCAGAGAGCTAGTTGAATTGGTTTCCCTGACGCGAGGCCTTGTCCCCAAGATGAAATTCATCGTAATTACGAGCAACCCGGAGAGTGAATTGGCAAAGGAGGCAACCATATGCCTTGCTACAGGTGCTCCGGCCGAAGTTTGTCCGTTAGGATTAACACCGACCACTTCCACTACAGTCATGACTGTAATCGGCGACATCCTGGTAGTCGGGACCATGAAAAAAATACATTTCACAAACGCCGACTATGCCAAACGCCACCATGGAGGTTATCTGGGTTCGAAAAGCAGAGAACAAAGCAAAACAAACTAACAGCAGGAGAACCATGAGAAAGGTAATAGGTATTGGAGAAACCATTCTTGATATCATTTTCCGGAATGACCGCCCCTATGCGGCTGTTCCAGGAGGTTCAGTGTTCAATGGTCTGGTATCGTTAGGACGATTAGGGGTTGATGTCTTATTCATTAGCGAATTAGGAAATGACCACGTAGGCAATATCCTGCAACGCTTCATGCGTGACAACCATATATCTACCCAATATTTAGACTGTTTTCCTGATGGGAAAAGCCCGATATCACTAGCGTTCTTGGATGAAAAACAAAATGCCAGCTACTTATTTTACAAAGATTACCCAGAACAAAGGCTGGAAGTGCCCCTTCCTCCTATCAATGAAGATGACATTTTCATTTTTGGTTCATACTATGCACTTAATCCCGCCCTCCGCAAAACAGTAAAAGAATTCATCGAATACGCAAAAGAAAGAAAAGCCATTTTATACTATGATCCTAATTTCAGAACTGCCCACGCGCATGAAGCAATCCATGTAATGCCATCCGTCTTAGAGAATTTGGAATATGCAGACGTCGTAAGAGGGTCTGATGAAGACTTTTTTAATCTGTTCCAAGAACCAGATTTGGACAAAGTATACAAAGACCACATTCAATTCTATTGCGACACATTCCTTGCCACACGAGGAGAAAAAGGAGTGGAATTACGGACAAGGAAAGAAGCATTGCACTGTGAATCGTCCGTCATACAGCCAGTCAGTACGATAGGGGCTGGAGACAACTTCAATGCAGGCATCATTTACGCTTTGCTAAAACTGGACATCAAGAAATCAGACATCCCGGCATTAAACGAACAGCAATGGAGGACAATCATCCAATGCGGCATTGACTTTTCTTCGCAAGTTTGCCTAAGTTATGACAATTATTTATCCAAAGAATATGCAAACCAATATCATTTCCAATGACGGACAAACTCCCGTATTAAAGAACCGAAAGAGTGTCTAAATAAAACTAATGCCCAAACCAAGAAAAGATAATTGGCTATCTTTGTAAAGATGATAGCAATTATATATTAACCATATGAATGACTACTTAAAGCTCATATTGATTTGTTTATTGCCTCTTGTTGGATGCGCAGACCAACCGTACGAGATCACCTCTGTTTGCATACGCGACAACATAGGAAATTACATACTAAAATGGGAAACTAACCCGCCAATGGAAGGGACTATGCGCTTTTATGTAGCAGATACGCCAGGCTCATTCGACATGTCACAACCTGCAGGTTATGCAGATATTAAAGATGAAGTGACCACTTATATCACCCAAGATAACTTGAAACGGAAATTCTTCAGGCTAACGTTCAATGGACATCATCCACAAGATATCGCAGCACGCTATACCTTGATGGACAGCATCCAAAACTTCAGAGACGTAGGCGGATACAAAAACATCAAAGGGAAGGAAATAAAATGGGGGGAAATTTACCGTTCCGGATTCATTGGAAAATATACGGATAGAGACTCCACCAGGATCAGCGATGCAGGCATCAAGACCATCATCGACCTACGAACGGAAGAAGAGGTAAAAGAGAACCCGCTTTTTTTCCCGCATATACGAATCGTCCATATACCTATCCCCGCAGGGGATAGAGCAGAGATTCTGCAACGGATGGAAAATAACAAATTCCGCAGCCGCGATGGATTCCTGTTCATGGAAGATGTATATATCAAGTTCGTCACGCAAAACACGGAAGATTTCGCCCAAATCCTCCAACTATTTGTAGATGAGAGCAACTATCCAATCCTCGTTCAAGATGATTTGGGAAAAGACCGTACGGGTTATTTGATTTCATTAGTAATGATGTTGCTGGACATCCCTTATGAAACCATAGTAAAAGATTATATGGAATCTAACCAATACATAAACCCTTTGTTCATGTCGAATAAAGCCAAATCTTTAAGCTGGGACGCCCAGGAAGCAATGACAACCATGTTAGCCGTTAACGAGTCTTATTTAGAAGCAGCTTACAATGAAATAAACCGTAAATATGGCTCCTTCAAAGAATTCCGCAGAGAAGGGCTACTCTTCTCAACCAAAAACAAGGAAAAATTAAAGGATATGCTATTGGAATAGGAAATTATTGGCAATAAATCACTATCTTTGCAGCAGGATATATCATTACCGAGTACATTACATCTAACATATAGAATTTGAAAACATTTGAAGAATTAGGAGTTGCCGCACCAATATTAAAGGCAATTCAAGAAATGGGATATGAATCCCCAATGCCGGTACAAGAGGAAGTGATTCCTTTTTTATTAGGAGAAGACAATGACGTTATCGTTCTGGCGCAAACCGGAACGGGCAAGACTGCAGCATACGGATTACCCATATTGCAAAAAATCAATGTCGATTTAGTTCAACCGCAGGCACTCGTTTTATGCCCTACACGTGAACTCTGCTTGCAAATAGCAGATGACTTGAACGAATACTCGAAATACATTAACCGTTTGCACGTGTTACCCGTGTATGGAGGTTCAAGCATAGAAAGCCAAATCCGCAGTTTGAAGCGAGGAGTCCATGTTGTCGTCGCGACGCCTGGACGGTTACTTGACTTGATGAATCGAAAGACAGTGGATTTAAGCACCATCCACAACGTAATCATGGACGAAGCCGATGAGATGTTGAATATGGGATTTTCGGACAGCATCAATGCCATCTTGGCCGAAGTTCCACCTTCAAGGAACATGTTACTTTTCTCTGCCACAATGCCACAAGGCATAGCCGCTATCACGAAAAAGTACATGAATAACCCGAAAGAGATTGTCATCGGCAAAAAGAATGAAGGCAACAAGAATATCCGTGATGTATATTATATGGTACGTGCACAAGACAAATACTTGGCCTTGAAACGTATCGCCGATTTCTATCCGAATATCTATGGCATCATCTTCTGTAGAACAAGGAAAGAGACTCAAGAAATAGCCGACAAACTTATCCAGGACGGATACAATGCCGACTCATTGCATGGGGAATTGAGCCAAGCACAACGTGATTACGTAATGCAGAAGTTCAGGCTGAAGAACTTGCAACTTCTCGTTGCCACGGATGTAGCCGCACGCGGATTGGACGTGGACGATTTGACCCATGTGATTAATTACGGTTTGCCGGATGACATAGAATCTTATACACATCGCAGAGGGCGTACCGGAAGAGCAGGCAAGACAGGCGTCTCTATATCTATCTGCCACGTTAGAGAAAAAGGTAAAATAAAGGAAATCGAGCGCGTCATCAATAAGAAATTCGAAAAAGGAGAAATGCCTACAGGCAAAGAAATATGCGCCAAGCAACTCTTTAACCTGGTAGACCAGATAGAGAAGGTAAAAGTCAATGAAGAAGAAATTGCCGAGTTAATGCCTCAAATCTATCGTAAACTGGAATGGTTGGACAAGGAAGACATCATCAAACGCGTCGTTTCTTTAGAATTCAACCGAATGATCGATTACTACAAAGATGCTGACGAAATTGAGACTGTGGACGAAAAAGCATCCCGGAAGGAGCGTAGGGAAAAAGGGAACAGTCACCAAGCGGAAGAAGGATTTGTCCGTCTCTTCATCAACTTCGGGAAAACCGATCATATGAATGTCAATCAGTTGATTGAAATAATCAACCATTGCGTCCCAGGGAAAGTCCGCATAGGCAGAATCGACTTAATGGAAAAATTCTCGTTCTTCGAAGTAGAGGAAAAAGACGCCCGCAAGGTTGAGAAAAACATGAACGGGTATGAATTGGAAGGAAGACGTATATCCGTTGAACCTGCACAGCAAAAAAGTGAGGACAAAGGGAAAGGACGTAGAAAAGGTACCGCACAACGGCGCTTTGAACGCTCCAGGTCTGAACGCCGACAAGCTAAAGCTTCAAAATCAAAACGTAAAAATTAATAATTAATGCTTCACATATTAAATAAGGCGTGGCTCTTCATGAGGGCCACGTCTTATTTTATTCACCGCATTGCCTCATTGTTGATAACTTCTGTTGATAAACTTGTTAATAACCCTGTTGAAAGTTTCCAATAAGAAGTGGCGACAGCAGAATCCCTTCCAAGTGGGAATTGTAATAATTAACGTTTAGCATTGGCACTTTTCATAAATATAAACTAAGTTTGCAATGCAAAAAGGAGGGAAACTCCTTCAAAGCATTTTGAATATTATTGCTAATTAAAATTTATTTCATCATGAAAAAAGTACTTTTATTAATCTGCCTTGTATGCGGATTCACAACAGTAAGTGCACAAGAAGGTGGCCATGTAGCACCTGAATGCACGGAATGGTATTCTCCACAGCCCCCGAAAGTCCAGCCAGGCGATAAACCAGGCAACGCACCGTCTGACGCTATCATATTGTTTGATGGAAAGAATCTAGACCAATGGGTTTCAATCCAGGATGGAAAGAAAGTTCCGGCCAAATGGGAAGTAAAAGACGGCGCAATGGTAGTAGTTCCAGGTACGGGAACAATCCAAACCAAAGAATATTTCGGTGATTGCCAATTGCATATCGAGTTCAAGACTCCTAAGCCTGCCGGTCCCATCAACAAATTACAGATGAAAGGCAACAGTGGCATTTTCCTACAAAGCATTTATGAGGTGCAGGTACTGGATGGAGAAGACAATCCTACTTATGTAAATGGCATGGTAGGAAGCATCTACAAGCAATCAGCCCCCTTGGCGAATGCCTTTACAGGAACCGAGAAATGGCAAGTGTATGACATTTACTGGAAAGCTCCGAAATTCGGCACAGATGGCGTCATGGAGTCTCCAGCCATGATTACCGTTGTATTAAACGGCATCGTCGTCCAGAACAACTACATTCTGAAAGGCAATACTCCGTACATCGGTTTCCCGACATACAAGCCTCATGGACGCCTGCCTTTATTGTTGCAGGACCACGGTGTAACCGTTGCTTATCGTAACATTTGGATTAGGAACTTATAATTAAGTCCTTTCACATAAATCTCAAATGGGTGTACCGGAATTCATCATCCCGGTACATCCATTTTTCTTTTTTAAGGGAATAAGGAATATTTTATCCTCTTTTTTCTTCTCAGGAATGCAACCTTCCGCATTGTCATGCGTCCTTATAAATAGAAACGACAAAAGAAACTATAATATGAAAACTCATCGATTTTTGGCTTTCCTATCAATCATCGCAAGTCTATTCTTTACGGCGAACGCAACAGAAAAAATAGAAGGAAACGGAACAATTGTCACGAAAGAATTTTCGGTCGGACCGTATGATGGCATCGAAGTAGGAGGTATGCAATATGGTGCACGGAGCACTCCTTTTTCTTTTATGAAATGGGAAGGAACCAAAGGGAGCGCGGCTCCGATGTTCTATTACACGCAAGGAAAGACGCATTCTTTGACTGTCACGACAGATAAGAACATCATGCCGCATTTGAAGGTTCGTGTCATTGACAAAGTATTGACAATCCGTACAGAAGATGGGTATGGCATCTGCCCGACCAAATTCCTAATGAGGGGGACTTCCACCGATTTGAAGAGTATAAAAATAACAGGCGGTGGCCATTTCTATATAGATTCATACTTGAAAGGGGATGAGATGGACGCTTTTATTACAGGCGGCGGTAATTTACACATGGACAATCCTATCGTGCTGGAAGAATGCAACCTGAAAGTCACAGGAGGCGGAAACTTGGAGGCAAAATCATTGTCGTGCAAGGAAATAAATGTCAAAATCACGGGTGGAGGAGACGCTTTCTTGCAAGGAAAAGCCGAAGAAGGCAATGTCATAGTCACAGGAGGAGGAGACTTGCATGCTTATGGCTTCGAAGTCAAGGAGTATGAAGTCAGCGTAACCGGAGGAGGAAGAGCGGAAGTATTCGCAACCGAAAAACTGGACGCAAGGGTCACGGGCGGAGGAGATTTATATTATAAAGGAACTCCGAAGGAAAAGACAACAAGCACAACCGGCGGGGGAAATATTCGAGCAGTGAAATAAAATTGCTATATTTGCGCCTCATGTTTATTAAACCGTAAGGATATGAAGACTAAAGTTTATTTATTGGTGGCATTTTTGTTCTGCTTCTTTTTGGACAGCTATGCCGCGGACAATGTGAATGGCAACGGGAAATTGAGCACAAAGACCATTAAAATCGACGATTTTAACGAAGTGCGCATCAATGGATTGATGGATTTCAACTATGTGCAGTCGGACAACGAATGCAATTTGGAAATCACATTAGATGAAAACCTTCACCAATACATCGACATCGACATTCATGACAGGATTCTGACATTGGGTTTCGACAAGAAAGTCAAGGTGGGGAAACTGTCAAAGTTCATCGTGAAAACGAACTCTAAATGGTTAAAAAAGGCCAAAATAGCAGGGAATGCAAACTTTATGGTGAACAGCAAACTGACAGGGGATGAATTAGAGATAAAAGCAAATGACAACTGCCTGGTTCAATTCAAGAAGAGCGTAGAAGTAGGAGAAATTGATTTGGATGTGTCCGGAAGTGCCAACATGGTGATGGAAGAGTTAAAAGCGGACAAACTGAACTGCAACATGGGAGGCTCCGGGTCTATCCGGCTGAAAAACGGATCGGCGAAGCAGGGAAACTTCACGACATTAAGCAGCGGAGACATCCATGCGTTTGGCGTTGCCATCCCTGACGTGAAATGCAAAATGGCCGGCAGCGGCTTGATGGAAATTCATCCGACCGCTAACCTCAACGCCTCCCTGATCGGGAAAGGCAACATACGTTACAAAGGTCCGGCAGCCGTGCAACAACGAATCATCGGGAAAGGGAAAATCGAGGAAGTCAAGTGACATTCGATTTCATAATAATCTCTGCATGGATACCGGAGACTTATCCATGCAAGGGATTACGGCAAAACCAGCGAAATTGGCAGCCCCGCAGTTGCCGCATAGGATTTGTGCCCCAAGTCAAAAGCAAAAAAGGTAAAAACAGCCACGGCCATTGCCCTGAACGGTCGCAATCATTCCCAAAAGTGTTCCCAACCATTCTTTCCGACCTTCCCGTCCTCCCTCCTCCTTGCTTTCGTCCATTTTTGCGAAAAATAACAAGTCTATAAAATAGGAAATTGCAAGAATAACGCATACCTTTGCCGGCAATGATTTTTAACACTCGATATTATATGAACAAACTATTATTAAGCGGATTGGCATTGCTCGTGAGCGGATATGCTGCCGCACAAGGGACTACAGCCGACTATAACCGGGCTTATGCGTTACGGAAAACGTTCAACGCCAAACAGGTTCATTATAGCCAGGTCAATCCCTCATGGAACGAGAACGGGAATTTTTTTTGGTACGTGAGAAACACCCCGGAAGGTCCGGTCTATGTCAAGGTAGATGCAAAAAAACAACAACGAAGTCAACTATTCGACCATAAGAAACTGGCTAACGCCCTTGCCGGGCAAAGCGGGAAAAAGGTGGATGAAAAACAGCTGCCCATCCAAAATTGCAAAGTGACAAACGGCATGGACACCCTGTTTTTCTCCTTCAACGGGACAAATTGGTGTTACGACATTGCGCGCGACCAACTTGTGGGAAAAGGGAAAACAGCCGCCCCCGGCAAACAACGCCACTGGATGGAAGTTGACGACGAGAAAAGCGCAAGCCCCGTACCTTCCCCCAACGGCAAATACGTGGCATTCATCAAGAATGACAACGTCTATGTCAAGGAAGTAGCCACAGGACAAGAAAAACAATTGAGCATCGATGGGACACTGAGCAACTATTACTCATCTTTCATCAGCTGGTCGCCGGATGGAACGAAAGTCGTCTCCTGCCGCATCCGTCCGGTCGAGAAACGGTTCGTCTACTACGTGGAGTCCTCACCTACCACCCAGTTACAGCCTATTTTGCACAAACAAGAATATGCAAAGCCTGGAGACGAGCTGATGTTCAAAGTCCCATGTGTTTTCGATGTGGAAACAGGCAAACGGTTCATCCCGTCCACGGATTTGTTCGCTCATCAATATGAAATATCATTTCCACAATGGAACAACGACAGCAAAGGAGTCACGTTCGAATACAACGAACGAGGACATAAAGTCTACCGCGTGCTTGAATTGTCGGCAGAGACGGGGCAAGTCCGCACTTTGATCGAAGAGAAAGAGGACAAATATGTAAATTACCCGCGCATTTACAGGAACTACCTGAAAGACGGCAAGCACATCCTCTGGACAAGCGAACGGGACAATTACAACCACCTTTACCTATACGACAGGGCAACAGCCCGGCCTGTCCGCCAGATTACAAAAGGAGAATGGTACGTGCGAGGAGTACAACATGTAGACGAGGCGAACCAGCTGATTTATTTCTCGGCGAATGGCATGAACAAGAAAGAAGACCCTTACCTCATCCATTACTACCGCATCGGCTTCGACGGGAAAAACCTAACGGAACTGACTCCGGAAGAAGGCATGCACCAGGCTTGGTACTCGCCTGACTACCAGTACATGGTAGATGTATATTCCAAGGTGGACCAGGCTCCCGTCGCATTGTTACGAAGCGCAAAAGACGGGAAAGTTTGCATGCAGCTGGAAAAAGCGGATATTTCCAAACTGACGGGAAACGGATGGAAAGCCCCCGAGGTCTTTTCGGCAAAGGGAAGAGATGGCGTGACAGATATGTGGGGAGTAATCTACAGACCTACCAACTTCGACGCATCGAAGAAATACCCCGTCATCGAGTATATTTATTCCGGTCCCGGCGACCAATATGTGCCTAAGTCATTTTCATCCTATAATCCGTGGATGACTTCACTGGCAGAGCTGGGGTTCATTGTCGTGCAGGTAGATGGAATGACGACCTCGTTCCGCTCCAAGAAGTTTGAAGAAGTATGTTATAAGAACCTGAAAGACGCCGGACTGCCAGACCATATAGCATGGATCAAAGCGGCAGCCAAAAAATACCCTTACATGGATATCGACAACGTGGGCATATTCGGGTGCTCGGCTGGCGGGCAAGAATCAACAACGGCCGTGCTGTTCCATCCTGAATTTTATAAAGCAGCCTACTCGGCTTGTGGTTGCCACGACAACCGCATGGACAAAATCTGGTGGAACGAACTATGGATGGGGTATCCGGTAGACGAATCATACAAAGCTTGCTCAAACGTTGAAAACGCCCACCTGCTGGAACGCCCGTTGATGCTGCTGGTCGGAGAAATGGACGACAACGTCGACCCGGCATCGACCATGCAAGTGGTCAACGCCTTAATCAAAGCGAACAAGGATTTTGAATTAGTTGTCATACCCGGAGCGCACCACACCATGGGTGAAGATTTCGGAGAGCACAAACGTTTCGATTTCTTCGTCCGCCATTTGATGGGCATCAATCCTCCGGCATGGAATGAAGTGAAAACGAAATGACAAGGATGCCCTGAGTATAAAAAGCCAGGGAGATTTCATCAAGGAAGCGGATCATATCCGCTTCCTCCCCACGGATGGCAACGCGAAATGCGCTTTAACGCCAAATAAAGTCCTTTGAAGGGGCCGTATTTTTTTAAAGCTTGGACAGCATACTCCGAACAAGTCGGGACGTACCGGCACGAAGGAGGAGTAAAAGGAGAGATACAATTCTTGTAAAAATAGACAGGTATCAGCAACAGCCATGTAAGCAGTTTCTTCATTGCATTTTTTCTTTCAACTGGCGCAATGCTTTCGCCATGGACTTTTCAATACCTTTTTGGGGATAAATCTCTTTATCCATAAAAATAAAAGCAACCATCAAGAATAGGCCTTCACCCTGAACATGATTACACAATTCATGCTTTTGGGTTCGGTATGCTTCTCGCACTTGCCTCTTGACAAGGTTGCGTTTTACAGCTCTTTTAAAACGTTTTTTAGAGACACTCACCAAAATAGAAACAGGTACACTTCTATCTCTTGAATCTACCGATAAGAAAATCACACGTAAAGGATATGCGATGAAGGACTTTCCCTCCATGAACAAGGCATCTATATCTCGTTTCCTCGACAGGCGTTCTTTTTTTGACAAAGTGTACCTGTTGCCAACCATCTTAATTATGCTCTCCTATCTCTTTTTTCAGATATTGTTCCAAAGCAGCTGTCATAGACGGAGCTTCCGGAGTCGGAGCCTCGACATCCAAACGCAGGCCCGCCTCTTTTACAGCTTTCGCCGTAGCAGGGCCAAAACAACCGATGCGGATATCGTTCTGCTCGAAATCAGGGAAATTCTTCAACAATGATGAAATCCCCGAAGGACTGAAGAAAACCAACATGTCATAATCGAACTTCTCGTCGGCGGTAAAATCATTGCTAACCGTGCGGTACATGACGGCTTCAGTAAAATCAATCTTCTTACTTTCCAATTGTACCTTTAAATCATCTTTATGCACATCAGAAACAGGAATCAGGTATTTTTCCTTCGGATGTTTCGCTATTATAGTGACCAAATCATCCAACTTCCCATTAGCACCAAAAAAAATCTTTCTTTTCCTATAGACGATATACTTCTGAAGATAGACAGCTATCGATTCCGTCATACAGAAATATTTCATAGTCTCCGGAATCGTGACCCTTAATTCTTCACACAAACGGAAGAAAAAATCAATTCCAGCACGTGCTGTAAAAACAATTGCCGTATAATCCAATATTGAGATTCGTTGTTGCCTGAACTCTTTAGAAGACAAGGGTTCCACCTTTATGAACGGCCGGAAATCTATTTCGACACCATACTTTTCCGCAATGTCGAAATAAGGTGATTTTTCCGATGCCGGCTTAGGCTGTGATACTAATAGTTTTTTGATATTCAATGCCATATAGCACTTTTCTCGATAAAGTTATACAAATAAATTAGTCCTTTGTACATAATCCACAAAGGCAGAATTTCATGTGCGCAAAGGTACAAACTTAAATAGAAAATATCGAATTTTTTTATGCTAAATAAACGTATTGACTTATAAATTATCGCAAAACGGCCTAATATATAGAGCAAAATGAATAAAACGACACATGTCCGGCTCAGCCCCCTACTGACGGTTTGGACTATGACTGGAATGTACATAAGCATTCCCCACACGCCTATCACGGAATTATAATTTAGTTTCCATTGCCTGTAATAATCAGGGCTTGCAAATATAAATATCAAGATTCTATAACAAAGACGTCGCAGGGAGTAATAAAGCAAGACATAGGAAAAAGTAAGCAGGATGGTAATTTCCAGCTTGCCTTCCTTAATGACATGTATGAATCCATTCTCATATTCATAAAGGACAAGGGCCAACGAGAACAACATGATTGCTTGGAAAGTCAGGACTAAGTTCAGGACTTTGCTATAATAGACAGATATTTCAAGATTCATCTTTGAGCGGTTTGTCACGCAAATGCGAAACATATTGAAAAATGATTTCACCTGCATTCGCGCCGTAATGGCCCAAAGGAGCAACATGATTAATAATATGCTAAATATCGTATCCCCGAAAAGCTGACCTTCCCACAAGCGAATTCCTACATATCCTTCAAACATTTTCCAGTCCCTGCCTATTAAATTCCAAACGAAACTCCCATTCTTTTCCCTTGCACCAGCAAATCATTGTCCGGAGTTACCAGCTTTAGTTTCCCAGCGACTTCCTTCAAAGGTATCGAGCCTATCTTGCCATTTCGCATGCATACCATGCGACCGTACTGCCTGTTTGCTATCAATTCAGTCGCGTACCCCCCAAAACGGGTCGCCAAATTGCGGTCATAGGGGGAAGGTGTGCCTCCACGTTGTATGTACCCTAACACGGTCTTACGTGTTTCGATACCGGTTTTTTCCTCTATCTTATCCGTCAAATAATCTATCGCATGCGTCTTGTCCGGCAATTTCAAGCCTTCCGCAATCACGACAATAGAATGTGGTTTGCCTTTGTGTGCTCGTCGCAGTATGGCATCATAGACTTTCTGTTCATCAAATCCCAACTCCGGCAACAAGATAACGTCCGCACCCCCAGCCATGCCGGCATGCAAGGCTATCCAGCCCGCATGGTGCCCCATCACCTCCACCAACATGACTCTTTTATGTGAACATGCCGTGGAATGCAAACGGTCAATCGCATCCGTTGCAATATTCACGGCCGTGTCAAAACCAAATGTCTCGTCAGTTCCCCAAATATCATTGTCAATAGTTTTGGGCAGGCCTATGACGTTCATGCCATGTTCGGCCAAAAGATTGGTCGTTTTCTGCGTGCCGTTCCCACCAATACATACCAAACAATCCAATCCAATTTCTTGATATGCTTCTGTTATCAAGTTGGACTTTTCATGGTCAACCGAAGTCAACATCTCTCGGAAACCCTTCTCCCGAGAAGTACCCAATATGGTTCCGCCCATGTTCAGAATGCCCGACAAACTATTCTCGTCCAATAGTTCAACGTCTCGATTCAAAAGCCCTGAAAACCCTCCGTGAATGCCAACGACTTCCATTCCATATTGAGTGATTGCCGTTTTTCCGACACCGCGGATAGTTGCGTTAATCCCTGGACAATCTCCGCCTGATGAAAGAATACCTATCTTCATAATTTCACTTTTTGTTTATCACAAAGGTAAAAATAAAAGTAGAAATATGAAGAGAATAATTAACTTTGCTCCGTCAGAATTTAATTTATCACGATGGATATACAGACTTCTATAGTATATAATATCTTCTTTAAGGACAGACTAAAAGCCATAGGTCGTTATGCACAGTTTGCTGATGAAATACAACGACAGCAACTTTTGGAGTTATTGCACAAAGCATCTGGCACGGAGTGGGGCAAACGATATGGCTACAAACACATTCGACATTACGACGAATACAAAAACCTTTTCCCTGTCAGAAAATACGATGAAATCAAGGCCGATGTCATGCGAATGATAAAAGGGGAAAAGAACGTGCTATGGGATGGTTCTTGCCATTGGTTCGCCAAAAGCAGTGGGACGACTTCCGACAAAAGCAAGTTCATACCTGTCACTTCCGATATTCTGCGCCATTGCCACTACCAAGGGGGGAAAGACACGGTTGCTCTTTACTTAAACAATCATCCACAAAGTCGTTTTTTCACAGGCAAGGGGCTTATATTGGGCGGGAGTCATGCTCCTTCCGCTTTGAATGCCCATGCCCATTGCGGAGATCTGTCCGCCGTTTTATTACAGAATTTGAATCCTCTCATCAATTGCATCCGGGTTCCCGAAAAACGAATCATTTTAATGGACGAATGGGAAAGCAAAATCAAAGCTATCGTCAAAAGCACTTGCCGCGAGAATGTCAACAACCTATCCGGCGTGCCATCGTGGATGTTGGTTCTAATTAAAGCCGTATTGGCTTACACGGGGAAAAAGTACTTGACAGAAGTATGGCCCAACTTGGAAGTTTTTTTCCACGGAGGCATCAGCTTCCTGCCTTATCGCGACGAGTACAAGAGCTTGATTCCTTCCGATCAAATGCACTACATGGAAACATATAACGCCTCCGAAGGCTTTTTCGGCATCCAAGACGACCCGCACGACCATTCCCTCCTGCTTATGCTGGATTACGGCATCTTTTATGAATTCATTCCCTTGAATGAACTGGATTCGGATAATCCTACCGTGTTGCCTCTATGGGAAGTTGAAAAAGAAAAGAACTACGCGATGGTCATAACAACAGCCGGAGGGCTATGGCGTTACTTGATAGGAGACACGGTCAAGTTCACTTCCCTCCACCCTTATAAATTCATCATTTCAGGCAGGACCAAGCACTTCATCAATGCTTTCGGGGAAGAGCTAATGGTGAACAATGCCGACACCGCCCTCCAGATGGCTTGTAAATGCACCGGCGCTAAAATCAAAGAGTACACGGTCGCCCCTTTGTTCCTGCTGGACAAAGCCAAAGGCAGGCACCAATGGATGATTGAATTTGAGAAAAAACCGGCTTCCATCGCCGAATTCTCCCATCTTTTGGATGAATCACTCAAACAAGTCAATTCTGATTACGAGGCCAAAAGGTACAAAGAAATCTCCTTGCAGCCTTTGGAAATCATCGTTGCGCGAGAAGGCTGCTTTTACGATTGGTTGAAAAACAAAGGCAAGTTGGGCGGCCAGCACAAAATCCCAAGGTTGTCGAACGACCGCACCATATTAGAAGAACTTATCAAACTGAACAAAAACTGATGTCAAATGGCAATGGAGAACATCATCGAAAAAGCGCGCGAACTGGTATATGAAAACGAAACGGATAAAGCCATCCAGCTGTTGAACGACTACCTGAATGAGAATCCTTCAAGCGACGAAGCGCATTATCTCATGGGAAACGCTTGGCGGAAAAAAGGAGACAACCGGCTTGCGCTGAACAGCTATTTAAAAGCGATACACTTGAATCCGGACAGCCCGGCGCAAAAGGCCTATGACATGCTGATGGACATATTAGATTTTTATTACAAGGATATGTATAACCAGTGAAGGGAGAGGGGGAAATACGCCCCTCATTATTATTGCCTTGGTTTTGCACAAGGCATCATGCCTTTTTTATCCTTAACACGATTGCAACACATATGCAATAATCATGTAAAATTATTATTTTGAACGCACCACAAAAGAATATCTGTCATTTTGCAATAAAACGGCAAAAACCATTGATAATATAACATAAAGCACTACCTTTGCCGGACACATAATCCAAATAGGAATTAAAGATTTTTATACATGAGTTATTTTATTAAACCGGAAGGGTACAAGGCAATACTGAACTTGTCCCAAACGGAATTGGGAATCAAGGTCATCAAAGACTTTTTCCAACAAAACCTGTCATCCGAATTGCGTCTTCGACGCGTGACAGCCCCTCTGTTCGTGCTGAAAGGCAGAGGCATCAATGACGACTTGAATGGAGTGGAAAGAGCTGTAACTTTTCCTATCAAAGACTTAGGAGACGCAAAGGCGGAGATTGTCCATTCGCTTGCGAAATGGAAACGACTGACCTTGGCAGATTACCACATCGAAGAGGGATATGGCATATATACGGACATGAATGCCATCCGCTCGGACGAAGAGCTTGGCAATTTGCACTCGCTATACGTTGACCAATGGGACTGGGAGCGAGTAATGAAAAAAGAAGAGCGGAACGTGGACTTCTTGAAAGAGATAGTGGAGCGCATTTATGCGGCGATGGTTCGTACGGAATATTTGGTTTACGAAATGTTTCCTTCCATAAAGCCAATCCTTCCCCAGAAAATTCATTTCATCCATTCCGAAGATTTATTGAAAAAATATCCTACCTTTACGCCGAAAGAACGGGAAGATGCAATAACCCGCAAATATGGCGCGGTCTTTATCATTGGCATAGGTGGCAAGCTGAGCGACGGGAAACGGCATGACGGACGTGCCCCGGACTATGACGACTGGTCTACCGAAACACCCGACGGGTACAAAGGCCTGAATGGTGATTTGTTGGTCTGGGATGCCGTGCTGAACCATGCGATCGAACTCTCTTCCATGGGCATACGCGTGGACAAAGAGGCCCTGTTACGCCAATTGGAACTGACCGGGACGACCAACCGCAAAGAATTATATTTCCACAAGCGTCTCCTGAACGGAGAATTGCCACAATCAATCGGAGGCGGCATCGGCCAGAGCAGACTTTGCATGTTCTATCTGCGCAAAGCCCATATCGGAGAAATCCAATCAAGCATATGGCCGGACGAGATGCGAAGAGAAGCCCGCGAAGCAGGCATCAATTTGATCTGAACCGGATAGTGCTTCCCGGTCCGATGAAGAGCGGCCTTCTGTATGCCGGATACCGGCCGTACGGGATTTCCTGCCGATGAGTTCGCAAAAAGGATACTGCCTTTTCGGGAAAAGGTAGTATCCTTTTTGCGAAAAGATAGCGACCGATTTGATAGTCCGTCGAACTTAAGTTATTTATCATATATATGAATGTCAGAATAGAATCAAGCTGGAAGGAGCGATTGTCGCCTGAATTTGAAAAAGATTATTTCAAAAACCTGACAGACTTTGTCCGTCAGGAATATAAATCTTCCACCGTCTATCCTCCCGGTCCCTATATCTTTAATGCGTTCGAGCACTGCCCGTTCGACAAAGTCAAAGTCGTCATTTTGGGGCAAGACCCGTATCATGAGCCCGGACAAGCCCACGGGCTTAGTTTCTCCGTCCAAGAGGGAGTCCCATACCCCCCATCGTTAGTCAATATTTTCAAAGAATTGGAAAGCGATTTAGGGAAACCCATGCCGGCAAACGGCAATCTGCTCAGATGGGCGGACCAAGGGGTCTTGCTATTGAATGCAACGCTGACAGTCCGCGCACATCAGGCCGGGTCGCATCAAAATCGGGGCTGGGAAACGTTCACCGATGCCGTCATTCATGAATTGGCCGAGAAACGCTCCCACATAGTTTATATCTTATGGGGTTCCTATGCGCAGAAAAAAGGAGCGTTCATCGACACTTCGCAAAACCTGGTCATCAAGTCGGCACACCCCTCCCCGCTCGCAGCGTACAGGGGCTTCTTTGGCAGCAAGCCCTTCAGCAAGGCGAACGATTATTTGATAGCCACAGGGCAAGACCCGATAGACTGGTAGCCCGTCCCCCTCTTAATACCATTGCTGTCCTTCCCTGAAACTGCTGCTTTGATTATATTTCAAATCTTTCAGCAGAGAAGAGCTGACAGCTATCGAGAAAGTGTAGGATTTCATCCTGCCTACCGGGATGACGCTTGCGGTCATTTGGAAACAATGCATGTGGCGGGTTATATTGCATGACATGTATGATATCTTTTTAGTATCAAAATCATAATTGGCATTAAAATTAAAACGCCAGCTTTTGGTCGGCTGGATGCTTCCGTTGAAACTCAAATTATGGTTGATGCGATATTTATATTCCATTTTGGCCGGATTGAAATCGCCATATCCCAAGGTCATGCCATAATTGAACGAAAAGCTCCAAGGTATGCTTGCTTTATAATACCCGTCCTCGTCATAATCGCCGGTATCCTTTTTCCTTCCCAACAGACGGCTCTCTTTTTTGTCTCCACCTTCACCATCCTCCTTGTTTTCCTGCCCGGCCGCATTCTCTTTCTTGCTGTCATTGCCGTCATCGTCCTT
>CALBYC010000162.1 GCA_937890135.1 uncultured Parabacteroides sp.
TAGTCGCTTTTAGCGGCGGTTTGGACGCTTCGTTCACCGTTATGTATTTGGCGAAAGAAAAAGGATATGAAGTTTATGCTGCCTGCGCAAATACGGGCGGTTTCAGTGCGGCGCAATTGAAGCAAAATGAGGAAAACGCCTACAAGCTGGGGGCAACGAAATATGTGACATTGGATGTCACGCACGAGTATTACGAGAAGAGCCTGAAGTTCATGGTGTTCGGCAATGTCCTACGTAACGGCACTTATCCTATTTCCGTAAGTTCCGAACGTATTTTCCAGGCTTTGGCTATTTCTCGCTATGCCAACGAAATCGGTGCGGACGCCATCGCCCACGGTTCTACCGGAGCCGGGAATGACCAGATCCGTTTCGATATGACTTTCATGGTACTGGCCCCGAACGTCGAAATCATCACATTGACTCGTGACATGGCGTTGAGCCGCGAATATGAAATCAATTACTTGAAGGAGCATGGGTTCGAAGCAGACTTCACGAAATTGAAATATTCATACAACGTAGGCTTGTGGGGAACATCCATCTGCGGTGGCGAAATATTAGATTCAGCGCAGGGGTTGCCCGAATCCGCTTACCTGAAACAGGTAACCAAAACGGGTTCTGAACAGTTGCGATTGACATTCGAAAAAGGAGAACTGAAAGCCGTGAACGACGAAAAGTTCGAGGATCCGATCAAGGCCATACAGAAAGTGGAAGAAATCGGAGCCGCATATGGTATCGGCCGGGACATGCATGTGGGCGACACCATCATAGGCATCAAAGGCCGCGTGGGATTCGAGGCCGCAGCACCGATGCTTATTATCGGAGCACACCGCTTCCTCGAGAAATATACTTTGAGCAAATGGCAGCAATATTGGAAAGACCAGGTGGCCAACTGGTACGGAATGTTCCTGCATGAAAGCGAATACCTTGAGCCGGTCATGCGCGACATCGAGGCGATGCTGCAAGAGTCCCAACGCAACGTAAACGGTACGGCCATCCTGGAATTGCGTCCTTTGTCTTTCTCTACAGTCGGTGTGGAATCAAAAGATGATCTGGTCAAGACGAAATTCGGGGAGTACGGAGAAATGCAGAAAGGTTGGACAGCCGAAGACGCCAAAGGGTTCATCAAAGTATTGTCCACTCCGTTGCGCGTTTACTATGCCAACCATAAAGACGAAGAAATATGATTAGGGTCGGCATCATAGGCGGAGCCGGATATACGGCAGGCGAATTGATTCGCCTGCTTATCAATCATCCGGACACAGAGATCGTGTTTGTCAACAGTACCAGCAACGCAGGTAACTTGATTACGGACGTGCACGAAGGATTGTACGGAGAAACGGATTTGCGTTTCACGGACCAGTTGCCATTGGACGAGATCGATTGCCTCTTCTTCTGCACGGCCCACGGCGATACCAAAAAGTTCATGGAATCCCATTCCGTTCCTGATTCTGTGAAAATCATAGATTTATCCATGGATTACCGCATCGCGTCTCCCGAACATGACTTTACATACGGGTTGCCGGAATTGAACAGAAGGCAGATTTGCATGGCTAAGCACATCGCCAATCCTGGTTGTTTCGCGACTTGCATCCAGTTAGGGGTATTGCCATTGGCGAAACATTTGATGCTAAACTCGGATTTGCATGTCAATGCGGTAACCGGCTCGACGGGTGCGGGCGTGAAGCCTTCCGCCACTTCGCATTTCAGTTGGCGCAACGACAATATATCCATCTACAAACCGTTCACGCATCAACATTTGGCCGAAATCAGGCAAAGCTTTTGCCAACTGCAGAACAGTTTCAGCAGTGAAATCAGATTCATCCCGATGCGCGGGAATTTCTCCCGAGGCATCTTCGCCACAACCTATCTAAGCTGCAAAGTGGACCTGGAGGAAATCCGCAAATTATACGACGAGTATTACAACGATCATTCGTTCACTTTCATCGTGGATAAGAATCCGGACCTGAAGCAGGTAGTCAATACAAACAAGTGCTTGATTTATCTCCAGAAATACGAGGACCAGTTGCTGATTATCTCTATGATAGATAATTTGCTGAAAGGAGCGAGCGGCCAAGCCGTCCACAACATGAACTTGATGTTCGGGCTGGAAGAGACCATAGGTTTGCACCTGAAGCCAAGTGCTTTCTAATCTAAAACATGATTATAAGATGAAATTATTTGATGTATTTCCCCTATTTAATATAGAAATAGTTAAAGGCAAGGGTTGCCATGTCTGGGACAAAGAGGGTAATGAATATTTAGACTTATACGGAGGACATGCCGTCATTTCAGTCGGTCATAGCCACCCCGTTTACGTTAAAGCCATTACGGAACAGGTAAGCAAATTGGGATTTTATTCCAACTCCGTCATCAATAGCCTCCAACAGACTTTAGCGGACAAGTTAGGTAGCGCGTGCGGGTACGATGAATACCAACTGTTCCTGATCAACTCTGGCGCCGAGGCAAACGAGAACGCCTTGAAACTGGCCTCTTTCCATAACGGGAAGCGCCGCGTCATCGCTTTCAAGCATTCCTTCCATGGCAGAACATCCGCGGCGGTGCGTGTAACGGACAATCCCAAGTACGTAGCCCCCATCAATGAAGGCCTGGATGTCACTTACCTCCCTTTGAACGACCCGTATGCCGTAGAAGTCGAACTGAAAAAAGGCGATGTTTCCTCCGTCATCATAGAAGGCATCCAAGGTGTCGGCGGCATCCAAGTCCCTACGGACGAGTTCATGCAGGAATTGCGAGCCTTGTGCACAAAATACCAGACAGTCCTGATCATTGATGAAGTGCAGTCGGGATACGGCAGGAGCGGCAAGTTCTTCGCCCACCAATATGCAGGAATCCGTCCGGACAT